>JBJOHC010000172.1:0-2911 GCA_046047955.1 Planctomycetota bacterium
CCCACCGCGACTCCGTCGAGACTGTTCGGCGTTCCGTCCTCCCGCGGCATCGCGCGCGCGTGCGATTTTCACGCCACCATGGTCCGCGGGGCGGATTTTCTCGCATGTGGAGTCTTGGGAGCGCGTCGTGGACCTCGTGGTCCGCGCCCGACGCTTCGGAGATTCCAGGAGATCCGCTTGAGCACGATCATGGTTGTCGGAGGAAGGCCCGGTCATCGTCGCCGTCGAAACCCGCTGAACTGGCTTCGCGAGCCGCAGGCTCGCGAACAGTCTCCCCGCAACCTGGTTCGTGTCCGTCCTGGCGATCCGCGCCCCGGCTACTCCTCGCGGCCATCCTCCCCGACCAGCTCCGCGAGGGTTTCCTCGCGGCCGCCCTCCGCGAGATGGAGCAGCTCCCGCTCGCGCTCCGCCGCGACCTGACTCGTGTAGAGCGACCAGTAGCGGCCGCGGCGGCGCATGAGCTCGGCGTGCGGGCCCGACTCGACGATGCGGCCCGCCTCGACGACGAGGATGCGGGTCGCGTTGCGGATCGTCGAGAGTCGGTGGGCGATGACGATCGAGATGCGGCCCGAGCCGCTGTCGGCGCGCAGCACCTCGTCGACGCCCTCCTGGACGAGCCGCTCGGTGGCGGCGTCGATCGAGCTCGTCGCCTCGTCCATCACGAGGATGTCGGGGTCGCGCAGCACCGCGCGCGCGAGCGCGACGAGCTGGCGCTGCCCCGTCGAGAGCCGCTCGCCGCCCTCGCCGACCTCGGTGTCGTAGCCCCTCTCGAGCGCCTCGATGAACGCATGCGCCTTCACCTGCCGCGCGGCCCGCTCGATCTCGGCGTCCGTCGCCTCGAGCCGTCCGTAGCGGATGTTCTCGCGCACGGTTCCCGCGAAGAGATGCGCGACCTGCGGCACGATGCCCACGCGCTCCGCAAGCCAGCCGAGCGGCACGGCGCGGATGTCGCGCCCGTCGAGCGCGACGCGCCCGCCGCACGCGTCGTAGAAGCGCGTCGCAAGCGAGGCGATGGTGCTCTTCCCGCCACCCGTCGAGCCGACGAGGGCGACCGTCTCGCCGCGCGCGATCGCGAACGACACGCCTTCGAGAACGCGCACGCCCGCGCGGTAGTGGAAGTCGACCGACTCGAAGCGCAATTCGCCGATGCGCGCCGCGCCGGGCGCGCGCGCACCGGGCGCGTCGCCGATCGCGGGTTCGGTCGCGAGGAGCGACGCGATCCGCTCCGCCGCGCTCGATGCGTTGAGGACATCCGCGAAGCGCTGCGAGATCTCCTGGACGGGCTGCGCGAAGAGCGCCGCGAACTGCATGAACGCGATGAGCGTGCCGAGCGTGACGCCGCCCTCGACGATCGCGTCGCCCGCGAGCACCTCGCCCGCGCCCTTCCAGAGGACGAGCGCGCCCGCGGTCGCCGCGAGCGTCGCCATGAGCGGCATGTACACGCTCGAGAGGACCGCGCTCCGCATCATCCACGCGTTCATCTCCGCCGAAAGCACGCGGAATTCGCGGTGGTTCTCCTCCTCGCGGACGAGCGTCTTCGTGGTGCGCGCGCCGAGGAGCATCTCGCCGTACGACGCCGTCATCGCGCTCGAGAGGCGGCGCGACTCGCGCCCCGCGCGGATCAGGAGCCGCTGGAACACCGCGCTCGCGACCGCCATCGCCGGCACCGCCGCAAGCGCCCAGAGCGCGAGCCGCGCGTCGAGGACGAACATCGTGACGACGACGCCCGCGAGGATCGCGCCGCACCACGCGACGTCGAGCAGGACCCACGGCAGCATGCCCGTCACCTTCGTGCAGTCGCTCGTGAGGCGCGAGACGAGCCAGCCGGTCGGACGGTGGTCGAAGTACGCGGGCTCGAGCGCCTGCAGCCGCGCGAACGCATCGCGCCGCAGCGCGTGCGCGGTGCGCGTCGCGACGACGCCCGCGCTCCGGATGAAGAGCCACACGCCCGCGCCGAAGACGACGAAGACGCCCGCGTAGAGGAGGACGACCGGCCAGAGGACCGCGCTCTCGCCCTTCCGCGCCTCGTCGACGATGCGCGCGACGAAGAGGGGAAGTGCCGTCTCGATCGCCGCGACGAGGACGCCGCCGCCGACGAGTCCCGCGACCGCCGCGCGCTCGCGGAGCGCCCGCGCGAGGACGGGTCGCCACACCGTGAGCGAGAAGCGCCCGCGCGCGTCGTCGTGGACGGTGGCGTCAGCCATGGACGGCCTCCTCGGTGCGCGCCGCGTCGCCGTCGCCGTCACCGTCACCGTCGCCGTGGGCGCCCGACTGGATCTCCCAGAGCGTCCGGTAGAGGCCGGGCTCGGCGACGAGCGTCGCATGCGTCCCGCGCTGGACGATCCGCCCCTCGTCGAGGACCACGATTTCGTCGGCGTCGGCGACCGCCGACAGGCGGTGCGTCACCACGATCATCGACGGACCCGGCCGCCGCGCGCGCAGCGACGCGAGGATCGACGCCTCGGTCGTCGCGTCGACCGCCGAGAGCGCGTCGTCGAGGACGAGAAGCCGCGGCCGCTGCGCGAGCGCGCGCGCGATCGCGACGCGCTGGCGCTGGCCGCCCGAGAGCGTGAGCCCCTTCTCGCCGACCATCGTCGCGTAGCCGTCGGGGAATCCGACGATGTTGTCGTGGACGCACGCGGCGCGCGCGGCCTCCTCGGCGATCGCGTCGTGGATGGCGGCGTCGCGCGCGCCCGCGAGGATGTTGTCGCGCAGCCTCTTCGAATAGAGGAAGGGCTGCTGCAGGACCGTGCCGATGGCGGCGCGGATCTCGCCGCGCGGCACCGTCGCAAGTGCGACGCCGTCGACCTCGATCGAACCCTCGTCGGGCTCGTAGAGCCGGAGGAGAAGCGAGACGAGCGTCGTCTTCCCCGCGCCCGACGGCCCGACGATCCCGAGCATCCGCCCGGGC
>JBJOHC010000173.1:0-3638 GCA_046047955.1 Planctomycetota bacterium
AAAACGAAGAAGCCCGCATGGGCGGGCTCGTTCGCGGGAGAGAGAAATGTCCGTCATCGCGTGGCTCGCCTGTCTTCAAGCCGCGCGGGAGTGTCCTGTTCGACCCTGTTGGCGGAATCGGTGGGTGGGGCGTGTCATGGCTCGTCGGGATTTCGGCGAAATGTCGGGAGGAGCGGGGCGGGGTTCGTCGTGCGAGCCGATCGGGCCGCCGCGCGGGCGCGGGTGGAGTCGGGTTCGTCTCGGCGGCGTGCGGAAAAACGAAGAAGCCCGCATGGGCGGGCTCGTTCGCGGGAGAGAGAAATGTCCGTCGTCGCGTGGCTTGCCTGTCTTCAAGCCGCGCGGGAGTGTCCTGTTCGACCCTGTTGGCGGAATCGGGCCGTCGACCGTGTCATCACTTGGCGCGATTCGTGGAAAATCGCGCGGGGGCGATGTGAAAGCGCCCCGCCTGCGGGCGGGGCGCGGTGTGCGGACGCGTGTGTGGGGTTCGTTCGCAGCCTCAGCGGCCGCAGACACCCGTCTGCCACATGACGAACGACCACTGGTCGACCTCGTCGCGGATCCGGAGCGAGAGCGGCTTCCCCTGGCCATGGCCCGCGTCGCGGTCGACCCAGAGCATGATCGGGTCCTCGGCCATGTCGTTCGCAGCGGCCGCCTGCAGGCGCGCGACGAACTTGCGCGCGTGGAGCGGGTGGACGCGCGAGTCGTTCTCGCCGGCGGTCACGAGGAGCGCGGGGTACTTCGTCCCCTTGCGCACGTTGTGGTAGGGCGAGTAGGCGCGCAGCGTCTCGAACTGCGCGGGATCCTCGCTCGAGCCGTACTCGGGGACCCAGTAGCGCGCGATGAGGAAGTCGTGGTAGCGCACCATGTCGAGGAGCGGCACCGCGACGATCGCCGCCGCGAAGAGCTCGGGCCGCTGCGTGCTCGCGACGCCCGTCAGAAGGCCGCCGTTCGAGCCGCCCTCGATCGCGAGACGCGCGGGGCTCGTGTACTTGTTCGCGACGAGCCACTCCGCGCAGGCGTAGAAGTCGTCGAAGACGTTCTGCTTCACCGCGCCCATGCCCGCGCGATGCCATTCCTCGCCGAACTCGCCGCCGCCGCGCAGGTTCGCGACGACATAGACGCCGCCCGCGTCGAGCCAGGGCACGATCGTCGGGTTGAACGACGGGGTGAGCGAGACGTTGAAGCCGCCGTAGCCGTAGAGGAGGGTCGGGTTGTCGCCGTCGAAGGCCATGTCCTTCCGGCGCACGATGAACATCGGCACCTCGGTGCCGTCCTTCGACTTCGCGCGCTTCTGCTCGACGGTGTACGCGTCGAGGCTCGCGGGGATCTCGGTGCGCTGCCACTCGCGCAGCTTCGGGTGGCGCAGGTCGGTCGAGTAGATCGTGCGCGGCGCGTCGTAGCTCGTGTAGGTGACGAAGGCCTCGGTGCGCTCCTCGTCGGTCACGATGCCCGCGGTGCCGAGGCCTGGGAGGTCGATGCCGCCGATCGGCGTGCCGTCGAAGCGGATCCGCTCGAAGCGCGTCGTGACATCCTTCGACCAGGTGGTGACGAACATGCCCTTCGCGACGCCGACGCCCTCGAGCACCATGTCGGGGCGCTCGGCGACGACGGTGCGCCAGTGTTCGCGCGCGGGATTGAAGAGGTCGACCGCGACGAGGCTGCCGCGGGGCGTGCCGAACGAGGTCGTCAGGTAGAGCGTGTCGCCGATCGCGTCGACGGCGCTGAAGCTGCCGTCGAGGTCGGTCGCGAGGTCGATCCGCCGCAGTTCGCCCGTGCGGAGCCACTCGCCGAGGTCGGCGACCCAGAGGTCGTTCGCCTGCCAGCCGCGCGTGAGGTAGCCGACGAGCCAGCGGCCGTCGGAGGTCGGCGACGCGCCCGGGATCCGGCTCGGCTCGGTCTGGCGCACGACGACGCGGTCGAAGCGCGGGCTCGTGCCGATGGCGTGGTGGCGCGTCTCGCGCGAGTAGGGGTCCTTCTCGTCGCGGAGGCCCGAGTAGAAGAAGCTCCTTCCTTCGGGCATCCAGCCCGAGAGGCTCACCTTGCCCGTGATCTCGTCGGCGAGCCAGGTGCCCGTCGCGACATCGAGGATGTTGAGGACGCTCATCTCGCTGCCCTGGCGCGAGGTGCCGAAGGCCATGAGCGTGCCCTGGCGGTTCGGGCTCCACCAGTCGAGGCTCGTGAGGCCCTTCTCGTCGAGGGCGTTCACATCGAGGATGGTGCGCGGCTCGGCGTCGAGCGTCGCGCGGAACTTGACGACCGACTGGTTCTGGGTGCCCGTCCGCTCGGCGTAGAAGTAGCCCGCGTCGGTCATCCGCGGCGCGCCGACGGCGCCGAGCGTCATCCACGGCTCGAGCGCCTTCGCGAGCGCGTCGCGGCAGGGGAGGCGGTCGAGGTTCGCGCGCGTCCAGTCGTTCTGCGCGGTGGTCCACTCGGCGACCTCGGCCGACTCCTTCTCGAGCGGCTCGAGCCAGCGGAACTCGTCGACGAGTTCGACGCCGTGGACGGTGTCGGTGACGGGGGCGGCCTTCGTCGCGGGCGGCGGCGCCACGCCGCCCATCGCGGCGGTTGCGGGAGTGAGCAGCATGGAGAGGAGGAGTGTGGTGCGCATGGTGGGCATGGTTCTCGATCCGTGGCGTCGGCGACGCGGGGCGGCATCGTAGACGGCTGTTGTCTCTCTCGTGAAAAGCGCAAGAAGGCGCGACGGGCGCTAGCCGACGATCTCGGGCAGCTCGAAGAGCCCCTCGGTGAGGTTCACCGGTCCCTGCGCGGTCACGAGGACATCCGCCTCGTAGTGGACGCTCATCGAGCCGTCGCCCGTGAAGACGGGCCATTCGCGGCCGTTCGAGCGGGTTTCCGAGGTCGACACCGCGATCATCGGCTCGACCGCGACGAGGAGACCCGGCTTGATCTCCTTCCACGCCTCGGGCCATTCACCGGGGTAGCTCGGGACGACATTCGAGACGAAGGGCGGCCCGTGAAGAGCCTTGCCGTAGCCGTGACCGCCGAGGCCGCGGACGAGGCAGAAGCCGCACTCCTTCTCGACGTGTCCCTGCACCGCCTTCGCGAAGTCGATGAGCGGGCGGCCCGGCTTGAGCGCGGCGACCCCGCGGCGGAGCGACTCGACGCCCGCCTTCATGAGCGCCTCGCCGATCGCGTCGCGCTCGCGGATCGCGTAGGTCCACGCGGCGTCTCCGATCCAGCCGCGGTGCCGGACGCCGATGTCGATCGAGACGAGGTCGCCCGGCCTCAGCGGCGACGCGCGCATGTCGTGCGTGCCGTGGACGACGCAGGAGTTGACCGAGAGGCACGCGTGCGAGGGGAAGGGCGGGTGACCGCGGATCCGGTAGCCGACGAAGCAGCTCGGCGCGTCGAGCTCGGCGAGCGTGCGGCCGACGAAGGCGTCGATCTCGGGCAGCGTCTGGCCTTCGCGGAGGAACCCCGCGATGCGCCGATGCGTTTCGACGACGCAGGCCGCCGCCTTGGTCGCTCCCTCGATGTCCTCGGGCCGTGTCACGAGCATGCGCGGAATGTAGCGGTTCGGAAAGGGAGTGCTCGGCGTCGTCGCGTGGGCGACCCGCGGCGGCGCGATCCCTGCATGCGCCCGCGTCTTCGCACGCGTGCGCGCTTCGGGGCGTCGT
>JBJOHC010000174.1:0-3545 GCA_046047955.1 Planctomycetota bacterium
GCGATGCGCAGCGTCCAGCGGGTGTCGAGCGCGGGATCGTCGGTGAAGAACCGGCCGAGCGCGTCCTCGTCCTCGACCGACGGGAGCCAGAGCGCGTCGCTTCCGAACGGTCCCGCGCGCCACCAGATGCGGCTCGTGCGCCGCACCGCACCCTCCTCGCAGACCTCGATCCGCAGCGCGACCGCGATCCCCTCGAACGCCTCGCCATCGGTCGAGCGGTGGTTGAAGCGCAGGCCCGCGCGAGGCGAGCCGCGTTCGTAGAGGAGAAGGCCTTCGTCGAAGGCCGCGGCGATCGCCTCGCGGAGTTCGGGCGTGTCGACCGGGGAGAGCGCGGGCGCGTCGGCCTTCCGTGCGAGGACGCGGTCGGAGACGGCCTCGTACGCATGCCACGGCCGTTCGGCGCCGAGCGCGCGTCGCGGAGGACGCGCCTCGAACGCGACCTCCACCGGCGTGTCCGGGGTCGCCCCCTCCGGCAGCTCGAGGACGAGGGGATTGCTGCGTGCGCTCGGCACGAAGGCCGCCGTCACGGGTTCGCCGTTGCCGATCCGGATGGTCGCGCGCGCCTCGGTGCCGCGTGGCCACCAGGTGTCGGCGTCGATGACGAGAAGGCCCGGTCCCTCGCCGTCGCCCGCGCGGGCGAGGACCGTGATCGCGGGCGGAATCCCGAGCAGCCGGTCGAGGCGCGGATCGTCGCGGCCGAGCACGGTCGCGAGCGCCGTGCCGAGATCGCGGTACTTCGTGCGCCACGCCTCGGCGGGCGGACGCGCGCCCGCGTCGCCCGCGAGGAAGAGGTCGAACGCCTCCTCGAGCTGCGCGTCGCTCGCCTTCCGCTGTCCGATCCGCTGCGCGAGCTCCCACGCCGCCGAGCGGTAGCCGCCGCCCGGAAGATGCGGCGTCGCCGCGAGAAGGACGCCCGTCGGCACCACGCTCCACGGGCCCTGGTCGAAGACGCGCGCGCGCGCGACGAGCGCGATCGCGACGATCCCCGCGAAGGCGCCTGCCGCGCGCATCGGGAAGCGCCGCGTGCGCGCGGTCGCCCGTTCGTCCGCCGCCTCGTGCCCGCACTCCGTGCAGCGTCGCGACGCCGCGCCGTCGGCGCCCGCGGGGCCGAGTTCGTGCCAGCAGCGGGGGCAGCGCCGCCGCGCGCCCGCGGGATCGCCCGCGACCGCCTTCGCCGCGACCGCCGTCAGGACGACGATCGCGCCGAACGCGCCGAAGGTCAGGAGCCAGGCGGAGAGATCGGGCACCGCGCGATGGTACGGCCGCGCGTCAGCGGACGAACGCCCAGCGCACGAGTTCGCGCGGCGTCGGCGGCTTCCCCTGCATGAGGACGCCGACCCGGAAGATGCGCGCCGCGAGCCAGAGCATGCCGAACGCGGCGCCGAAGCCCCAGACGACCGAGACGACCGTCTGCCACATCGGGATCGGCTCGGTCGCGGCGGTGAGGCGCAGGATCATGACGAACGGAATCGCGGGTGGCACGAAGCTCGCGACCGTCGCGAGCATGCCGTTCGGGTTCTGGATGATCGGCATCCAGAGCATGAGCGGGATGATGAGGAGGATCATCACGGGGCCGACGAGCGACTGCGCCTCGCGGAGATCGCTCACGGCGCTGCCGACCGCCGCCATCATCGACGCGACCATCACGTACGCCATCACGAAGAAGAGCCCGAGGTAGACGAGGTGCGAGAGCGGCACGAGGTCGAGCATCGCCGCCGCCGAAAGGCCCGCGAGTCCCGCGCCGCCGTACATGACGAGCGTCACGAGGCTCACCGCCGAATACCCGAGGATCTTGCCCGCGAGGAGCTGCATCGGGCTCACCGCCGCGAGAAGGACCTCCATCACCTTGTTCGACTTCTCCTCGATCGTCGTCGTGAGCAGGTAGTTCGCGCTCGTGAAGACGCAGATCCAGAGGAGCATCATGAACGCCATCGGGACGAGCATGCGGAGTTCGGTGTTCTCCTCGGCCTCGCTTCCCTCGGGGGAGATGCGCGTCGTCGTCGGTTCGGGCGGCGGCGCGAGGCGCGCGAGGAGCCCGCGGTCGACGCCGCTCCGGGCGATGCGCTCCTCCTCGATCGCCTTCCGGAGCGCGCGGGCGATCTGGCGGACATGCTTCGGCGAGAGGGAGCTCGGGATGTAGTACTCGATCGCGACGGGTTCGCGCGTCGTGTCGAGCGCCTCGTCGCGCACGACGGCGGCGGCGAGGAGCCCGCCGTTGCGGACCTCGGCCTTCAGTCCGTCGACCTCCGCGAGATCGCGCTCGTCGCGCCAGGTGACCTCGACCTTCGCGGGCGAGAGGTCGTCGAGGACGGCGGCGGTCTCGGCGGCGCCCATCGGCGTGGCGGCGCGGGAGGCGAGGTCGTCCGCGAGCTCGTTCGCGAGCTCGACCGGGTTCGAGTCGCGCTCGAGGATCGCCCGCGTGCGCGGCAGGATCGCGCCGCTCGGATCGGCGATCGCGATCTCGCCGACGAGGGGCGGCGTCTCCTTCGTGAGGAGCATGGGGACGAGCGCGAAGATGCCGAACATGAGGATCGGCATCACCACCGCGCCGAAGATGAAGCCCTTCGTGAGCGCGGTGTGCTTGAACTCGCGCCATCCGACGAGGGTGATCTTGCCGAGGTAGGAGGGCTCGGGGCGGGTGTGGGGCTCAGGCATCGATCATGGCTCCCTTCGGCGTTCCCGCCGCGGCGTCCTCGCCGCCGACGAGCTCGACGAAGAGTTCGTCGAGGTTCATGCGGCGGAGCGCGACCGAGCGCATCGGCGCGAGTTCGAGCACCGACCGCATCGCGGCGTCGGCGTCGGTGCCGTCGGCGAGGTCGAGGTCGACGGTGCCGTCGCCGTGCTCGCGCGCGCGCTCGGCGATCCCGCGCGCGACGGCCTCGCGGGCGAACGCGGCCGCGTCCGAGCGCGGCGCGCAGACGAGACCGCGGTCGTCGTGGCGGGCGCGCAGCGCGGCGACGGATTCGTCGAGCACCTTCTCGCCCCTGTTGATGAGGACGACCTGGTCGCAGAGCGCCTCGGCCGTGTGCATCTGGTGCGTCGAGAAGATCACGGTCGCGCCGCGCGCCTGCTCGGAGCGGATGAGCTCGAGGACGAGGCGCCCGTTGATCGGGTCGAGCCCCGAGAAGGGTTCGTCGAGGATCAGGAGGTCGGGCGCGTGGATGATCGACGCGAGCAGCTGGATCTTCTGCTGCTGGCCCTTCGAGAGCTCCTCGCAGCGCCGTTTCGCGACGCCCGGCAGCGCGAGCCGCTCGAGCCAGTCGTCGATCCGCCGCGCGATGCCAGTCGAGTGGACGCCCTTCAGCTTCGCCATGTATCCGACGAACTCGACGACGCGCATCTTCCGGTAGAGCCCGCGCTCCTCGGGGAGGTAGCCGATGCGGTCCTTCATCGCGAGGGCGGAGCTTCCCATCACCTCGACCGAGCCCGCGTCGGGCGAGATGATCGACATGATCATGCGGATCGTGGTCGACTTGCCCGCGCCGTTCGGGCCGAGGAAGCCGCAGAGCGAGCCTTCGCGGATCTCGAGCGAGACGCCGCGCACC
>JBJOHC010000175.1:0-4612 GCA_046047955.1 Planctomycetota bacterium
CCCACCCCCGTCGAACACGCGCTGTGGGATTCGAACTTCAGCCCTTCGGGCTGAAGTCCGGAATCCGGAGACGTGGCCCGCAGGGCCGCGGATCCGTTTCGCGATCGCCTCGCAAGGGGCACGGTGGATCCCACTCGCGCGCAACGCCCACCGCCCCTTGCGAGGCGGTCGCGAAACTCTCCCTGTACGCAAGAACCGCGGCGTGCCCCGCGACCTTCGGTCGCGTGCCACGCCGCGGTTCGCAGCGGACAGGGAGGGATTCGAACCCTCGATACGAGGAAATCCCCGTATAACGGTTTAGCAAACCGGCCCCTTCAGCCTCTCGGGCACCTGTCCGACGGGGTCGCGGAGTATACATCGGATCGCCGCCCGCGCGACTCCCGTCCTGATATCCTCTCCGCCCCCATGAAGATCCACGAGTACCAGGCCCGCGAGCTGCTCGCCAAGGCGGGCGTCCCCGTCCCCGCCTTCGCCGTCGCCGCCGATGTCGCCACCGCCGTCGCCGAAGCCCGCAAGCTGTTCGATTCGGGCATCCGGGAGATCGTCATCAAGGCCCAGGTCCATGCCGGCGGCCGCGGCAAGGCCGGCTTCGTCAAGCTCGTCGACAACATCGCCGACGCCGAGGCGGCCGCCACCTTCATGCTCACCAACCGGATGGTCTCCTACCAGACCGGACCCGAGGGCCTCGAGGTCAAGAAGCTCCTCATCGCCGCCGCCGAGGCGATCGAGAAGGAGTACTACCTCGCGATCACCATCGACCGCGCCCGCCGGACCGCGACCCTGATCGCGAGCGCCGAGGGTGGCGTCGAGATCGAGGTCGTCGCCGAGAAGAATCCCGACGCGATCAAGAAGGTCCCGCTCCACCCCCTGCTCGGCCTGCAGGCCTACCAGGCGCGCGACCTCGCGTTCGACCTCGGCTTCAAGGGCAAGCAGGTCGGCCAGGCCGCGTCGATCATGATGAAGCTCGCCGAGGTCTTCCGCGCGACCGATGCGAGCCTCGTCGAGATCAACCCGCTCGTCGTCACGCCCGCCGATGCGAAGAACCCCGACGGCCGCGTCCTCGCGCTCGACGCGAAGTTCCAGTTCGACGACAACGCGCTCTTCCGCCACCCCGAGATCGCCGCGCTCTTCGACCCCACCGAGGAGAACCCCGCGGAACTCCGCGCGAACGAGTTCGGCCTCTCCTACGTCGCGCTCGACGGCAACATCGGCTGCCTGGTGAACGGCGCCGGTCTCGCGATGTCGACGATGGACATCGTGAAGCTCCACGGCGGCGAACCCGCGAACTTCCTCGACGTCGGCGGCAGCGCGAGCGAGGAGGCCGTCACCGAGGCCTTCCGCATCATCCTCGGCGACGAGAAGGTCAAGGGCATCCTCGTCAACATCTTCGGCGGCATCATGCAGTGCGACAAGATCGCGCGCGCGATCGTCGCGAGCGCGAAGAACGTCGGCTTCAAGGTGCCCCTCGTCGTCCGCCTCGAGGGCACCAACGTGGCCGCGGCGCGGCAGATCCTCGCCGAGGCGCAGGCGGAGATTCCCGCGATGCAGGCCGCGACCGACCTCACCGATGCCGCGGGACGGATCGTCGACGCGGTGCGGAAGGCCGGCTGACGCGATGGGCGCGGCGTCGGAAGCGCTCGTCCTCTTCGACATCGACGGCACGCTCCTCCGGACCGAGGGCGTCGGCATCGCCGCGATGCTCGCGGCGTTCCGCGCGCTCCATGGCGATCGCGGCTTCAGCTTCGACGGCATGCAGATCGCGGGCGCGCTCGACGGTCTCCTCTTCGGGACCATCGCCGAGCGCCACGGGCTCCCGTCGGACGACGCCGCGCACGACGCGTTCGTCGAGACCTATCGCGAGGAGCTCGCGCGCACGCTGACCGCCGAGCGCACGCGACGCATGGCGGGCGCGGCGGAGCTCGCCGCGGCGCTCCACGCCGAGGGTGCGGCGGTCGGCCTCCTCACCGGCAACTACGAGCCGACCGCGCGGCTGAAGATCGCGGCCGCGGGCTACGACGACGCGCACTTCCCCTTCGGCGCCTTCGGGCGCGACGGCCCGAGCCGGCGGCACCTGACGCCTGTCGCGCTCGCGCGCGCCGCCCGCCACCACGGGCGCGACTTCGCGCCCGCGCGCACGGTGGTGATCGGCGACACGCCGCTCGATGTCGACTGCGCGCAGGCGCACGGATGCCGGGCGATCGGCGTGGCGACCGGGCCGTTCGCGCGCGAGGCCCTCGCCGCGTCGGGCGCCGATCTCGCCCTCGACGATCTCGCGGACACCGGGCGGCTCCTCGACTGGATCCTTCCCGACCGGAGCCGCTAGGCGAAGGCCCGGCGGCCGGACCGCGGCCCGAACCTGCGGCGATGCCCGGGCCTGGCGGCGGACCGTCGGCGGACCGTCGATCGAACGCATTCCCGTCCAGCGCCGCCGCCGATGCTGCAACCGTGCGGCGCTTCCGCCACAATGCGTCCGCCATGACCGCGTTCCAGGCCCTCTGCAGCGACTTCTACGTGAACCAGCGGCTCGGCCTGAAGCTCGACCTGCCCGACCGGCGCGAGACGGTCCTCGACCTCTTCGACCGCCTGCGCCGGACCTTTCCGCAGCTCTCGCAGTTCCAGCGCTACGAGGGCGAGAACGCCCTCGAGAGCGATGCCGGCGAGGAGGAGTGGCAGTGGGTCGCGCTGCGGCAGACCTCGGTGCGATCGGGGCACGTCAACCCGCCCACGCTCGCCGACGCGCTCGCGTTCCACCGCACGCTGCTCGAACTCGCGCCCTACTTCCTCTCGATCTCGCCGCTCGACGTCGACCTCGTCGAGGTCGCGTTCGGATTCGACTTCGAGACCGAGCTCGATCGCGACGCCGTCGTCTTCGACGCGCTGCTCGCGAGCGGTCCCTTCGCGGGACTCCTCGGCGGCGAGCGCGAACGCGTGATCGATGCGCAGCCGGCGCTCGCACTCGCGCTCGGCGAGCGCGGCGAGATGCAGGCGATCTTCGAGGTCCGCACGCGCCCGCGCATGCCGATGGCGGGCGAGCGCGGCGGTGATCCGATCTCGGTCCATCTCACCGTGCGGCGCTTCGGACCGCTCGCCACGCTCGAGGAACTGAAGCCCGCCTTCACCGATCTCATGTCGCACGCGGAGCTCCTCGCCGAGGAGCGCGTCGTCCCCCACCTCGTCCAGCCGATCCATGACGCGCTCCGCGCGCGGGAGTGACCACCGATGATCGCGAGAACGCCCGCACGCATCGCACGATTCGCCGCGTTTGCCGCATGCTCGCTGACACTCGCGGCGACCGGCGCGCCGCCGGCGACGACCGCCGCGCCGCCGACGCTCGAGAAGCCGACGGCGGCCGACCCCGGACTCGAGTCCGATCTCGCGATCCTGGCGCGGCTCGACCGCATCGCGAAGGCGCCCTTCGCCTTCACCGATGCCACCGCCGGCGAGATCGTGCAGGCCGTGCGGACCGCGACGGCCCTTCCGATCGAGATGGATCGGAATGCGATGGGCGATTCGGGAGGCTGGGAGCTCAAGCGGCTCTCCTGCGCGGCGACGACGCCGCGCGCCGCACTCGACGCGGTCGCCCGCGCGATCTCGAACGTGGTCAGCGCGATGCGCGTCGATGTCGCGTCGGGCATCGTGGTCCTGACCGACGAGTCGGGTTCCGCGCGGCTCGCCGCGCGCGCGACCTACGACAGCGCGCCGTTCACGGGACTCGTCTCGGGTGTCGACGACACGGAGCGGTGCGCGCGCGCGATCGAGTTCCTCGCCGCGCAGATCGATCCGGACGCGTGGGAGACGAATGGCGGCGATGCGGTCGACGCCGACTGCCTCGGTCGCCAGCTCGCGGTGACGGCGCCGCCCGCGATCCACCACGAGATCCGCCGGGCGCTCGCCGCCGCGCGCGAGGCGGCGCCGCCCGAGACGATCCTCTGGCGCCTGCGCGTGCTGTCGTGCGACGACGATGCCGACGCGACCGCCGTCCTCGGCGCGCTCGCGCGCGGGCTCCCCGTCGAAGAGCAGGGCGTCAAGACGCTGTCCGCGCCGAGCGTCCTCGCGCGGCGCGATGAACCCGCGGCGATCTCGATCGGATCCGACGCGGCGAAGATCGACATCGAGATCGTGCCCGTCGGCGCGGGAACCGCGCTCGCCACGCTGCGGCTGACGGAAGGCGGCAACAAGGCTGAAAGTTCGAAGGCTGAAAGTTCGAAGGCTGAAAGTTCGAAGGCGGAGAACGCGAACGCGGAGACCTCCAACCCAGAGACCTCCAATCCAGAGACCTCGAACCCGGAGACCTCGAACCCGGAGACCGCGACGGCCGTGATCTCGATGACGATCTCGCCAGGGACGCGCGCGCTCGCCGCGACGACGCTCGGTGGCAGGACCCTGGTGCTCGAGGTGTCGGGGACGGAGCCGAAGGCGGCGGCCGCCGAGTGAGGCGCACGCGATCGATCGCGCAGACGAGATCCGCACCGGCATGCGCCGACGCCGCATGAGCCGCGACGAGGCTCGCGCGATCGGGATCGATCGAGCGCCCTGCCGTCGCGGACCGCGATCCCCGACCCCGAGCGGCCGGGACCGCAGCGATCACGACGGAGTTCGACGGCGAACGCCG
>JBJOHC010000176.1:0-4518 GCA_046047955.1 Planctomycetota bacterium
CGCCGCGGCCTGATCCGCGCGCACGAGCGATCGAAACCGAACCACGCAGCGCCCGTCTCCGGACGGGCGCTGTCGTTTTGGAGCGGGCGCCGCTGCGGCGGCTTCCTCTGGTGCTTGGGCGGGGGGCGACTTTCACTGGTGCTTGGGCGACGCTCGCGGTTCGTGTGCATGCGCGCGTGCGTGTGCGTGTGCGGGCGTCAATGCCAAACTCCGACCGGCCGCGTGGGTGCCCGACGTCTTCAGACGTCGGAACAAAGCTTTCAAGCATGGGCACTCGACAAGAGCCGATTCGAACACCCCACACACGCCCGGCATCCACCAGCCGCGTGGGTGCCGACGTCTTCAGACGTCGGAACGCAGCGCACAAGCATGGGCACCTCGACACGAGCCGATCCGAACACCCCGCACACGCCCGGCATCCACCAGCCGCGTGGATGCCCGACGTCTTCAGACGTCGGAACGCAGCGCGCAAGCATGGCCACTCCGAAACACGAACGACGCCGATCGCCTCACGCCCCGAACCGCGCGCGCCAGAACGCGAGCGTCTCGTCGAGGTCCGCGCCTGCGAGTCGATGCGCGCGACAGGAGGCCTCGGCGTAGCGGTCGAGGATCGTGCGGCGCTCCGCGTCGTCCGCACACTCCTGCGCCTTTCGGAAGATCGTCGCGCTCTCGAGCCAGGCGTCGAGGTCGGTCGGGCACGGCATCGCGAGAAGCTGCTTCGCCGAGAGTTTGATCGCGTGCGAACTCATGGCGCTGCCGAAGTAGCGCGCGACCGCGCGCGCGACGACGACGGGCGACGCGATCGCGGCGGCGAGCATCCAGAGGCCGTCCTCCGAGGCAAGGGCGCGCGCGAGCGCGTCGCCGGCCTCATCGGCGTCCGGGGCGACCCCGGGCGCGGCGCGCAGCGTCACGGTCAGCAGCGGCACGACCGGAAGCCACGCGCCGTCCGCGTCGACGACCGCCTCGACGACGCGCGTCTGCGTCGCGACGAGCACTTTGGGGACAAGCCGCGCCTCGGCCCATCGCGCCATGCCGCCGACGGCGTCGAGCCGCGCACGGTCGGCGCGCGGGTGGCGGTAGGTCTGATGGAGGATGCGCGCGTCGCATCCGCCCCACGCGCAGCGAGCGAGGTCGACATGCCGCGTCGTGACGAGCTTTGGTTCACCCGTCGGATGTCCCATCGCACGGTCGACGATCGCGCCCTTCAACCCGTAGAACTGGTCGCGGAAGTCGGCGGTCGCGTCGGCGATCGTCGCGAGCGTCGGCGCGCGGTCGACGGGTGACGCTACCACGCCCCCACCGCCCTCCATATCACCGCCCCCCTGCGCGCTCGCAGGCGCGCCGAGCGCATCGGCGAGGAGATACGACCAGCTCTCCGCGCCCTCGGGCGACGCGAGCGCCCGCGCCGGGAGCGCGCGAAAATCGGCGCCGAACGCGCGGACGAGCGACCGCTCGGGCGCGACGCGCAGGTCGCGGGTGTCGATCGCGACCGCGCAGACCGACACCTGCGCGTCGTCGAAGAGCCGCTCGTGGCACGACCAGATCGCGCGCAGGCGGCCGAAGCGCGCGAGCGCGTCGCGGAGCGCGCGGCTGTCGGCGGCGGCGAGGAAGCTCTGCGGCATCACGAACGCCGCGCAGCCGTCGTTCGAGAGCGCGAGGAGCGCGTCGTAGAGGAAGACGCCCGAGAGATCGGCGTAGCGCGCGAAGGCGCCGCGCGTCCGGTCGCGCAGCGCCGCGGCGCGGGCGCGGTCGGCGGCGGTCGCCTTCTCGAGCTGATTCAGGAAGGGCGGATTGCCGACGACGAGGTCGAATCCGCCGGGGCGGAGCGCGACCTCGGCGCCATGCTCGGCGAGGATCAGTGGCGCGGGCGTCGCGAGCGAGTCGCCGACGACGACATTCCGCGCGAGCGTGCGCGCGACGCGACGGCGCGTCGCGGGCGCGGTGCGCTCGGGCAGCAGCGCAAGCAGCCGCTCGCGCGCGATCGCGACGGCGTCGGCGTCGAGGTCGACGCCGTGGATCGACTTCTCGAGGATCTCGGGCATCGCCTTCGTCGTGTTCGCCGCGATCCGGCGCGCGGCGGCGACGAGGAAGTGCCCCGCGCCACACGCGGGATCGAGTACGCGCGTGCGTCCCTTCGCCTTCCAGAGAAACCCGACCTCGAGCAGCCACTCGACGAGCGCGGGCGGCGTGTAGTGGGCGCCCCGCTCCTTGCGCGCGCTCGCGGCGCCACGCGGGCCGGGGCGGGCGTCGAGGCGCGCGAGGTGCGCGGCGACGGCGCGGGCGTCGCGATCGACCTCGTGCCCGGCATCGTCGCCGACCGCGCGATCGGAGGAGGAACGGGGTTCGATCGGCGGGTGCATCGCGCGGTCGCAGGAGGCGGCGGAGGCCGCGGGAGGTCCGCGCGACGACTGCGCGCGCAACCCTTGGCCGACGCGCAGGATACCGCGCGCGAATCGTCGCCACGCGCCGCGTGCTGCGCGCGCACCCTTGCACCGCGTTGACGAAACCCCCACCGAGCGCGCACGCGGACTTGCCCGAACCCACAGGATCGCGCGCGATTCTTGCGCTCGTCACATGGCGCGCGACCACACGGGGTGGACGCGCGCCCCCTACACGCAACGAGGATCACGATGCGCTTCATGCTCTCCACCACCGTCGCCCTGGGCGTCGCGTCGGCCGCACTCGCGGGCGGCGGCACCTTCAAGCTCCACCTGCTCCACACGAACGACACCGAGAGCAAGCTGCTCTACCCGTCGTCGAGCCAGCAGGCCTTCGGCGGCGCGGCGCGCTTCAAGACGAAGGTCGACGAGCTCCGCGCGGCCGCGGCCGCCGCGGGCGCCGCGACCGTGATGGTCTCGAGCGGCGACAACTACCTCGCGGGTCCCGAGTTCAACGCGAGCCTCTCGCTTCCCGCGGGCAGCACCTACTACGACTCGATCGCGCTCGAGGCGATCGGCTACGACGCGGTCTGCCTCGGCAACCACGACTTCGACTTCGGACCGGGCGTCCTCGCGACCTTCATCGAGGGCTTCACCGACGGCACGCCGTTCCTCTCGTCGAACCTCGACTTCACCGCGGAGCCGTCGCTCCAGGGCCTCGTCGACACGGGCCGCATCGCGAAGCGTACGACCGTCGTCCGCGACGGCGTCACGATCGGCTTCGTCGGCGCGACGACGCCCGACCTTCCCTTCATCAGCTCGCCCGAGGATGTCGTCGTCAGCCCCGATGTCCTCGGCGCGATCCAGGCCGAGGTCGACGCGCTCGCGGCCGCGGGTGTGAAGCACATCGTCGTGATGACGCACCTCCAGGGCATCGGCTCCGAGCGCACGCTCGCCCAGTCGCTGCGCGGCGTCGACATCCTCGTCGCGGGCGGCGGTGACGAACTCCTCTGGAACGAGGGCCAGCTGCTGGTGCCCGACGACGCGACCGACGCGAACAGCGACGGCGTCCCCGACGCGCGCTACGGCGCGTATCCCCTCTACGAGACCGACGCCGACGGCCGCCAGCTCCCGATCGTCACGACGCGCGGCGACTACCGCTACGTCGGCCGCCTGATGGTCGAGTTCAACGCCGACGGCGAGGTCGTCGCGGTCGACGGCGCGAGCGGCCCCGTCCGCGTCGCGAGCACCGCGCAGCCGGACGGCGTCGTCGAGGACGCGGCCGTCAAGGCGGCGGTGACCGACCCGGTCGCGGACTCGGTCGCAGGCCTCGCGGCGAACATCATCGCCTCGAGCGCGGTCGCGCTCGACGGCCGTTCGTCGACGATCCGCTCGGTCGAGACGAACGAGGGCGACCTCTGCGCCGACAGCCTCCTCTGGAACGCGCGCAAGCGCGCGGCGGAGCTCGGCCTGCCGATGCCCGTCGTCGCCTTCCAGAACGGCGGCGGCATCCGCAACAACTCGATCCTCCCCGCGGGCGACTTCACCGAGCTCAACACCTTCCAGTTCCTGCCCTTCTCGAACTTCGTCTCGATCGTGCCGCAGCTGCCGGTCGCGCGGTTCAAGGACCTCCTCGAGAACGCGGTGAGCCGCGTCCTTCCGCCGTCGGGCTTCCCGTCGAGCGGCAACGGCCGCTTCGCGCAGGTCGCGGGCTTCCGCTTCACCTACACGGTGGCGGCGAACCCGGGCTCGCGCGTCCTCGACGTGGTGCTCGACGACGGCACGGTGCTCGTCGAGAACGGCGTCGTCGTGAACCCGAAGGCGACGATCGCGGCCGCGTCGATCGACTTCCTCTGCCGCGGCGGCGACGAGTATCCGCTCGGCGACCTCGCGTTCCAGGCGGTCGGCGTGAGCTACCAGCAGGCGCTCTTCAACTACATCGTCGCGAAGGACGGCCTCGCGGGGCAGATCACCGCCGAGGCGTACCCCGAGGGCGGCGAGGGCCGCATCGTGCGCTTCACGCCGACCGCGGGCTCGCCCGATGTCAACGGCGACGGCGCGGTCGACGCGCTCGACCTCGCGGTCATGTTCTCGAACTGGGGCCTCTCGGGCCGCGCGGGCGACGTGAACGGCGACGACA
>JBJOHC010000177.1:0-7135 GCA_046047955.1 Planctomycetota bacterium
CGCTCCGCCCGCCCACCCGGGAGCGCGACGCCGAGCCGCGCCGCCTCCTGCTCGAGGAGATCGCGCACCAGTGCGAACGCACCATAGCGGCTGAAGAGGTCGATCCGCATCTCGTAGGCCTTCGCCCCGAGCGCGCTGTCGGGGTTGCTGCGGCCGCGCGCGTAGCGCTCGAGATCGTCGAGGGTCTCGTTGTTGCGGCCGTCGAGGAGGCGCGACGCCTGCGAGATCTGCGCGGCCGTCCGCTCGGCGCCACCCGTCGACTCGGCGGTCGGCATGGTGAGTTCTGCGAGGTCGAGGGCGCGCGTTCCCATCCCATCGCCCGCCGAGAGCACCTCGACCGAAAGGCCGACGCGCAGCGGCTTGTACGGATCCCAGTCGGTGATCGAGCCGAGGACGAGCCCGTCCGCCTGCAGCGTGCGCATGAGGGTCGACGCCTGCTGGAGATCGCGCACCGTCGTCATCCCGAGCGACCGCATGGCGGCGAGCGTCCGGTTGAGGGGCAGGCAGCGGAGGCCGTCGACCTCCTCGATCTCGGCGACGAACCGGTCGGCCATCGCCATGCCGTCGACCGTCGAGACGCCCGTCTCGTTCGCGAACGGGACGACCGCCCACACGCGTTCGGTCTCGTAGGGCGCCGCGAGGACGACGGGGCGGGCGCGCGGCGTCGCGCAGCCCGTCAGCGCGGGAATCGCGACGCACGCGGCGACGAGCGCACGGAGACGAGGCATGCGGAAGGCGCGGAAACGAAGGGGCGTGGCCATGGCGGTGCTATCGGCCGCAAGGCGCGTGCCTCCGCGCTTTCTGCGCCTTTCGCGCCGCGTTCAGTCGAGCGGGCGGAGGAGATCGGGGGTCGCGTCGGCGGTGGTCGTCGTGCCGGGCGCGGTCGCGGGCGCCCCGCCGAGCGGACCGTTCGCGGCGGCGCCATCGGTCGTCGCGCCACTCGCGCCCGCCTTCGCGCTCACGCCCGCCGCCGGAGCCGCGCGCAGTTCGGCCGCGAGCTGCGCGGCACCCGCGCCACTCCGGATGCCCTCGACCGAGAGCGCCCAGATGTTCTCGAGGCCGCCGCGGTTCGACACGAAGTAGATGCGCCCGTCGGCGCCCCACGCGGGCTGCATGTTGCGGAAGCGGCTGTTGGTGAGGCCGACGCGGTCGGTGCCGTCGGCGTTCACGATCCAGATGTCCGACTGCTCGGGCCATTCGCCGCCGCCATCGGGGTTCACGACCGTCGTGAAGACGATCTGCGATCCGTCGGGCGACCAGTTCGGCTGCAGGATCGCCGCGTTCTTCGCGCTGACGACCTCGGTCGGATTGCGGCCCTCGCCGCGCACGAGATCGATCGTCCACACGCCGTAGAGCCGCGATCCGCGCTGCCGCGCGCGCTGGAAGAGGAGCGTGTCCTTCGTCGCCTCGGGCGACCAGCGCGGCAGGAAGCCCTCGCACACGAAGGTGCGCACGCCGGGCTCGGTGACATCGACGATCCAGATCTCCCAGGTGCCCGTGCGGCCGTTCTTCCGGCTGAAGGCGAGGCGGCGGCCGTCGGGCGCCCAGGTCGGCTGGACCTCCTCGTCGGCGTCGGAGGTGATCTGCGTCGGCGCGCCGCCCGTGATGGGCATCGTGAAGATGTCCCAGTTGCCGTTCCGGTTCGAGGCGAAGGCGATCGCGGTGCCGTCGGGCGAGAGCGACGGCATCATGTCGTCGCTCGGATCGGTCGTGAGCTGGGTGACGGTGCGGCCGTCGACCGACTTCCGGTAGAGGTCGAAGGTCGGGCGGTGCTGCGTCGAGGCGAACACCATCCACTTGCCGCTCCGGTCGATGTCGGGGGCGTAGTCGCCGCCTTCGGCCGCGAAACTCACCTGCGAGAGGTTGCTGCCACCCTCCGAGAGCGCGCTGTCGTTGATGCGGCGGACATCGCCGTAGAGCCCGACGAGGCGTCCGTTGCGGCGTTCGGCCGACGGTGCGGCGCCCGAGAGCGGCGCGCTCGAGCCGACGCCCCCCTGCGCGCCCGCGGCCGCGAAGCTCGAGTTCTGCCCGGCGGCGGCGGTCGGCGTCGGGGTCGCCGACGCGGCGGTCGCGACGCGCGGCGGGACCGCGGCGGGCGCGGTGTCGTCGAAGAGGCTCGCCGAGAGCCGCGACATGGCGCCACAGCCCGCGAGGGTCGAGGCGCAGAGCGCGGCGCAGAGGCCCGCGAGCGCGGGCCGGCGGACGGATGGCGCCGCGGATCGCGACGAAGTCTGCGAATGCGACGGAGCGCGCGTCGGAGAGATCGGTCTCGGCATGGGGGAACTCCCGCGGACAGTCCGCATCGGTCGGTATCGGCTGTAGGACGCGTGCGGTTGAGCGGAGATCCGCGGATTGCGTGGGCGCGGACGGGCGCGCGCACGGGCGGCGCGTCGGCGCCACGGGCTTTGGGGTACACTTCTCCCCTTCGCGATTGCGTAGCTCAGTCGGTAGAGCAGCGGCCTTTTAAGCCGTAGGTCCTGGGTTCGAGCCCCAGCGCAATCAGTCGCGGCCACCCCTGCGACTGTCCTCGTTCCCCGCCGCGCGGAAGTCGAACTCGCCGCGCGGAAGTCGCCCCCGCCGCGCGGAAGCCGCTGTTCCCCCATGATCGTCCTCCACGCCGTCTGGACCCGCGAACGCCTGCACTTCTGGGCGGAAGATTCGGAAGCCGCGCGCCCCGCGCTCGCGGTCCTCGAGACCGCGCGCCTCGGCGCGGGCGACGACCTCGACGAGGCCGCGACCGACGCCGCTCCCGACACCTCGCGCGATGCGATCGACGCGGGTTCGCCCGCGAGCGACGCCGCGACCGGGCTCGCGCCGAGCCCCGACGCCGCCGCGCTTCCCCACGCCTTCGCCGCTCCGGTCGATCGCCTGCGCGCCCTCCTGATCTCGTCGGGCCTCGCCGCGGGCGACGACCTCGCGCACGATGTCGCGCCGGTCCGCCTGCGCCTGCCCGCGACGATCGTCGAGTCGGGCGTGGTCGTCCTCCCGAGCGAACGCCTCGGCAACGCGCTCGGCGTCTCCGACGAGCCGATCGCGCAGCTCGCGAGCTTCGACATCCCCGCCGTCGCGATCGACTCGCCCGCGGCGCTGCGCTTCCTGCTCGGCGCGACCATGGGCGACGGCCAGCTCGCCGACGGACTCGTCGCCGGCCACGACCTCCGCTTCTGGCGCGAACTCGCGCTGCTCGCCGCCGACCTCCTCGCCGACCAGCGCGTGGTGCCGTCGCTCGTCCAGGAGAAGACGGGCCGCTTCCGCGCGGTCTGGCAGCCGTGGCTCGCCGACGGCGCGCCCGCGCAGCGTCTCGTCTCGATCCTCAACGCGATGCCGCCGAGCGCGCGCGCGGTCGAGGACGAGTTCCGCGCGCAGCCGTGGCCGATCGTCGAGGCGGCGCTGACGGGCCTCGTCGACGCCGAGGTGCGGCGCATCCTCGAGTCCGAGTCCTACTTCGACGCGATCGAGGACCGCGATCCGACGGTCGATCCGCATGTCTCGTGGCTGACCGGCCTGCTCGGCCAGGACACGACCGTGCAGGGCGTGCGCAGTTCGGACACCTCGCTCATGCGCGGCGCGCGGCAGTGGCTGTCGTCGCTCGACGCGGCGAGCGAGTCGCGCTTCGTCCGCCTCGCCTTCGAGCTCGAGGAGCCCGATCCGACGAGTTTCGACGGCGGCGACGCCCTCGGACGGAACGCGCGCTGGCGGATGGCGTTCAAGCTCATCACGAACGACGACCCGCCCGTCGTCATCGACGCCGATCAGATCTGGGAGCAGGGGAAGGACGCGCTCAAGGGCCTCCTCGCCCGCTTCGGCGGCGAGGGCGAACCCGCGGGCGATGTCCTCCTCGCCGAGCTCGCGCGCGCCGCGCGCATCTGGCCGCGCGTCGAGCGCGCGCTCGAGGAGTCGACGCCGTCGGGCCTCGACCTCTCGACGACCGAGGCCTACGGCTTCCTCCGCGACTTCCGCCCGATCCTCATGGAGTCGGGCTTCGTCGTCCTCGCGCCGAGCTGGTGGGGCCAGCCCACGAGCCGCCTCGGCGCGCGCCTCGTCATCGACTCGGGCGACGGCACGACGATCCCGGGCAGCGGCCTCGGCGGCGACGGCGACGGTTCGCCGCTCGGCGCCTCGCACCTCGGGCTCCACAGCCTCGTCCACTACTCGTGGCAGATCGCCCTCGGCGACCAGTCGCTCTCGATCGAGGAGTTCCAGAAGCTCGCGTCGCAGGGGTCGCCGCTTCTCAGCGTGAACGGCCGCTGGATCGAGATCCGCCCCGACGACCTCAACGGCGCGATGCGCTTCCTCAAGGAGCATCCCGGCGGCGAGATGACCGTCATGCAGGCGATGCGCCTCGGCAGCGGCCTCGACGGACCCGAGACGGGACTCCCGATCCTCGGCCTCGACGCGAACGGCTGGGTGAGCGAGCTCCTCGGCTTCACGGGCAACGAGACCTTCTCGCAGGTCGAGCAGCCCGAGCGCTTCCAGGGCACGCTGCGGCCCTACCAGCAGCAGGGCCTCTCGTGGCTCGCGTTCCTCGACCGCTTCGGCCTCGGCGGCTGCCTGGCCGACGACATGGGCCTCGGCAAGACCGTGCAGCTCATCGCGCTCCTCCAGCACGAGCGCGAGAAGGCCAACGGCCGCGTCGTCGGTCCGACGCTCCTCGTCTGCCCGATGTCGGTCGTCGGCAACTGGAACCGCGAGCTCCACCGCTTCGCGCCCGAGCTCGTCGTGCATGTCCACCACGGCCTCGAGCGGCCCGTCGGCGAGAAGTTCGTCGAGACCGCGCTCGCCTCCGACATCGTCGTGACGACCTACGCGCTCGTCGTCCGCGACAAGGAGAGCATGGAGCGCATCCACTGGCGCCGCGTCGTCCTCGACGAGGCGCAGCACATCAAGAATCCGCCGACGAAGCAGACCGCGTCGATCCGCGCGCTGCGGACGAGCCACCGCGTGGCCCTCACGGGTACGCCCGTCGAGAACCGCCTGAGCGAGCTCTGGTCGATCCTCGAGTTCTGCACGCCCGGCTTCCTCGGCACGCAGGGCGACTTCCGCAAGAAGTTCGCGACGCCGATCGAGCGCCACAAGGACCGCCGGCAGGCCGAGCGCCTGAAGAACCTCGTGCGGCCGTTCGTCCTGCGGCGCCTGAAGACGGACCCCACCGTCATCAGCGACCTGCCGCCCCTCGTCGAGACGCGCGAGAACGTGCCGCTCACCGCCGAGCAGGCGCAGCTCTACGACTCGGTCGTGAACGACATGCTGAACCGCGTCGACAACGCCGACGGCATGAAGCGCCGCGGCCTCGTCCTCTCGGCGCTCGTGAAGCTGAAGCAGGTCTGCAACCACCCCGCGCACTTCCTCCGCCAGGGCTCCGACGACTCCGAGGGCGTGCCGCTCCCCGCGCTCGCGCCCGGCGAGAAGCTCTCGGCGCGCTCGGGCAAGGCGCAGCGGCTCATGGAGATGGTCGACGAGGTCGTCGCGACCGGCGACCGCGCGCTCATCTTCACCCAGTACCGCCAGATGGGGCACCTCCTCGTCGCGATGCTCCGCCAGGAGCTCGACACCGAGGCGCTCTTCCTCCACGGCGGCACGCCGCAGGCGAAGCGCGAGCAGCTCATCGAGCGCTTCCAGTCGAACGATCCGTCGTGCCCGATCTTCGTCCTCTCGCTGAAGGCGGGCGGCGTCGGTCTCAACCTCACCGCGGCGAACCATGTCTTCCACTTCGACCGCTGGTGGAATCCCGCGGTCGAGAACCAGGCGACCGACCGCGCCTTCCGCATCGGCCAGCACCGCACGGTGCATGTCCACAAGATGATCAGCGAAGGCACGCTCGAGGAGCGGATCGACCAGATGATCGAGCAGAAGACCGAACTCGCGCAGCAGATCATCGGTTCGGGCGAGTCGTGGCTCACCGAGCTCTCGACCGGCCAGCTGCGCGAGCTTCTCACCCTGCGGCGCGATACGCTCGAGGAGGAGTCGTGAGCGAGCGAATCGACGAGACCGAGGGCGCGGACGGCGATGCGGACCGCGACGCGATCGACGGCGCGGACGGCGCCACGCCCGCGCGCGACGGCGCCGACGCGGACCGCCCCGCGAAGTCGGTGCAGGTGCATGTGCCGTCGCCGTTCGTGCGGCGCGGCAACCCCCGCTTCAATCCCGGCCCCGCGCAGCAGACGCAGGCCGCGCTGAACCGGCAGATGCGCCGCCCCGACAACCCGCGGCGCCTGAAGAACGGCATCCGCCTGCGCCGCCGCGAGGGGATCGAGATGCTCCCGTGGCCGGCCGAGCCGTGGTGCGCGCTCCTTCTCGCGGGAATCGGCGAGGAGGCGCGCATCGAGGGCCTCGACTACGCGCGCGCGGGACAGACCGCGAGCCTCGCGGTCACGCCCGCGGGGATCGAGGCCGTCGTCCAGGGCCGCGTTTCGCGGCCGTACACCGTCCTCATCAAGCCCGAAGTCCTCGGCGCGGCCGACTGGGAGCGCGTCGTCGCCATCATGGCGCGCGAGGCGGTCTACTCGGCGAAGCTCCTCGCGGGCGAGATGCCGCCGCTCGTCGAGCAGCCGTTCGAGGCGATCGGCAAGGACCTCGTGCCGCACAACGGCGCGACGGTGAAGCGCGCATGCACCTGCGACCTGCCGATGCCATGCAAGCATGTCGCGTGCGTCGCGGCGCTGCTCGTCGAGCGCCTCGCGGGCGACCCGCTGCTGGCCTTCACGCTGCGCGGACTCGACGGCCAGAAGCTGCTCGAGCGCCTGCAGGAAGCGCGCGCGATCGCGACGCGCGGCGTGGCGCGCGCACACTCGTCGCCGCCGGCGGCGGACAGCGCGCCCGAGGCGATGCCGCTCGAACGCTCGCTCGAGAGCTTCTGGCGGCCGGGCCGGCAGATCGACGAGATGCCGAGCGAGACCGAGCCGTTCGCGCCGCACGCGCTGCTGCGCCGACTCGGACCGTCGCCGCTGCAGGGCAAGTTCCCGCTCGTCGGCCTGCTCGCGTCGATCTACGACTCGATCGCCGAGAACGGGCGCAAGCTGCGCGACGAATCCGACCAGCGCGCCGCGGGCGAGTGAGACGCGGGGCTCGGCACCGCGCCGAGCCGCACCGCGCCGCGCCGCGCCGAGCCGCACCGCGCCGCGCCGCTACCGCCGCG
>JBJOHC010000178.1:0-5143 GCA_046047955.1 Planctomycetota bacterium
AACAGGTGCTTGTGCGGATTTCCGCGTATTGAACGCTGGGGCGGATGTTAACCCGTTCCGCGTATCTCCCACAGACCCCGGCCGCGGTCTTCGTTCACTCGCCGACCGCGCCTTCACTCGCCGCCTCGACCTCACCCGACCGCCCGCATAGTATCCCGCCTGCCCCGCACCCGCTTGCCCCGCCCCGCCCCACGCCCTGACGCTCCGCTCCCGCCCGCAACCGCACAGAAATTCCGCCTGATTCGCCGGTCCCCGCCGCATCGAGCGGTACGGTCGCATCATGGGCCTTCGGGAAGAGTTCATCGCCGTCATCCGGCGCAAGCACTATTCGATTCGTACTCAGCGCTCCTACTGGCAGTGGATCACCGCGTTCCTGCGCTTTCACCGTTCGCGCGGCCCTGATGGCCGCATGCAGTGGCGGCGCCCGTCAGAGATGGGCGCCGCGGATATCGAGGCGTACCTCACGCACCTGGCCGTCGAGCGCAAGGTGGCCGCCTCCACGCAGAACCAGGCGCTGAACGCGATCGTCTTCCTCTACAAGCAGGTGCTCGAGATCGACCCGGGCTCGTTCCATGCCGTGCGCGCCAAGCCGTCGTATCGGTTACCCACGGTGCTCAGCCGCCGCGAGATGCGGCTGCTCCTGGATGCGGTGCCTCCGCCGATGCGCCTGATCGCCGAACTGATGTACGGCGGCGGCCTGCGCGTGGGCGAGGCGTGTTCGGTGCGTGTGATGGATGTGGACCTCGATCGCCTGCAGCTGACGGTGCGCCGCGGCAAGGGGCGACAAGGATCGCATGACGCCGCTTTCCGAGCGGCTAGTGCAACCGCTTGCTGGCCTGATCGAGAGGCGCAGCGCGCTGCACGAGCGTGATCTCGCCGCAGGCGAGGGCTGGGTCGAACTGCCATTCGCCATGGAGCGCAAGTCGCCGCGCGCGGCCTGGTCGCTGCCGTGGCAGTACCTCTTCGCAGCTGCTGGCCTGAGCCATGATCCCGTCTCGGGCCGCCGCGGCCGCTGGCATGTCCACGAGTCGAGCGTGCAGAAGGCCATCGCCGCTGCCGCCGGGTCACCAGCCATGTGTTGCGGCACAGCTTCGCCACGCACCTCCTTGAGGATGGCTACGACATCCGCACCATCCAGACGCTGCTCGGGCACGCGCAGGTCGAGACCACCATGATCTACACGCATGTCGTGGAGCAATCCACGCGCAGAGTGCTGCGCGTGCGAAGCCCCCTCGTTGCCTGTGCGCCAAGTGCTCAGACGAACTCCATCGCTTCCCGCGACTCGATGCTCACGAGATCCACGCACTCCCGTTGAGCGCAGAGATCCGATGCAGGTTGACTAGCAGGACGCTGAAAAACCACCGCGCCCACTGGAGGCCGAGACCTTCGATACGTTTTTTGGTCGGATTCCCCGCGCTTCTTGGCTCCGCGCATCGCGCGGGCCTGTTCTCGCTTCGCCTGCGCCGCATTCCCGCCGCATTCCCGCCGCTTTAAGCCGCAAGCAGCCGCCGCAGTCTCACCAAGTTGTACGCCGCAGCCGTCAGCTCGAGCTGCTGCCTCAACTTCCATCGCCCCACGTGCCTCGACCGCCGCAGTCGTGCGATCGTCTTCGCCCAGCCGAAGAACTCCTCGACGACCTTCCGTCTCCGCTGGCTCATCTGGTAGCCGCGCTGGCGCTGCATCGACTGCACCGCCGCGCGCGCAAGGCCGCCCGCATCGGTCGCGTCGACCCCGGGCCGCCGCAGCGCGACGTGCGGGATGATCCGCCGCAATCCGAGCGTGAGCAGGAAGCTCTCCGCGTCGTAGCCCGCGTCCGCGCCGAGCGTGCGCACCGAGAGGCGGTGCCGGCGCCGCGCATGCGTCACCATGCGCAGCGCCGCCTCGCGCTCCGAGCGCCCGTTCGCCTCATCGATCTCGACCGCCACGACGAGGCCATGGCGGTTCTCCGTCATCGCGTGCATCGAGTGCGACAAGTACGCGCCCGTCCCGCCCTTCCGGTAGAGCCGCGACTCGGGATCGGTCGTGCTGCGGTGCGTGTCGTTCACGCGCCGCTCGCCCTTGAAGTCGACTGGCGCGTTGCGGCTCCTCCGGCGCGGGCCGCCCTGCGGCGAAGGCCCGTCTCCATCGCCGTCGTCGCCCTCGCGCGCGATGCGCTTCAGGCTCTTGAGCGACGCGTGGCTCTGGATCAGGGAGCCGTCGACCGTGAAGTGCTCGTCGCTCGCGAGCCCCGCGGCGATCGCCTGCCGCACCACGCCGTCGAAGAACCGCCGCGTCAGGCCGTGCTCGGCGAGCCGCTCGCGGTTGTGGGTGAAGACGGTCGGGACGAAGACGTCCTCGTCCGGCGTCATGTCGAGGAACCAGCGGAAGAGGAGGTCGGTCCTGAGGCGGCGGCAGAGCTCGCGCTCGGAGCGGATCGTGTAGAGCGATTGGAGGAGCAGCGCCTTCAGCAGCCGCTCGGGCGCGACCGAAGGCCGGCCGTTCCGCGGATACGCGGCACGGAAGTCGCGGTCCATGCCACGGAGCGCCTCGTCGACCATGCGCTTGATGGCGCGGAGCGGATGGTCCCGCTCGACGAGTTCCTCGAGATCGATGGTGTACCAGAGGCCGCCGTTGGATTCGCCGTGTCCGCGCATGGCGGGGGATTCGCACGAGGTGCACCGGCGGTTTTTTGGAAGCGGAGATTCGGGTGGATTTTCAGCGTCCTGCTAGAAGGTCGGCGTCCGCCCCGGAATCACCCATCGCTCGGGCGGCTTGGCGTTTCAGAGTTACCAGAGGCGCCACCCGAACCACTCGGTTCGAAGCGGCTACTTCCCCCGCAGCCGCCCCGCCACCGCCGCCGCGCGGTCGCGAACAACGGGGTTCACGGCGCGCTCCGCCTTCGTCGCCCACTCGAGGGCGAGCTTCGGATCGCGGGGGGCGCCCTCGCCCGACTCGTAGAGGAGCGCGAGATTGAACTGGGCCTGCGGGACGCCCGCCTCGGCGGCGGCCTTCGTGAGTTCGAAGGCCTTCGCGAGGTCCTGCTTCACGCCGCGGCCCTCCTTGTGCATCGCGCCGAGCGTGGTCGCGGCCTCGGCGTCGCCGAGTTCGACGAGGCGCGCGTACCAGCGCGCGGCCTCCGCGTCGTCCTGCGCGACGCCGTCGCCGCGCTCGTGGCGCTGCGCCATCGTCGTCATGGCCGCGCGGTCGCCGAGCTCGGCCGCGGCGCGGTACCACTGGATCGCGAGGTCCTGGTCGCGCTCGACGCCGAGTCCCTCCTCGTGGACGACGCCGAGGCTCGCCATCGCACCCGCGTCGCCAAGACGCGCCGCCTTGAGGTACCACTCGGCCGCCTTCGCCACATCCTTCGCGACCCCGCGCCCCGCGGCGTGCGCGGCGCCGAGGTTCGCCATCGCGCGCGCGTCGCCGAGATCCGCCGCCTTTCGATACCACTCGGCGGCCTGCGTCTCGTCGCGCGCGACACCCTTCCCCGCCGCGAGCGCCACGGCGTAGAGGAACATCCCGCGCGCATCGCCGAGGTCCGCCGCCTTCCGATACCAGCGCGCCGCCTCGGCGTCGTCCTCGGCGACGCCGTTCCCGCCCGCGTAGCGCGCGCCGAGCATCGTCATCGCCATCGTGCTGCCGGCCTCGGCCGCGCGGCGGTACCACTGGATCGCCTGCGAATCGTCCTTCGCGACCCCCTCGCCGCGCGCGTAGAGGACGCCGAGGTTCGCCATCGCGCGCGCCTCTCCGAGGTCGGCCGCGCGGCGGTACCACTCGGCCGCCTTCGCCGCGTCCTTCGGCGCACCGCGGCCGCGCGCGTGCATGACCCCGAGGAGGAACATCGCCTCACGATCGCCGTCGGCGGCGCGCTTCTCGAGCGACGCGCGGTCGCGGGCGGGGCGGGCGTCCTGCGCGCTCGCGGCGGACATCGCGATCGGCATCGGACGCGCCTGCGACGGCACCGCGACAGGCGCGGCGAGCAGCGCGCCGAGCAGGAGCATGCCTGCGGACGGGATCGGTCGACAGCGGTCGTTCAAGGAGCGGGTCATGGTGGGACAGGCTACGCCGCCGCCACCGCCGCATGCGGTGCGAGCACGCGCGAAGCGCCCACTCTTCACGGGCGGGCCTCCGCATGTTTGCCCGGGCGCAGACGGGCGCCGCGCCCCGCCGCATCCGGCCACCACGCCGCCATCGATTCCCCCGCGCGCGAACGGAATCCTGCGGGCGCACGGGTACACTCGCCCCATGCCTTCCCCTCGGCCGCGTCTCAGGCCCCGCCCCGCCCTCGTCGCCGCGCTCGCGGCGCTGGCCGCCGCGATCCCCCTCACCATCTCGACCCCGGTCCACGCCGCGGCGCCCGTCGCCCCGCCGACGATCCCCGACGAGTGGTTCTTCGACGGCGCGAACCGGCCCGCGCCCCTCAAGGCGCTCGAGGGGAAGCCCGCCCCCGAACTCGCGATCGAGACCTGGATCGGCGACGCGCAGAAGCTCGCCGACCTCCGAGGCAAGGTCGTCGTCGTCGACTTCTGGGCGACCTGGTGCGGCCCCTGCATGGCGGCCATCCCCGAGAACGTCGAACTCGTCGAGAAGCACGGGAAGGACGGCCTCGTCTTCGTCGGCGTCCACGATGCGAACGCGGGCTTCGACCGCGCGCCCGCGGTCGTCAAGGAGAAGAGGATCAACTACCCCGTCGGCAAGGACAGGTCGGGTGAAAGCGCGAAGGCGTACGCCGTCCAGTTCTGGCCGACCTATGTCGTCATCGACCGCGCGGGCACCGTGCGCGCCGCAGGGCTGATCCCGACGCATGTGAAGGATGTCGTCGAGCGGCTCCTCGCCGAATCGCCCGCGCCCGCCGAGGGCGCGTCGGGCGGCGGACTGCCTGCGAAGTACTTCGTCGCGGGCGACGCGCGGCCCGCGGCGCTCCGCGCAGGCGAGACGAAGCCCGCGGCCGCGATCGACGCGGGCGCGTGGATCGGCGCCGAGACCACGGTCGCCGCCTCGCGCGGGCGCCCGCTCGTCCTCCACTTCACCTCGCCCGAAGGAGAACTCGGCATGCGCGAACTCGGCGCGTTCGCGGCGCTCGCGAAGCGCTTCGCGGCCGAGGGCGTCGACTTCGTCGCGGTGTGCGAGGAGGGCTTCGATCCGAAGGTCGCGGCGGCGGCGG
>JBJOHC010000179.1:0-5649 GCA_046047955.1 Planctomycetota bacterium
GTCGATCCCGCGACGACGCTGCAGGTCGCGCAGCGCCTCGTCGAGGCGGGGAAGGACTTCGAACTCCTCGTGATTCCCGACGGCGGCCACGGCGCCGCCGAGAGCCCGTACGGCAATGCGCGCCGCGCGCGGTTCCTCTTCGGGAAGCTCGGCGGGTGAGGCGTGCGTTCGCGCGACGCGCGGTCAGTCCGCGTCGGCGGCGAGGAAGCGATCGAGGTTCTCCCGCGTGATGAGGTCGATGCCCGTGTCGATCGCGCGCGGAAGCGGCAGACCGAGCGTCGCCTGCCAGAGCATGAGGATCGCCATCGAGCCCTGCATGCGCGGCTTCGTCGAGGACGAACTCTCGAGGACGCCATCGCGGATCGCCTCGAGGATCGGGCGGATGCCGTCCATGCCGACGACCTTCACGGCGCCGACCTTGCCCGCGTCGCGGATCGCGTCGGCGATCCCGATCGGTCCCGACGCGTCGCAGGCGAGGTAGCCCGCGAGATCGGGATGCGCCGCGAGCACCGCCGAGGCCTCGCGGCGCGCGGTCGCGATGTCGTCGCCGTCGGTGCCGCCGTCGACGACGGCGATCCCGGGATGCCGCGCGAGGACCTCGAGCTGCGCGTCGAGCCGCTCGCGGTGGTTCGGGGCCGTGGGAAATCCGCGCATCACCGCGACCTTGCCCACGCCGCCAAGAAGGGAGACGAGCCGTTCCGCCGCGATCGTGCCCTGCATGCGGTAGTCGTTGCCGATCCCCGTCATGCCCGCCTCGGGCGAGGGCGAGTCGAAGAGGACGACGGGAACGCCGCGCTCACGGAGGCGCGCGACCGCGGGCATCCGCGACACCGCGTCGAGCGGGTCGAGCGCGACGCCGTCGGGCGCGCGGCGCGCGGCCTCGTCGAGCATCGCGTTCTGCTCGGCGACATCGGCCCTCGCGGGCGGCATCAGATCGACCGCGATCTCCGCGCCGAGCGCCCCGCCGATCGCGCGCGCCTGCGCCTCGGCGCCGAGGCGCACCTCGTCGTACCAGGGGTGGGCGATCTTCGGGACGATGAGGAACAGTCGCTTGCCGGCCATCGTGCGCCTCTGCTTTCGTGCGCCCGGTTCGGGAACCGGCGTGGGGATCGGGACCGCGTCGAGACGACGCGCGCGGATCTCGGCCGCGCGACGCGCGCGGTCCGCCCGCTTCCCGCGGAGTGTACGGCGGGGCAGGGCGCGTTCGAACGGCACGGGGCGCGGGCGGATCACCTCCGACGCGTCAGTCGCATGCGCTCGCGAACACGCCATGCCACGCGAACGGGAACGGCCACGCGCGGTCGGTCGCGAGGGCGTGGATGCGGCGCGCCTCGGCGTTCGCGGCGATGCGCGCGCGAAGGGCGGCGAGCTCGGGTTCGCGCGCGGTGCGCGCGGCGGCGATCGCACGGCGCATCGCGAGGTACGCGCGGCGTCGCTCCGCGCGATCGGCCGTGCGGCCGCCGATCGCCGCGACGAGCCCCGCCTTCGTCCGACCGCCGTCGTCGAACGGGTCCTGCTCGAGAGTGCGCAGCGCCTCGGGCGTCGCCGCCGCGTCGAACGACGGGACGAGTGCGGCGAGCGGCGCGTGGCGCGTCGCGGTCGCCATCGCCATCGGCGCGAGGTGTGCGCGCGCCTCGGCGCCGAACGCGCGGCCGACCCACGCCTCCATCGCGCGGTCGTAGCGCGCGCCGCCCGTCCCGTGGATGAAGAGGTCGCACGCGACGAGCCGCGCGATCGCGGTCAGCGCGAGGGCGCGTGGCGCGACGAGCGCGTGCGGCGCATGGGCGAAGAGCGGGGCGCGCGCGCCCGCGGCGCGATCGAGGGTCCAGAAGGGGAGTTCGCCCGCCGAGAGCGGCGCGATCCGCTCGCCCGCGACCGAGGCGTTGTAGGCGTCGCGCAGCGAATCAACGCCCCCGCGAGGCGAATCGAAGCCCTCGCGCAGCGCCGCCGCGAAGGGAATCGCCGCGAGCGCGGTGGCGCCGACCGTGTGGTCGACCCGCACGCGCGGCGCGAGCAGCGCGTTCGCCGCGTGCGCCATCTGCATCGCGAGGTTCCCGCGGCCGCGCTCGGCGGCGATCGCGCCCTCGATGCGCGCAAGGACGGGCTCGAGCCCCGCCGCGACCTCGTGCGGCCGGTCGGGCCGCATCGTCCGCACGCAGTCGCGGAGCGCGTTCGGCGCATCCGAGCGCGGTCGGCGATCGAGCGCGACGCGCGCGAGCGCCTTCCCACCTCCCGCCGCGCCACCCGCATCGACGATCGCCGGATACGCCACGAGCGACGCGTCGTTCCGGTCGTGGTCGACGACGACATGGACGAGGACGCCGCCCGTCGCCCGCGCGATCTCCGCGCCGAGAAGGAACTTCTCCGCGATGCCCGCGTGCCAGATCCCCGCCTGGTGTCCCGTCATCACGATCGGCCGGTCGGCGGGAAGCCCGAGCGCCGCCCGCGATTCCGCGCGCCACGCCGCGATCGTGCGACCGAGGACGATGGCGTCGCCCGCGCGCGCGAAGTGCTCGCGCACCGCCGTCGCGCACGCGGAGGCGTCGGGCTCGTGCCGCACGACGCACGCCGTCGGGACCTCGGGTGCCACGCCGGTCACGAAAGCCCCTCCATCGCCCGGACGGGCAGCCGCCGCGCGCAACGGCGGATCTCGCGATGCATCGTGTCGCGGTAGACCGAGAGACGCCGCTCGGGTTCGTCGAGTCCGCCTCCGAAGGTGCGCGTCATGTCGACATAGATCCGCCGCACCGCGAGCTCCTCGACGCGCAGGCCCGCCGCGCACGCCTGCACCCAGAACTGCATGGGGAACTCGTAGCCGTTCGCGTCGAGCGCGAGTCTCGCGCAGACGCTCGCGCGGTAGGCCTTGTAGCCGCAGAAGGCGTCGGTGATCCCGAGCGCGAGGCGCTCGTTGAGTTCGCGCGTGACGAGCGAGTTCACCCGCCGCCGGTCCTCGGGCGCGGGGTCGCCGGGCAGCGATTCGTCCATGTACCGCGAACCCGAGACGACATCGCTCGCGCCGCGCGCGATCGCGGCGACGAAGTCGGGTAGGCTCGCGGGCTCGTGCTGCTCGTCGCAGTCCATCGAGATCACCCAGTCGTAGCCGCGGAAATCGGCCCACTCGAGCATGTCCTGCATCGCGCGTCCGTAGCCGCGGTTCTTCCCGTGGCGGATCACCTCGACGGGATGGCGCGCGAGGAGCGACGGCGTCGCGTCGGTCGAGCCGTCGTCGATGACGAGGATCTCGCCGCCGAACGACGCCGCGTGCCGCGCCACCTCGCCGAGCACGCGGTCGACCGAGCGCTCCTCGTTGAAGACGGGAATCGCGACGAGGATGCGGGGGCGGGAGGCGTGGTTCGGATCGTGCATGCGTCGCGTCGGTCGTTCGTCGTTCGCGTCGGTCGGGAGCCGCCCCGAGGCCGTGCGCGGTGAGGTGTCGTCTGGAGGGGGCGCCCGGCGCCCGTCATCGCGCGTCCGTCGGCAGGTCGGGCGCGGGCGTCCCTTCGACGGAGAGGAGGGCGGTGGTTTCACGCGTCGAGGTCCGGAAGACGCCGAGGACGACCCGCGACTCCTCCCGCGCCTCGGCGACCACGCCGCACCCGGGGACGATGAAGAGCCGCGCGCGCACGTCGGCCTTCGCGACATCGAGTTCGACCGCGAACGCGAGGTCGATCGCGATCGCCCGCAGGCGCTCGTCGCCGAGACGAAGGTCGCATTCGCCCGCGATGCGCAGCGTCCGCGTCGCCGTTCCCTGCGCGCGCGCGCGGCCGCCTGGCAGGGTCACGACACGCATGTCCGACGCACCCTCGAGCGGCGCGCCTGGCGCGAGATCCGCGGCGAAGGGGAGCGGCGTCGCGAAGAGGCTCCGCGAACCGTCGCCGATCGCATCGACGAGGGAGAGGGTGAGCGCGCCGTCGCCGGCCGGCTCGAGTTCCATGCGGCTCTCGACCTTCCCGCCGCGCTCCTCGACGAGGACGATCCGTTCGCGACCGTCGGAGCCGGTCTCTCGGACGACGCGCTCGACCACCTCGCCCCGATCGCCCCGCGCGCGCCCGCCGCGCGCCGCGCCATCGCCGCCGACGATCGCGTAGCGCGCGACCGAGCCCGCCGCGCGCACGAGGTCGCCCGCGCGCACGCCGCGCGTCGCGGGCTCCAGCTCGCCGATTACGAGTTCACCGGTCACGAGTTCACCACTCGCGAATCGACCGGCGTCCCCGTCGTTCCGATCCCGATCGGTGCGGGGGCGCGAAGCCGCGCCCGTCGCGTCCGGCCGCACGGCTTCAGGCACCGCCGAGCAGCCCGCGATCCACGCGACCGCGCCCGCCGCGAGAATCGCGGCGATGGCCAGCGGAACGGAACGCAACGGCGCGCGCGCGGGCATCAGTCGACCGGAAGCCCCTTCGACTTCCAGAGCGCCCGCAGTTCCTCGAGTCCGATCCGCTCGGTGACGGTCCCATCGGGATCGATGCGACGAACGCGCGCGCCCGCGCCGTCGAACTCCTGGACGAGCACTTCAGGCGCGGTTCCGAGCCGCGTCTCGAGCCGCCAGCCGTCGGCGGTGCGCGACCACTTCTCCCGGCGCTGCGGCAGCCGTTCCGACTTCGGATCGAACGCGTAGTCGAGGAACTCGACCTCGGTCACGCGCTCGCCGCGCGGCAGCAGCGCGCCGAGGACGACGAGCTCGGCCTGCGAGAGGTACGCGGGCGGAACGGGCCATTCCTTCGGCTCGCCCGTGCGGCCGTCGATCGTCGCCGTGATCACCTGGAGCGGCGGATCGGGCCGGCCGACGCCGGGAATGCGCAGGCCCGTCTGCGCGCTCGAGCGCGACGCGCTGCGGTGCCGTTCGGTCGAGCGCGTCGACCAGCTCTCGGTCGCGCGGTCGAAGGAGACGAAGTAGCGCGACTGGACGTCGTAGGTGTGCGTCGGATCGTCGCCGACGATGACGCGCGCGTCGACCGTCGCGAGCAGGCCGCGCAGCGTCTCCTCGCCCTTCAGGCTCGCGGGATCGCGCGACGGATCGAGCTCGCCGATCGCGCCCTCGCGCGCACGGACGACCATGTAGCCGAAGTCCTTCCTGCCGCCCTCGCGCCCGACCTCACGACCGTCGGCCGCATCGGGGCGCCACATGCGGTAGACGAGCGCCGTGCCATCGGCGGCCGCGCGCAGCCGCTCGGGCGTGATCGCATCGGTGATCGCCTGGCCGCGCCCGAGGAGTTCGGCGCGCGCGTTGAGCTCGGCGCTCCGGTCGACGAGTTCGATGGTCGCGAGGCTCCGCTCGAGAAGCGGCCGGACGCGCTCGTATTCGCCGTCGAGAACGAGGATCGACGCGACGAGGAAGCGCCCGTCGCCGTGCGGCACGACGAGTCCGCCCGAGATCCCGCGGCCGCCGCCCTCGAGCGGCACGGCGATGAAGTAGAGCCGCGCCTCCGCGCCCGAAACCGTGCGCGGCTCGTCGAGGAGAACCTCGAACGCCTCGCCCTTTCCGCGCAGTTCCGCGAGGTATCCCGCGACCTGCGTCGCCGCGCTCGTCCCGACGCGCGACGCGCGCAGCGGCGCGAGGCGCATCCGCCAGGCGGGCGCGTCGCCCGATTCGGCGAGCAGGTAGCTCGGCCGCTCACCGCGGTCGACCCGCACCTCGGTGCCGATCGGAAC
>JBJOHC010000180.1:0-4087 GCA_046047955.1 Planctomycetota bacterium
GCCCGCGCAGCAGGCGGCGCCCGGCGGCTTCACCGTGACGCTCGAGCTCGACGAGGTCGTCGCCTCGGACGAGCCGGGCATGGACGCGGGCGATCCCGTCGCACTCCCCGCGGGAGACGGCGCGATGCCCGCCGAATCGCCGTTCACACCCGCGCAGGTCGCGCGCCTCAAGGCGCTCTACGCCGCGCTCGAGCCGCCCGCGCAGGAGGAGATGCGCGCCTACTACAGGGATCTCGGCGTCGATCTCGAGCAGGCGCTCGGACTCGCGGCCGAGCGCGGCGCGCGGCAGCAGCGCGGCATGGAGGTGTCGGGCGAGATCCGGAACCTCGACTTCGAGCGGAAGCCCGAGGCCGTTCTCAAGGCGCGCGCGACGCTCGGATTCGGGCAGGTCGCGCATCCGAATCCCGAGAGCGCGACGCCCGCCGAGATCGCGCGCTGGATCCATCTCCAGGTGATGGCGGGCGAGTGGAAGGCGTTCGCGGAGTTCCTCGCGAAGCGGCCCGTCGAGGAGGCCGAGCCCGTCTTCGCGGCGATCCTCCAGTCGACGAACCGCGGCGACACGGGACTTCTTCCCGAGGAGGTCCTCCTCTTCGCCGACGCGTCGCCCGCCGAACTCAAGCCGTGGGCCGTGAAGGCGCTCGGCCGCATGCTCGCCCAGTCGGCGTCGAAGTACGCGACGGGCGCGATGCTCGCGCTCGTCGAGGGCGGCACGCGCTGGTTCGGTCCCGCCGACGAGGCGTCGCGCCGGCGGACGGCGGAACTCCTCGCCGAGGCGGATCTCCTCGCCGAGGCCTACCGCTTCCTCCCGCCGCTCGAGGATGCGATCGCGCGCGAGGACGGCGCGCAGATGACGGTTCACGCGCGCCACCTCGCCGAACTCGCGCGCAAGGCGGGCGACGGCCCCGAAGGCGAGGCGCTGCGCGTGCAGGCGTTCCGCACGCTCGCCGCGGTCGCGCTCCTCGCGCGCGAGAAGAGCGAGATCCGGCTCGACGCGCTCGCGCAGGCGGTCGCCGCCATGCGCGAGGTGCCGAAGTCGCAGGCCGAGCCCTGGCTCGCCGAGGTCTTCGCGAGCCCCGCGCTCGGACCGGCCGCGCTCGAGCAGCTCGCGCTCGTCGCGTCGTCGCTCGCGAACCAGGGCGCCGCCGAGGAGACGCGCGCGTCGGCGATCCTCGGACTCAAGGAGTCGATCGACATCCTGCTCGAACGCGACGACGTCGACCTCGCGACGCTGCGCGTGCCGCTCCGCATGGTGACGACCGCGCTCGTCGCGGCGATGGAGGACGCGGCGAAGGCGGGCGGCGGAGGCCAGGGCGGCATGCGCGGCATGGGCGGACCGATGGTCGGCCGCGATGCGCAGATCCTCCTGCGCGCGATCCCGAGCGAGCGCTGGCTCTCGGCGCTCGAGCCGAGCCTCGCGTCGCGCGCGCGGAAGGCGGCCGTCGCGATCGCGGCGAGCGCCGACGAGACCGACCGCGCGCTCGCCCTCCTCGACGACGCCATCGCGGCGAGTCCCGCCGAGGCGGGCGCGTTCGCCGACGCGTTCCTCGCGATCTGGGTCGAGCGGCTGCAGCCGATGTCGCAGTTCCCGCCCGAGATGCAGATGTTCTTCGCCTTCAACCGCGACGCGATGCCGATGGCGCCGCTCACGCGCGGACGGCAGCGGCGGAACCTCGACCGGCTCGACGCGCTCATGGCGACGCTGCGCGAGGCGGGCGTCGATCCACGCACGCTGCCGTCGATCGTCGGCGCGTTCGAGGCGTGCCACGCGCAGACCGAGGTCTACACGAAGGCCGACATCGAGCGCGTCTTCGGCCCGATCGAGCGCATTCCCCCCGCGACCGCCGCGACGCTCGCCGCCAAGATGGGCGGAAGCCTGAACGGCGACTGGCGCAACCGCGAGGTGCAGTCGGCGTCGGGCGTGAAGCGTTCGGACAGCGAGATCGCGAGGCTCGTCGAGGCGGGATACGGCGTCGCGATCGAACTCGCGTCGAGCGCGGTGAGGCAGCGCCCCGAGGCGTGGAACCTCGCCGTCCTCGAGGCGGGGCTCACCTACGACCGGCTCCAGTTCAAGGATTCGCAGAAGTCGGCGCAGGATCCCGCCGAGCGCGACGCGTACCGCCGCGCGGCGTTCGAGGCGTTCGCCGACGCGGCGCACCGCTACGCGGGCGCGCTCGCCCGCGGCGAGACGCGCGATGATCCGAGCGTCCATCTGCGCTGGTTCGGCGCGGCGATGGGAACGGCCGAACTCAACTTCCTCCGCCCCGAGGACCTCCCCAGGGAGGGGACGCTGCAGGACGACCAGATCGACCTGATCCGGAGGTCGCTCGCGACCCTCGACGCCGAGGCGTTCGAGCGGCACCTCGCGGCGTTCGCCGAGGCGGTGCAGGGCGCGGTCGAGCGATCGGCCCCCGAGGTGAAGCCGCGCCTCGTGCGGCACGCGCTGCGCGTGATCGGCGAGCACCCCGCGGGCGCGTCGCTGCGCGCGATCGAGGAGCTTCACCGCGACCTCGTGCGCAACGAGATCCGCCTGCGCCTCGCGATCGACGGCGATGACCGCGTCGGCACGGGCGAGCCGTTCGCGCTCCTTCTCTCGCTGCGGTTCACGCACTCGGTCGACCGCGAGACGGGCGGCTTCTCGAAGTACCTGCAGAACGGCGTGTTCGCGCGCGTCGGCAACCAGTTCCGCCAGGTGAACTACCGAGACCAGCTGCAGAAGGCGATCGAGGAGGCGCTGACCTCGGCGCTCGATGTCGAGGCGATCGGCTACTTCGACGCGTACATGCCGCCGCGCGGCGTCGTCGAGGATGGCGACGCGGGCTGGCTCGAGAAGCCGCTCGCCTACATCGTCGTCTCGCGACGCGATCCGACCGTCGACACCGTGCCCTCGATCTCGATGGAGATGCAGTTCACCGACCAGGCGGGTCCCGTCACGCTCCTCGTGCCGAGCAACACGCCGCTTCTCGCGCCGGGCGAGGCGCGCGCCGCGCGGCCGTGCGGCGGACTCGCGGTGACGCAGCTCGTCGATCTGCGCGGTGCCGAGGGCGACGCCGGCGACCGGACGGTGACGCTCGAGGTGCGCATGCGCGGCAAGGGCGTGCTGCCCGATCTGCGTGAGGCGCTCGCGGGACTCGACGACGCGCTCGCGGGCTACGCGATCGGCACGGAGGACGGCATCGAGGCCGATCCGCCGATGATCGCCTCGGCGGGCACCGTGACCGCGAGTCCGATGTTCATGATGGGCGCGCCGCAGGCGCCGAAGGACGGCTACCCCGAACCCGACGCCGACGGCCTCTACCGCATGGAGGTCGAGCGCACCTGGCGCGTGAAGTATCTGCCGACGGGTGGTGCGGTCGGTCCGTCGTTCCGACTGCCGACGCTTGTCGCGGGCATCGACGGCTCGCTCGAGAGCCGCTTCTACGACGAGCTCGACATCGCCGTCGCGACGGGCGCGACGGTTCCCGTGCGCGCGGCGTTCTGGACACCCGGGCGCATGGCCGCGACGGTCGTCGGCTTGATCTCAATCGTCGTGCTCGCGATCCGCGGACGGCGCCGTCGGGCGCCGATCGTCGACACCGCGCCAGCCTGGACGCCTACGAGACTCACGCCACTGGCCGTCGTCACCTCGCTGCGCGCGCTCGCGGGTTCGGACGCCCTCGACGGCGCGTCGCGCGAGGCGCTGCGCCGCGAGATCGTCGAGCTCGAACTCAAGTGGTTCGGACGGGGCGCGACGGCCGACACCGCGACCGAGGCGGACCTCCGCAGCGCCATCGAGCGCTGGGACGCGGCGGGTCGCGCGGCGACGCGTGGCTGATCGGACGCGCCGCAGCGAAGCGAAGGCGAAGGACGCGTCACCCCGACGAAGGCTGCGCAAATGCGAGGGCCCGGGGGCACCTTCAGGTGCCTGCCCCGCGACGACCGACCGCGACTCGCCGGAGGACTTGAACTCCCGCGAAGCGGGAGTCCACCATCCGCGGACGCGGTGCGAAGCGCCGCGGACGCGCGGACGAGCCGCAGCGCAGCGGAGGCGAAGGACGCGTCACCCCGACGAGAAGCGAGCAAACGCAAGCACCCGGGGCCCCTTCAGGTG
>JBJOHC010000181.1:0-19921 GCA_046047955.1 Planctomycetota bacterium
GCGCATTGCCGTACGGGCTCTCGGCGGCGCCGTGGCCGCCGTCGGGAATCACGAGGAGTTCGAAGTCCTTCCCCGCCTCGACGAGGCGCTGCGCGACCTGCAGCGTCGTCGCGGGATCGACGTTCTCGTCGAGCGCGCCGACGACGAGCATGAGGTCGCCCGCGGTGCGGTGGGCGTGGACCATGTTCGAGCTCTTCTCGTAGCTCTCGTCGACGGGCCATCCCATCCACTGCTCGTTCCACCAGATCTTGTCCATGCGGTTGTCGTGGCAGCCGCAGTCGGCGACCGCGACCCTGTAGAAGTCGCCGTGATCGATGAGCGCGCGCATGGCGTTCTGCCCGCCCGCGCTGCCGCCGAAGATCCCGACGCGCGAGAGGTCGAGCGACGGGTCCTTCGCGGCGAGCGCGCGGATCCAGGCGATCCGGTCGGGGAATCCCGCGTCGGCGAGGTTCTTCCAGCAGACGTCGTGGAAGGCCTTCGAGCGCCAGTTCGTGCCCATGCCGTCGATCTGGACGACGATCGCGCCGAGCTCCGCGTACTCGCGCGCGCGGCCGCGCGTCTCGAACCACTTGGGGACGTGCTGGCCGTGCGGGCCGGCGTAGATCATCTCGATGACGGGGTACTTCCGCGTCGGATCGAAACCGCTCGGGCGGTGGACGAGACCCCAGATGTCGGTGACGCCGTCGCGGCCCTTCGCGACGAAGCGCTCGGGCGGGACGAACGCGTCGGGGCCCGCGATCGCGGCCTCGGCGAGCGTCGCGACCAGCGCGCCGTCGGAGGCGCGGCGCAGTTCGTGGACGGGCGGCAGGTCGGCGCGGGCGCGCGTGACGAGGAGCGTGCTCCGATCGGGCGAGAAGTCGGCGCGGCAGGTGCCGTCGCCCGCGGTAAGCATCGTGATGGCGCCCGTGTCGATCGACACGCGCGCGAAGTGGACGTGGTACGGGTCCTGCGCGGGATCGCGGCCCATCACCGCGAGATCGACGGCGCGCGCCTCGGCGTCGACATGCTCGACGCGGCGCACGAGCCACGGTCCCTCGGTCACCCGGCGCTTCACGGCGCCCGTCGCGACCTCGACGAGGACGAGGTGGTTCCAGCCGTCGCGTTCGGTCATCCAGAGGAGTTCGCCCGTCGCGTCGAGCCAGTGCATCCAGATCTTGTTCGTGTAGTCGACGAAGGTCGGGAACGACTCCTCCGCGATGGTGCGCATCGCGCCCGACTCGAGATCGAGCCCGACGAGGCGCACGACCTGGTGGCCGCGCTGGTTGAAGAGGAACGCCGCCTCGCGGCCGCCCGGCAGGAAGCGCACGCGGTCGATCGACCACGGGTTCGCGACGAGCGCGGGATCGACGGAGACCTCGCGCACGCGGAGCCCGGCGGACGCGCCGGCATCGGCCTCGACGCGGAAGAGGTGCGGCACGGGACGGTCGATCTCGTCGCCGGGCTTCGTGTAGTCGAGCGTGCGGAGCTTCGGCTCCAGGCGGTCCTTCGGCGCCGCCTCGACGATGTGGACGGGATGCCGCTCGCCGCGGCGGACCTTCATCGCGACGATCGCGTCGCGCGCGGGCGAGATCCAGCGGCCGCCCGTGAAGCCGTCGCGGTCGTCGGAACCGCTGGTGCGGAAGACCTCGACGCCCCCCGCGCGGACGACGAGTTCGGGACCGTCGTTCACGACCTCGTAGGACGGCATCGCGCTCGAACCGTCCGCGTCGTCGCGCGCGCCGTCGCCCGCCGTCTCGCGCTGGCCGTCGGCGCCGTCGATCGCGTCGGGACGGCGGCGGGCCCTGCCCGCGATGCGCACCGTGCGCTCGACCTCGCCCGCGACGACATGGCCGAGCCGCTCGCCCGAGGCGGTCTTCACGAGCCACGCGTGGCCGCCGTAGGTGTGCTGCCTGCGCTCGGCGCCCGGCTCGACGAGGCCGTAGCCGCGCTCGCCGCCGCCCGAATCGACCCAGACGAGTTCGACCGGCTCGTCGAGCGCGTTCACGAAGACGAGGCCCGACGACGCGCCCTGCCCGCGGCTGCGGCGCTTGCCGGGCAGGAGCTCCGTCTCGAGGAGCGCGCGCATCGTCGCGAGGTCCGCCCCTTCGACGACCCCCCCGCCGAGCGCGAGCACGACCGGCTCGTCGCGCCCCTCGACGCCGACCGCGACCGACCCGCCCTCGACGGCGACGCCGCGGATCGGAAGCCGCGACGGATCGCCCACGCCGAGATGGGCGGCGAGCGCCTCGTGATCGAAGAGCGGGCGGCGTGCGAGCGGCTCCCCGCCCGCGTTCGAGGCGGAACCCGCGTCGGAACCCGCGTCGGCGAGCCACCAACGCCGCGCGCCATCGCGCTCGCGCGACTCGAACCAGAGGCGCGACCCGTCGATCCAGCCGCGCTCGCCGAGCGGGTCGTGCACCGTGCGCGCCGCGCGCGCGAGCCGTTCGTTGGCGGCGGCGATCGCTTCGCGCGTCGCGTCGAGCGTCCATGCGGAGGGATTGGCGGACGGATCGGCGGACGGATCGGCGGGAACGCCCGCGAGCGTCGTCGGGAACGGAAGCGGCGCCGCGAGCGCGCACGCGAACAGAAGCCGCGCGCAGGCGCGGAGGGTGATCGACATGCCGTCAAGGTAGCCGAACGCGGGCGCCGTTCAGCGCGACTGCAGCGAGCCGAAGAGGATCCAGCCCATCGCGGCGCGGTCCTCCTCGCTCCAGCGCGAGCCCCACATGTAGCGGTTCAGGCGCTTGAACTCGGCATCGGCGGCCTGCTCGAGGCGGGTGTGCGCCTTGCGGTCGGTGTCGCTCGCGACGCCCGCGGCGAGGCGCTCGGCATAGGGCCGCATCTCGAGGTTGAGCTGCACGAAGCGGCCCGACATCCGGCGGAACTCGTCGAACTTGCGGTCGCGCGCGAGCTGCTGGAACGGCTCCTCGCCCGACGCGACTTCGGCGGGCTTCGGATCGGGCAGGTTCATCTCGGCGACGACGCCCGCGACCACCGCGTTGGCGACGACCTCGGGATCGGCGACCTCGTCAACGGGCGCGTCGGGCGCGGAGGGCGCCATGCGCGGCGCGCCGAAGGAGCCCGCCCCCGTTCCCGCCGAGAGCGAGGGCGCCGAGGGCGGCGCGACGGTGCCATCGCCGTCGCTCGCGCCCGAAGCCGCACCCGAGGCCGCACCGCCCGTGGAGCTCGAGGTGGAGGCGACCCCCGACCCCGGCACGCCCGCGTTGTAGTTGCGATCGCCGCCGCACGCGGCGAGGAGGAGGACGAGCGGCAGCGCCGCGACCGTGAAGCGGCGCATCACTGGAAGAGCCCCGGCGCCATCTTGCGCCGCAGCCACTGGTAGTCGGGGCCGGGCCAGAAGATCCCGTTCGACGGCAGCGTCATGTAGTAGTCGACGTCCTTCTGCTTCGCCATGTGGCGGTACGAGTAGGTCGAGCCGTCGGCGAAGGTGAAGTTCCAGTAGCCGGGGTGCCACGCGGCGATCTTGTCGATCCAGATCGAATTCCCCGACACATCGATGCCGAAGCCGTTGATGTTGTAGCCGCGGTGGTCGTACTCGAGGCTCGTCATGATGGTCTCGGAGGGCAGCGGGATCTTGCCCATCGTGTTGACCTGCCAGTTCGGCGGGCCGTTCCACATGAAGCCTTCGCCGGTCGAGATGAAGGCGTTGAAGGAGTAGGTGCGCATCCGGGTGTTGCCGGGCGCGGAGTTCGCGTTCGGCGAGACGGTGGGCGCGGGGAACGGATCGAAGGGGCTCCGGTAGACGCGCGCGTCGCCGATGTACTCCCACATGCGGCCGTCGCGGAGGTGCTTCTCGGTCTCGGCCGAGGTGCCGACGGGCGTGCGCACCCAGTCCCACGGATTGCGGTCGGTGTCGACGCCCATGAAGCGGCCGTCCTGGTCGCCGTAGTACTGGACGAAGCCGATGTTGAGCGCGCGCTGGTTCGAGAGGCACTGCGCGCTGCGTGCGCCCCGCTGGACCTGCGGAATCGCGATCATCAGGAGCGACACGACGAGCGCGATGATCGCGATGACGACCAGGAGCTCGACGAGCGTGAATGCGCGGCCCGATCGACGGGCGGGCGCCTCGCGGCGCGGGGAGAACTGCATTCGCGAAGGATCGCGCTCGGGCGCTCGGATGTCAATGCGAAGGGTCGATTTGCGACGGGTTGCGCGGCGGCGGGTTCGCGCGCGGAGCATTGCGGACATTCCATCCGCGATCGGGCGCCTCCCACTTCGCCCGACACCGCGCGCCATCCGATCCGCGCGGGCGTCGATCGCCCCTTCTCGCAGCCGACTTCGTCTCAGTCGACCTACGTCTCAGCCGAGCCGCCCACGGAACGCCGCGGCCTGCGCCTCGAGCGCGGGGTCCTTCACCGCCTTCGCCGCCTCGACGATGCGGTCGGCGATCCAGCGTGCGTCGTCGGCGCGGTTCGACGCCATCAGCTTGCCGACGACGACCTCGATCGCGCGCAGACCGTCCTTGCGCGCCGCGGGCTGCCGCACGACACCGTCGACGACGCGGCGCATCGCGTTGCGCCAGGCGCCGTGCGGCGGCCCCGAGGGCGCGACATCGAGTTCGAGCGCGGCCGAGAGGCAGAGCTTCGCGAGGCGCTCGGCGTCGCGCTCGGGGAGCGTCGCCTGCCCCGGATCCTCACCCGCGGCGAGCGCCCGCGCGGCCTGCCGCGACTCGGGCGCGAGCGCCTCGCACTGGCGGACGAGCGTGTCGCGCAGCGCCCACGCGACGAGGCCCGCGTCGGCGCCGCCCTTCGCCATCGAGGCGAGCGCGCGCGCCGCGTCGCGGACGAGCGACTCGCGGTTCGCGGCCGTCGGCTTCGCGGGCAGGAGTCCCGGCTCCGCCTGCGCGACGAGCGCGGCGAACGCCACGGGATGCCGCACGAGCGCCTCGCCCGCGTCCTTGATCGCCGCCTTCCACTGGGCGCCCTTCGCGGGCTTCGAGGTCGCGCCCATCGCGGCGAGCCGCGCGTGCCACGCGCCGAAGTGGGTCGGACACGCGTCGCAGGCCTCGGCGAGGATCGCGGCGCGATCGTCGGCGTCGGCGATCGCCGCGGCGGCGAGCAGCACCTCGGCCTCGACGAAGCGGTCGGCGCGCGACTGCGCGTCCTGCATGAGCGGCACGAGCCACGCGCGGTCGCCCGCGAGGCGGCCCCAGTTCATCTGGATGCCGCCGTGCTTCCCGCTCTCGGCCCAGCCCGAGATGTCGTTGTTGATGCTCCACGCGTGCGGCGTCTGCTGCCAGAGGAAGGCGCAGTGGCCCGGCTGCCCGATCGGCATCGCGGGCACGCCGAAGGCCTGGCTCATCGAGCTGCCGAAGCGCGAGATCGCGCCGCAGACACCGCCGTACTCGAGCATGACGGCCATCGTCATCGGCTTGTTGTCGTAGAACTTCCGCCCCTCCTGCACGCTCACGCCGTTCTTGTTCTCGAGGTTGTAGGCGAGCATGTGCGCGCCATCGCCGACCTTGTCGCGGCGGCGGAGCTCGTCCTTGATGTTCGCGCGCGCCCAGACGAGGTCCTCGTTCGTCGACCAGCTGCCGACGACGTAGCGCATCTCCCACGCGGAGAGCTCGCGGAAGGTCGGGAAGAGGACGCCCTCGCGGTCCCAGGCGACATAGGCCTCGTAGCGCGGCAAGGGCTCGATGACCGAGTCGTCGGCCATCCAGCGGACGGGCGTCGAGAAGGTGAGCGCGGTCGCGATGGCGATGCGGCGGGCGAGGCCGCCCTCCTTCGCGCCATCCTCCTTCACCGTCGGATCCTTCGCGACGATCTCGGCGAGGATCCGTACCGCGTCGGTCCAGCGGTCGCCGTCGATCTCGCCCGAGCCGAGGAATTCGCCGAGCGCCGCGCGATCGGCGAGGAGCCAGGCGAGCGCGTCGCCGTGCGCCGCCGCGATCGCCGCTCGGCCGTCGGCGCCGAGGCGCTCGAGAAGCGTCCGCTGCAGGAGCGCGTGCGCGCCCACCGAGGTCGCGGCGAACCGCACCGCGACCTTCGGCGCCTTGCCTGCGATCTCCTCGCGCACCGCGGCGTCGAGCGCGGTGAAGTACGGCTCGATCGCGCCGCGCCGCGCGGCCTCCGCCGCGTCGCCGACGAGGGTGTCGGGCACGAGGCGCATCGGCGGCGCGGTGGGCGCGCGGTCGATCGCGGCACGCGGCGCCGTCGCGCCGACGGGTGAAGCGGCCGGCGCCAGCGCGCCGGCCGCCGGCGCTCCTGCGAGCGCGCACGCGAAGAGGAGCGCGTGCGGCCGCCGCATCGGCCGCGGCGGGAAGAGGCGGGAGGCGCGCGAACGGAACGCGGGGTGGTGGGACATGACCGAACAGTCTAATGGCAGGCCTTCATCGAACCGCGCGCGGGACCGCGCATTCGACGCGGCCTCCGACGGTCGAGGCGCCCGGCCACGCCGCGCGGCCGAACGCTGTATTCGGAAAAGCGCGCCCGAACCGTGACAGGGTGCGTCCACCGATCCCGCCTACGGAGACGAAGCCCCCGCCCTTCGTGAGGCGGTCGTGGTGCCTGGCGGCGTCCGCCACGCACCCGGCTTCGCCACTCTCTCTTCCGGATCGAACGATGAACAGAATCGCTTTCCTCGTGGGCTCCGCCCTCGTCGGCGGTCTCGCGACCTCCGCGAGCGCCGGTCTCGTCGCCCCCTACACCCTCGGCACCTACCTCGGCGCCACGGCACCGGTCGGCCAGGACGACTTCACGACCGAGTCCTTCTCCTCGACCGGCTATCAGTCGGTCTCGGCGAGCGACGGAGTCAGCAGCTTCATCCTCAACTCGGCGCTCTTCAACGTCAACGGCTTCACGCACATCGCCGCGTTCAACCTCGGCGACCTCGTGTACGGCTCGGCGTTCGCCCGCGCCGACCTGACCGTCTCGAACGGCGGCACCTTCAACATCAACTGGAACTGGGGCGTCCTCGTCGAGCACCAGGCCTCGTGGATGGTGGTCGATCTCGGCTCGAACACCGCGGTCGCGGGCGTGGTCTACGAGGACGGCGCGGCGACCGTCTTCGGCGGCGCGTCGGCCAACGGCTTCGGCAGCTACTCCGCGAGCCTCTCGAACGGCAACTACGCGATCATCTCGCAGATGACCGAGCTCGGACCCGCCGCGGGTTCGTCGGGTTCGGCGTCGGTGGTCTGGGACTTCGCCCCGATTCCGTCGCCGGGCGCGGTGGCGCTCCTCGGCCTCGCCGGCCTCGTCGTCCGCCGCCGCCGCTGAGCGGCGCGCGACGAACGTCACGCCAGAACGACAAGGCCCCGCGCGGCGAACGCCGCGCGGGGCCTTTCATTCGATCCGAACCGCGATGCGGCCGACGCGATCAGCCGCCGAGCGCGCCGTCGATCGCCTTGCGCAGGCTGTCGCCCGTCGCGTCGGCGAGGCCGACCTCGGCCATGACGACCTTGCCGTCCTTGCCGATGATCACGAGGGTCGGGATGCCGGGCACGTTGTACGCCTTCGCGAGGTCGTCGCCCGCCATCAGGCAGCCGTAGGTGAAGCTCTTGTCCTTCATGTACTTCTTCGCCGCCTCGGGGTCCTGCTCCCAGGTGTTCACGCCGAGGATGACGACATCCTTGCCCGCGTACTCCTCGCTGAGCTTCTGGATGGTGGGCATCGCCTTCTTGCAGGGGCCGCACCAGGTTGCCCAGAAGTCGAGAAGGACGACCTTCCCCTTGAGCGATGCGAGCGTGACCTCCTTGCCCTCCATGTCGGAGAGGGTGAAGTCGGGCGCGGCGTCGCCGGCCTTGACCGAGAGCTCGGGGCGCTGCGGCTCGGCCGCCTTCGGGAGCTCCTTCTTCGCGTAGCCCTCGGGCGCGCTCATGTCGAAGGTCTTCGCGTCGAGCTCGGCGTTCGCTTTCACCGACGAGAAGGTGGCGCTCGTCTTCGGGGCGCCCGGCATGCGGACCTCGGTGCCGACGCGGCGCGGGAGGTGGTCGGTCTTCGCGAAGGCGACGGTCTCGATCAGCGTGACGGGCTCGCCGCCGGGGCCGTCGGCCTGGCGCTCGACGACGACGACCTCGCAGTCGACGCCATCGATCTTCTCCTCGCCGACGAGCGTGCAGCCGACCATCTTCGGCTCGCCCGTCTCCTCGCCCTCGGCGGCCTGCGCGTAGGCGCGGCGCTCGAAGATCCAGATCGGGAGCGACTGCATCGCACCGGGGACGAGACCCATCCAGCCCTGGCCCGCGTCGGTGAACTCCTTCGCGGCGACATCGATGAAGACCGCCTTCTCACCCTCGACGACGAGGGTCGACTTCGCCTTGCCGTCGGCGAGGCCGTCGATGCGGAGGCGCGGCATGCCCGAGGCGGCCTCGGTCGAGAAGTCGAGGACGACGCGCGCGGGCTCGCCGAAGCCGGGCGGCAGCATCGAGGGGTCCATCCCCTCCATCTCGACGGTCATCTTCGAGACGAGGTCGATGTTCTTGAGCTCGGCCGCGGCCTTCGAGCCGGCGTCGTAGATCGCCTTCGCCTTCGCGTCGATCCTGTCGGCGGCGGGGGCGGCGGCGGGCGCCGCGGCGGGTGCGGCGTCCTGCGCGAGGACGGTGAAAGTCGTCGCGAGCGCGGCCGACACGGCGCCGGCGGCGAGGAACGGACGGAGACGGAAGGTCATGGAGAGGCGTTTCTGCGGCCTGGCCGCGAAAGGAGTCCGCGGACGCCCGCGGGAAGCGCGGATGGTAGCGACCCTCCGCGGGCGTCAGTAGAGGACGCGGAAGCGGATGGTTCCGTCGACCGCCCGCAGTTCGTCGATCACGGCGTCGTCGTAGCTCCGGTTCACGTCGGTGACGACGTAGCCCGCCTCCTCGGTCGTGCGGAGGGACTGGCCGAGGATGTTGATCCGGCGGCGGGCGAGGATGCCGTTGATCGCCGCGAGGACGCCCGGCTGGTTCCGGTGGAGGTGGAGGAACCGGTGCGCGCGCGGCGTCGGGTGAAGGGCGATCTCGGGGAGGTTGACGCTGCCCGCGGTCGAGCCCGTGTTCACATGGTCGACGAGACGGTTCGCGACGAAGACGCCGATCCCCTGCTGCGCCTCGGCGGTCGAGCCGCCGATGTGGGCGGTGAGGAAGGCGTTCGGGATCCCGCGCAGCGGGCAGTCGAAGGGCTCGCGGTTCGAGTTCGGCTCGACGGGGAAGACATCGACCGCGGCGCCTCCGAGGTGGCCCGATCGAAGGCTGCGCGCGAGGGCGTCGAGGTCGACGACCTTGCCGCGAGAGAGGTTGAGGAGGACGGCGCCGGGCTTCATGCGGCGGAGCTCGCGCTCGCCGATGAGCGTGGTGTTCGCGGCGCGGCCGTCGACATGGAGGCTCACCGCGTCCGACTTCGCGAGGAGGTCGCCGAGGCCCTTCGCGCGGCGCGCGTTCCCGAGCGGCATGACCTCGCCGAGGTCGTGGTAGAGGACCTGCATCCCCATCGCCTCGGCGAGCACCGAGAGCTGCGATCCGATGTGCCCGTAGCCGACGATGCCGAGCGTCTTTCCGCGGAGTTCGCGGCAGCCCGCGGCGGTCTTGCGCCAGCCGCCCGCGTGGAGGACGCGGTCGCTCTCGACCGCGCGGCGGAAGAGCATGACGATCTCGCCGATCGCGAGCTCGACGACGCTGCGCGTGTTCGAGTACGGCGCGTTGAAGACGGCGACGCCGCGCGCGGCGGCCGCGGCGAGATCGACCTGCTCGGTGCCGATGCAGAAGCAGCCGATCGCGAGGAGTCGGTCGGCCGCCTCGAGCGCGGCGCGCGTCACGCGCGTCTTCGAGCGGATCCCGAGGAGCGAGACGCCCTTCAGCGCGCGCACGAGCTCCGCCTCGGGGAGCGCGTCCGAGACGGTCTCGACGCGGTAGCCCTCCTCCTCGAGGCGCGCGGCCGCGTCGGGATGGCAGTTCTCGAGAAGGAGCGCCGCCATCCGCGACTTCGGAAAGCTCGGGGCGCCGGGAAGGCGGTAGATCCAGAGGAGTTCGTCGACGCCGCGCACCACGCGGTCGGCGCGGGCGACGACCGCGTCGCGCTCGACCGTCTCGCAGTAGGCGACGAACTCGTCGGCGGCGCCGAGGTCGCGGATCTCGCAGTCGGTGATCCCGTCGCCGACCGCGACGACGCGGCCCGCGAGGCGGAGCGCGCGCACCGCCTCGGCCTTGCCGCCCGGCCGTGCGAGCGGCGAGCGCGTGTCGAAGCCCGTCGCAACGCCGTCCTTCGACCAGCGGAAGTCGTTCGCGACGACATGCTCGGCGGGAATCCCGAGCTCGGCGCAGACGGGGACGACGTAGTCGCGGAAGCCCGAGCTCACGACGCGGATGCGCGCGGCGTTCCGGCGGAGCTCCGCCTTCGCGCGGCGGAACGAGGGCGCGAGGCGCTTCTTGAGGAGCCGGACGACCGCGTCGACATGGGCGCGGGTGATCGAGAGCATCGCGAGCCGCTGGCGGAGCGACTCGTCGATCGCGAGGCGCCCGTCCATCCCCGCGCGCGTGATCGCCTCGATCGCCTCGACCTTCGACTCGCGCGCGGGATCGTCGGCGAGCGCGAGGCGCGCGATCTCGTCGAGCCCTTCGGCGGCGACGATCGTCGAATCGAAGTCGAGGATCAGGAAGGTCGCGTCGGCGGCAGGGCCGGGTGCGCCGTGGTTGCGGGTCCGGGGAGGCATCGTGGCCGAACATATCGGCGCGCGGCGCGGCGAACTCGCGGAATTGCCCGTGTCGGCGCGGCCGGGGCCTTCAGTGGATGCCCGACCGGTACGGCGCGTGCGTCGAGCCGCCCGTCCCCTGTCCGCTCACGAAGAAGGGGCAGGTTCGGCGACCCCGCGCATCGGACCTGTCCCATCCCCAGCAGCGCGCCATCGAACTCCGGATGTCGAGCAGCATCGACTCCTCGAGGAAATTGGCCTCGTTGGAGGGTCCCTCGTCATCCTCGAGGTATCTGGCGGTGCTCGCCACCGAATGATCGACTTCCCGCCGCCAGACCTCATACATGGGGAATCGCACCCAGGCCGCCCAAGGATCCGAGAGCGTCCGATCGAGCTCGGCGACGAGATGCGGAAGATCCTTCGGTTCGTACCCGTGCGCCGCGAAGATCCCGAGCGCGAGGGCGCGTACTTCCGCATGCTGCTCGGCGAGCCGCAGGCGCTCGGTCGGGGCGAGGAGACGGCGCTCGCCCGCGAGGCGCCCCCAGGACTCCCACACGGAGGTCTTGATCTCCCAGGGCTCGGGCCTGGAGCCATCTCCCGAGAGCATCGCGACGAGGTGCCTCTCGACCTCGCGGAGGGCGGAGTCGTTCGGGTCCGCATGCGCGGGGAGGTTCTCGACGAGCACGGTGAGTTCACGGCCGAGCCGGTCGCGCTCCGACTCGTCGAGCGTCGCGGAACGCGCGACGCGATCGAGCATCGCGCGGACCCTCGCGGCGAACGCCTCGCGACGGAGGCACGATCGTGCGAGTCCATCGCGGATCTCCCACGCCGCCCGCGGGAAGCAGTCCTCGAGCATGAGGAGCGGCGCCGACTCGACCGCGCCCTCGGCGCTCCGAGCGACGCGCGCGGGCATGGACGCGCGGGCGCGCGCCGCGAGGACGGGCGCCCCGCACGACTCGAGGAACCAGACGGCATCGTCGCGGACCTCGAGCGCGCGCTGCGACTCACCGCGCTCCGCGAGGAGCGCCGCGTGGATCTCGAGCACCTCGAGGACGGCCACCGCGAGAAGTGGATCGAATCGCGACGAGGCGATCGCGAGCGCGCTTCCGCACTCGTCGGTGAGACACCCGAAGCCCTCGAACTCGCGCTCGAGCCAGCGGGTCGCCTCCGCCGAGCGGGCGTCCGAAAGAAGCGTTCGCAGGCCCTCGATCGCGTGGCGGTGCACGGAGGCCGCGAGCCGCGCGTCGTGCCGGGGAGCGAACGACGGATCGAACCGCGCTCCCGGAGGATTCGCGGTCAGCGAGCCGGCCTCGTCGTCCGCAGGCGCGTCGAGCGCTGTGGGCGCGCGCCTGGCGACCTCCGCCGCCTCGCACGGCGCGGACGAGGCCGACCGCAGCGCGTCCCATGGCGCGAGGAGCGAGCGGATGCGATCGTCGGATTCGCGGCGCTCGTCAGATTCACGGCGCTCGTCAAGCGGAATCGGCGACCAGACGAGCGGCGAACCCGCGAAGGCCGCCTCGTCCGTTCGCGCAAGGAACGGGCCGAGACGAAGGAGCGGCGGCGCCGCGGCCTCCGCGCCCGAGGTCGCGGGATCGGAATCCTCGCGTTCGATGATGCCGATCCAGTCGCTCGAGTCCCCGACGAATCGAGGCGCGCCTCCGGCTTCGGCGGGGCGCTCCTCGACGAGTCGAGCCGCACCCGCCGCGATCGCCTGTCCGATCGACGCCCCGGCGCGGAGCGCGTCGGCGAGCTGGGACCGCTCGGGCTTCGCGGCGGCCGTCGCGGCGGCCGTCGCGGCGGCCGTCTTGGCGACCGTCTTGGCGACCGTCGTCTGCGGCGGGGACCCGGCGACGAGCGCATTCGCGCCCTGCGAACCGAGCACGGCCGCCAGGAGACCGCACCACGACACGACACCTCGGTCCGCGCGCCGCTCGATGCGAGCGGGCGACCTCACGCGCCACCCCCGACTGCGCCGGGAGAACCACCGGGCGGCGTGGGGACGCACGAAGGGCACGCGACGGGCGACGTTCCCTGGTCGATCTTGAACTCGAGGTCCTCGATCACCGCCCGCGCGCGAACCTCGGCGGTGACACCCTCCAGCAGATCGACCCGCGCGGCACACTCCGCGTTCAGCGCGTATGTCCACTGGCCCTCTTCTCCCGGCGGCTCGACGCATCTCCGGCATGCGTGCACGAACTTCTGACGCCAGAAGACGCGGCCCTTCTGGGAAGAAGGGCCGAGGGGAATGTTCACGGACGCACCGACCGCGGGACCGGCGGGAGTGAGCGAACCATTCAATGAGAGCGCGGCTCCGCCTCCCCCACCCGTGCACTGATTCGCGTTGACTTCGAGCGTCTTCCTATGGTGTCCGCGTTCCGTGGCGAACAGCCCGGGCCACGGCAGGTTCGTCTCGAGGTTCATCCGCACATCGCCGAACGCGTTGGCGCAGCCGATGACCGACAAGGGGACCTCGAGATCGACCGCGATCTCCAGAATCCCGGTCGCGCGGAGCAGCACCTGCACGGGAGCGGACGCCTCCGATGGCGTGAACCTGATCTGCAGTTCGCGCCTGGCGCCCGAATCGACCGTGAGACTCACACTGCCATCCTGCTGCTCCTCCGTTGGAACGGAAGTCGAGCAACCGTTGTGCATGTGGCAGTCGCGGGCACGCGCGTGGGCGAGGGCACCCTTCCTTGCCTTGTCGAGACCGCTCCAGAACGACCGCGAGCCGTGCACGGCACCATGGCAGGGCGCGGGTCCGAGGTCTCCCCTCCCCTCGAAGACCGTCTCCTCGATCGGGTCGAGTCGCACGCTCCAATCTCCGCAGGGGGACCATGCCGGAATCGACTGCGAGGTTCCGCCCGGCAGCGTCCACCCGGGGTCCGCGCCACCGCTCCCGCCCGAGCCGCCGCCACCCTCGCCGTCGTCGCCGGCCGCGCCGCGCACTCCGATGACCATCGCGAGGAGCGCGATGACGGGAAACGCCGCGCGGAGCGTTGCGTTCTTCACGCGAAGCGCTTCGTGCTTCACGCGAAGCGCTTCGAGCACGACGCGGAGCGCGGCTACCTCGGGGCTCGAGGCTCTGCGAGACGCGGCATTCGTGATGGACTCGGGCGCCCCCATCCGCGGCCAGGCGTCACGCGGCGCGCCTGCGCCTTCCACCTGATGGGACAAACAGATCCTGGACGAAGCGAAGATCTTGAACGAAGCCATCGAGTCGGACCTCGGAGCGCCACCCCGCGCGCGAGTGTATGGGGCCCGCATGTCCCGTCAAGAGTTCGCCGCGCACTTTCCATTTCAGGATGCGGCTCGCCCGCGGCGCCGCCCGCGATCGCCCCGTCGATCGCCCCGTCGATCGCCCCGTCGATCGCTATGTCCGCGAGCAGCACCCCCGCCATCGCGATCCGCGCGCAGCCCACGGTGCCGAAGCGGCGACGGGGCCGGTGAGGTCCACGATCCAGCCAAGGAGTTCGAGAATGGCTTCGGGGATGGCTTCGGGGATGGCTTCGGGGATGGCTTCGGGGAGGCTCGCCCGCTTGCGCGCATCGCATCTCACGCGACGATCTGCACCGCCACGAGCACCGCCAGCCCCGCGAGCACGATGCCACCCGCAAGGAGCGCCAGGCAGCCCGCCGCCCCGAAGCGCCGGTGGAACGCGGGCAGGTCGAGGGCGAGCCCGATCAGTTCGAAGAGAATGTCCATCGTGCGTCTCCGCGCCGCCCCGTTCAGGCGATCAGGTCGTGGACGACCTTGCCCTTCACATCGGTGAGCCGGTAGTCGCGGCCCTGCGCGCGGTAGGTGAGCTTCTCGTGCTCGATGCCGAGGAGGTGGAGCATCGTCGCGTGCAGGTCGTGCACCTCGACGGGGTTCTCGACGATGTTGTACGAGTAGTCGTCGGTCTTTCCGTAGGTGATGCCGCCCTTGAAGCCGCCGCCCGCGACCCAGATCGAGAAGCAGCGCGGATGGTGGTCGCGGCCGTAGTTGTCGCGCGAGAGCTGCCCCTGCGAGTAGACGGTGCGGCCGAACTCGCCCGCCCAGAGGACGAGCGTGTCGTCGAGCATGCCGCGGCGGCGGAGGTCGGTGACGAGCGCGGCCTGCGCCTGGTCGACCGCCTTCGTCTGCGCGCCGAGCTCGCCGGGCAGGTTGCCGTGCTGGTCCCATCCGCGCATGTAGAGCTGGATGAACCGCACGTCCCTCTCGGCGAGGCGCCGCGCGAGCAGGCAGTTCGCCGCGAACGATCCGGGCTTGTGGACATCGGGCCCGTACATCTCGAGGGTCGCGGGATCCTCGTCGCTGAAGTCGGTGAGTTCGGGCACCGACATCTGCATGCGGTAGGCCATCTCGTGCTGCGCGACGCGCGCCTGCACCTCGGGGTCGAGGCTCTCGGCGAACTCCTCCTCGTTGAGGCGGCCGACGAGGTCGAGCATCTCGCGACGGTCCTCGCGCGAGACGCCGTCGGGATCGCGCAGGTGGAGCACGGCGTCGCGGCCCGCGCGCAGGCGGCAGCCCTGGTGCTCGCTCGGAAGGAATCCGCTGCCCCAGAAGCGCGCGCTGAGGGCCTGCATGTTGCCGACGCCCTGCGTGATCATCACCACGAAGCTCGGCAGGTTGTCGTTCATGCTGCCGAGGCCGTAGCTCAGCCACGAGCCGAAGCTCGGGCGGCCGGGCTGCTCGGTGCCGGTCTGGAAGAAGGTGATGCCCGGCTCGTGGTTGATCGCCGAGGTGTGCATCGAGCGGATGAGGCACATCTCCTTCGCGATGCCGCCCGTGTGGGGCAGGAGCTCCGAGAGCCAGAGGCCGTCCTCGTTGTTCTCGAAGCGGTCGAAGCGGAACTTCGTCGGCGCGACGGGGAAGCGCGCCTGCCCGCTCGTCATCGTGGTGAAGCGCTGGCCGTTCCGGATCGAGTCGGGGAGGTCCTCGTTGAAGTGCTCGACGAGGCCCGGCTTGTAGTCGTAGAGGTCGAGCTGGCTGGGCGCGCCCTCCATGTGCATGTAGATGACGCGCTTCGCCTTCGGCGCGATGCTCCGCGCCGGGGTCGAGAGACCGCCGATCGCGGGGAGGCCGTCGGCGCCGAGGACCGTCGGTGCCGCGCCCGCGCGCGAACCCATCAGTTCGGCGAGGGCGACGCCGCCGAGACCCGCGCCGACCGTGCCGGCGACCTTCCCGAAGAAGCGGCGGCGCGTGAGGTTGAGGAGGTACTCCTCGAGGCCGTCGGCGGGCGTGGCGGAGATCTTGTGATTCGGCATGGGTGGCACTCCGGCGTGGGCGGCGCGGGCCGCGGGCGGTTCCGTCGTCTGTCCTTCGTCTCTGCTGCGTCAGTCCTTCACGATCACGGCGTCGCTCGAGAGGACGGCGTTCGCGACGAGCGTCCAGGCGGCGAGCTCGGCGGGGTCGTCCGCGAGCGCGGGATCGATGGGCGATTCGCCCACCATCACGAGCTTGCGCGCGTCGTCGGGCGCGGCCGTGTAGCGCGCGCGGTGGCGCGCGAGGGTCGCGGCCATCGCCTCGCGCGCGGCGCGCGACGGCTCGTCGCCCGTCGCGCGGCGGTAGAGGAGCGCGAGGCGCGCGTCGTCGTCGGACGCGTCGGCGAGCACGCGCTCGGCCGACTTGCGCGCGGCCTCGACGAACTGCGGGTCGTTCCAGAGGACGAGCGCCTGGAGCGGCGTGTTGGTCGCGAGGCGGCGCGGCGTGCAGAACTCGCGCGTCGGCGCGTCGAAGGTGAGCATCGACGGCGGCGGCGCCGCGCGCTTCCAGTAGGTGTAGAGGCTGCGGCGCCAGAGTTCCTCGCCCGTCCCCTGCCGGTAGATGCGCGTGTTAGACGCGGGCATCGCGACCTCCTGCCAGAGCCCTTCGGGCTGGTAGGGCTTCACGCCCGGTCCGCCCGGCCTCTCGACGAGGAGTCCGCCGACGAAGAGCGCCTGGTCGCGGATCTGCTCGGCCGCGAGGCGCTGGCGCGGATAGAAGGCGAGAAGGCGGTTGCCGGGATCGACCGACGCGAGGTCGGGCCGCACGCGCGAATCCTGGCGGTAGGTCGCGCTGGTCACGATCTCGCGGAGGAGGGCGCGCATGTCCCAGCCGCCCTCGCGGAAGCGCACCGAGAGCGTGTCGAGGAGCTCGGGATGCGTGGGCCATTCGCCCTGCAGGCCGAAGTCGTCGCTCGTCCGGACGAGGCCGTTCCCGAAGAGCATCTCCCACGCGCGGTTGACGACGACGCGCGTCGTCAGCGGATTGTCGGCCGAGACGAGCCATTCGGCGAGGCCGAGGCGGTTCTTCGGCAGGTGCTCGGGAAGCGCGCCGAGAACCGCGGGGATCGCCCGCGTCACGGGGCGCGCGGGATCGGGCTGGTCGTACGCGCCGCGCGCGTGGACGAAGGTCTCGCGCGGCATCGCGCGCTCGCGCATCACCGAGGTCTTCGGCGTCGACGCGACGAGCTGCGCGCGCTCGGCGGCGATCGACTCGAGTTCGCGCGCCGCGGCGAGGTAGGTGGGCGAGTGGCGCGTGCGCCACGCGTTGCGCGCCGCCTCGAGCGCCTCGGGGCGGAGGTTCGCCGCGGGTGCCGCGAAGGCGACCATCGCGCGGTCGAGCTGCGCGTCGCCCGGCACGGCGCGCGCGTAGAAGCCCGCGACGCCGCCCGTGTTCACGACCTTCGCGACGAGGAAGTTCTCGCCGGGCACGAGGTCGACCGAGATGCGGTCCTGGTCGGGCGCGACGCCGCGGTCGACGGGGTTCTCATGGACCTTCGTCCCGTTCAGGTAGACGACGAGTCCGTCGTCCGAGCCGAGCGAGAGTTCGAGCCGCCGCGCCTCGGGCGCGTAGATCTGCCGCGCGACGAACTCGGCGCCGACCGACGCGGCGAGCCGCGCCGTCTGCCCGTCGACGACGCCCGGCGCGTAGCGCCACTCGATCGAGCCGCCGTCGGCCTGCGCGAACCTCTCGCCGCGCGTGAAGCGCGTCGCCTTCTCGGGGCCGTACTCGGCGGCGTAGGCGGCGCGCGCCTCGCCCGTGACGGGGCCCGCGATGTACCAGCCGCTCGTCGCCTCGGGGAGCCGCGCGACGAGCGCATCGGGAATCGCGAGCGGCGTGACGCGCACGCGTCCGAAGACATGCTGCGCGTAGGGCGACCTGTAGTGGAGGCGCACCGTGAGCTCGGTGCCGCCCTCGAAACCGAACGGCCGCTCGGCGAGGAAGATCGCCGTGCGCTGCCCGCCGACCTCGTGGCTGCGGACGGCCCACTGCCGTCCCTCGTCCTTCGTGAGGGCGTTGACGACGCGGTAGTCGCCGTTCTCCTGCTCGTAGTCGGCCCAGGCCCAGGTGAAGCGCAGCGTCTCGCGGCGCGCGGGATCGGCGACCGACGCGGCCTCGACCTCGATGAAGTCGAGGACGGCGTTGCCGTTGGGCGCGCGTCCGACGCGGCCGCCCGCGAGCGACGGATCGACGAGCGCCTCGAGCATGATCGCGCGGGCGCCGGTCGCGTCGGTGCGGAGGACGATGGTGTGGTCGTCGTCGGCGGGATTCGCGCCCGAGACGAGAACCGATCCGTCGAGCTGCGCGGCGAAGGTCGCGCCCGCGGCGCTCTCGGCGCGGACGAAGGTGGTGGTCGCGGTCGTGATCGCGGTCGCAGCGCCCCCGCCGAGCGCGGCGACGAACGCGTCGAGCTCGGCGCGCTCCGCCTCGCCCGCCTCGGCCTGCCGCGCCTTCACCTCTTCCTCGCGCGCGGCGAGGGCTGCGAGCTTCGGCGCGTCCTCGGCGCGCGGCACCTCGATGAAGGGCTCGAACGCGCGGTTCGGATCGGGCTGCTGCGAGTAGAGGCCGGGCTCCTCGTTCGAGTTGAAGAACGCGATGAGCGAGTAGTAGTCCTCGGCCGTGACGGGATCGAACTTGTGGTCGTGGCAGCGCGCGCAGGCGATCGAGAGGCCGAGGAAGGCCGTGCCCGTCGTCGCGACGCGGTCGGCGGCGTACTCGAGGAGGTACTCCTCGTTGATCGCGCCACCCTCGTCGGTGTGGACATGCGCGCGGTTGAAGCCGCTCGCGACGATCTGCTCGACGGTCGCGCCCTCGATCAGGTCGCCCGCGAGCTGCTCGACGATGAAGCGGTCGTAGGGCTTGTTCGAGCGGAAGGCCTCGACGACCCAGTCGCGCCAGAGCCAGAACTGCCGGCCCGCGTCGGTGTGGATGCCGATCGTGTCGGCGTAGCGCGCGATGTCGAGCCAGGGCGTCGCGAGGCGTTCCGCGGTGCGCGTCGCGTAGGGCTCCTCGGAGAGGAGGCGGTCGACGAGGCGCTCGTAGCGGTCGGCGCGCGTGTCGGCGAGGAACGCGTCGATCTCGGCGGGCGTCGGCGGCAGACCCGTGAGGTCGAGGTAGACGCGCCGGACGAGGGTCGCGGGCGCGGCCTCGTCGGACATCTCGAGTCCGCGGCGCTCGAGCGCCGACTCGACGAAGCGGTCGATCTCGCCCTTGACGCGCTCCTCGGCGAGGACCGCGGGCGCGGGGTGGGCGACGGGCGGGACGAAGGCCCAGTGGTCCTCGTACGCGGCGCCCTCGGCGATCCAGCGGCGGACGAGCGCGAGCTCGGCCTCGGAGAGCCGCGCCTTGTGACTCTCGGGGGTCGGCATCACCTCGTCGGGATCGTCGGAGGTGACGCGCTGCCAGAGGAGGCTCGCGTCGGGGTCGCCCGGGACGATCGCGGCGCCGTCGTCGCGGGCGGCGGTCGCGTCGGCGAAGCTGTCGAGGCGGAGTCCCGCCTTCTGCTTCGCGCGGTCGGGGCCGTGGCAGAGGAAGCAGCGGTCGGAGAGGATCGGGCGGATGTCGCGGCCGTAGCGGATCGGTTCGTCCGCGAGGGGCGAAGCGGCCGTCGCGATCGTCGGCGCGCCGATCGGGTCGAGCGCCGCGGGTTCGGCCGCGGGGCGCGTCGGCGGGGAGAGCATCTCGCCGCACTCGATTCCGCACTCGCCCGAGAGTCCGAGCGCCCCCGAGAGAAGCGAACGGGCCCGGCACGGTCCGCCGAGCGAAGCGAGGAGAGCGGCGACGCCAACGGCGACCGCAGCCGCCGGAACGAGGGGGCTTCGGGAAAGTGCCACGAAGCGGAGTCTACTGCCACGCCCCCCGCCGCCAATCGGAGACCCGCCGCGAAGTCGAGAATCGACCTCCGCAAGGGCGGCGCGGCGACGCCTCCCGACTCCGACCGAGCCGTGCCGCGCCCGCCACGGCGAACCCTCGTCCGCTATCATCCCGCCCCACGCTGCGGGTGTAACTCAGCGGTAGAGTGCCAGCCTCCCATGCTGGATGTCGCGGGTTCGATCCCCGTCACCCGCTTTCGTAT
>JBJOHC010000182.1:0-9036 GCA_046047955.1 Planctomycetota bacterium
CCGCGATGTCGCAGCCACCGGGGGCCGCGACGCTGAAGCCGAACGCGTCGGCCGCGGTCCAGTTGCAGAGCCAGTTCTCCGTGGGGCTGAACGCGCCACGGTAGTTCGCCGGAACGAAGAAGCCGTCGTTCGGCGCCGCGCCGACGCTCGACACCGCCGCATTCGCGGCGCGGGGGTCGAGGCTGATCACGGGGAGCATGGTGAGGGTGCCGAACGGCGTGACGGGCGCGCCGCGGGTGATGCCGGCGATCGGCATGTTGGCCTCGTCGCTGCCCGCGTCGACGTTGTCGTTCGCCGCGTCGAAGACGCCGACGGTGTTCGCGCCGGTGTAGGCGTTCGCGTTGAGGTTGCGGAACATCACGCTGTCGCGGATCTCGGCGAGCTTGCCCGGGGTCTGCTGCGCGCGGTAGGCGAGCGCGGGATTCGGGAAGGGGTTCACCGGCGAGGTGAACGACGCGTCGGTCGTCCAGGTCTCGGGGAAGGTGAGCGTGCCGTTGAAGCCGTAGTTGCCCTGGCCCTCGCCACCGTCGCCGTCGTTGCGGACGAGCTGCTCGCCGAGGTCCATGAAGATCGAGTTGCGGTACTGCATGCGCGCGTTGTCGCGCCACGCGGTCGCGTGATCGCCCGAGATCGGCTGGCCGATGACGGTGAGGTTGTAGCAGCAGCCGGTCGTGACGGGCTGGGCGTCCGAACGCTCGGCGCCGTCGGTCTCGATCGCGTTGTCGCCAACGCCCGAGCCCTGCGCCGCGCCGACCGAGTAGCCCTGCACGATGAGGCCGAACTGGGCCTTGCCGCGCCAGCCCTGGTCGATGTCGAAGCTGTCGTCGCCGACGTTCCAGATCGAGAAGAAGTTGAGGTTGACGGTGCCGCCCCAGATCTCGATGCCGTCGTCGACGTTGTTCATGATCTCGATGTGGTCGATGACGGTCTCGCCACCGATGCCGCCGAGCGAGAGGCCGTTGAGCTCGTTGCCGAGGCCGATCACCTTGCCGCCGTAGCGGAGCGAGACGAACGACAGGGTGCCCGAGTCGTCGGAGTCGTTGCCGCCGCCGTAGCGGACGTTCGGGTCGCCCGCGAACGCGGCGACGAGGCCTTCCATCTGCGTGTCGTTCGCGGCGTTCGGGGTCGCCGTGTTGGGCGAGCCGGCGGCGCCGTACTTGCCGATGTACGCGCGGCCCATGATCGTGAGGTTGCCCCACTCGTTGGCCGAGGCGCGCCAGGTGCCGGTCTTCGAGTCGCCGTTCGTCCAGGTCGCGACGTCGTCGGTCGAGGTGAAGATGATCGGATCGGCCTGCGTGCCGCGCGCGTCGATCTTCGCGCCGCGGCAGACGGCGAGGCTGCCGCCGAGGCCCGCGGTCGAGGCGATGACGGTGCCCGGCTCGATGGTGAGCGTCGCGCCCGGGAGGACGTAGATCTGGGTCTGCAGGTTGTAGGTGTTGTTCGCCGTCCAGGTCGTCGACACGGAGATGTCGCTGGTGACGAGGATTTCGGCGGCGCCGGCGGTGCCGACGCTGAGGAGCGTGGAGGCCGTGGCGGCCACGATCGCGGTGAGCTTCATGTCGATGGTTCCTTCTCTGGGTTCGGGTGCCGGCGGGTACGAACGGTCGGACCAGCCGCGGATCTCTGGCGGTGCGAAGACGGGATCAGTCGGAACGACACTCGCGTTTCCGAGGGATCTCGTGGGGAACAATGCCCTTCGGCCATGCGGGGAAGGTTTGTGGTTCTTGTGGCTTCGCGCAGGATCGTGTTCAGGAACCATGAAGACGCCCCCGCCCGAGGCGCCCCGCAGGCCGCGATCGGGGGCGATACTGCCCGCATGACGCCTCCTGACCGCGACGCCGCCCCGACGGATGCGACGCCTCCCGCGATCGCGGAACCGCGGACGCTCCGCACGCGCCTCGCCCGGGCCTCCACCGTCCTCCGATTCGCGGTCGAACGCTTCGCGCAGACGGACTCGTCGGCGATGGCGGCGAACCTCGCGTTCCGCACGCTCTTCGGACTGCTGCCCGTCCTGGTGGTCACGACGATCGTGACGCGGTCGATCCTCGGCGACGGATTCGACGAGCTCGTCGCGCAGGTGGTGTCCGCGCTCGGGCTCGATCAGGTCACGATGAACCCGCCGCACGGCGAGAGCGGCGACCCCGTGCCGCTCGGCGACTGGGTCCTCGCCATGACGCGCGAGGCGGCGCGCATCGACCTCGGCGCGATCGGCGTCGTCGGCGCGATCGCGGTCCTCTTCAGCGCGGTCTGGACGATGGTCGCGATCGAGTCGAGCTTCAACCGGATCTGCCGCGCGCCCGCGGGGCGGCCGTTCGTGCGGCGCGTCCTCATCTACTGGTTCGTCCTCACCGCGGGCCCCGTCCTCTTCGCCGCGATTCCCGCGGGATTCCGCGCGGCGAGCGGCGTCGTCGGGCACGACAGCGCGATCGCCTACTGGAGCGCGCGCGCGTTCTCGATGGTCGGCGGCTTCGTCTCGCTCTGGGCGTGCCTCGCGGCGGCCTACATCGCGGTCCCGAACGCGAAGGTCGGCGTGCGCCCCGCGCTCGCGGGCGGCTTCGTGGCGACCCTCCTCATCGAGCTCGGCAAGCGCTTCCTCGGCGCGACGCTCGCGGGCAGCTTCGCCGCGAGCCGCCTCTACGGCTCGCTCGGGCTCGTCCCCCTCTTCATGATGTGGGTCTACCTGATGTGGATCGTCGTCCTCTTCGGGCTCCAGTTCGCCGCACTCGTCCAGAGCCTCGGCGCGGGAGGCCGGCGGATGGCGGCGCCCGCCGACGCGCCCGATGTCTTCGAGCCCGCCGAGGCGATCGGCTGCTTCCGCCTCGTATGCGAGCGCTTCGCGCGGGGGCGCGCGACCGCGTCGAGTCACCTCGTGCGGCACGCGGGCGTCGAGCCGCGGACGGCGCGCGACCTCCTCGCGGCCTTCGAGCGCGCGGGACTCGCCCACCGCGTCGACGGACGCCCCGACGCCGAGGACGCACGCTTCGCACCCGCCCGCCCCGCGTCGGCGATCCGCCGGGCCGACGCGCTCCGCGCCGCCTTCGCCTTCGCCGACGGCGGCGCCGAGAGCCCGACCAGAGACGACGTCGCCGAGCTCCGCGAGGCTCAGCTCGCTCGGCTCGGCGACGCGACGTTCGCGGAATGAACCATCCCGATCAGGGGCACGGCCCCCAGGCCCCGAGAAGGATGGCCACATCCTGCGCGTTCACATTGCCGTCGCCGTTGACATCGGCGTAGGCGGCGGACGATCCCCACGCGCCGAGCATGGTGGCGAGGTCGGAGGCGCCCACATTTCCGTCGAGGTCGAGGTCCGCGGGGCACTTGTCTCCACCGCCGCCACCGCCCTCGCCAAGCTCGATGACGGCGAGGTGCGCGTAGCCCGCGCCCGCATCGTTCAGATCGTTCCAGAGTCCGCTCGAGCCGAGCATCTCCGCGTAGTGCTCGACCGAGCCCGAGTTGTTCGGCTCGCCGCCGTTCCAGTTGGTGTACTTCGCGGAGGAACCGTCACTCCAGGCCCAGAGGCCCTCGCTCTTCCGATCGGTGAAGCCGATCCAGAGCCGCCGGTCGACGCCACCGAGCTGCCCGAAGTTCGCGAAGACGAAGTCCTGCTCGGCCTGGTCGCCGATCGAGACGAGGTGCCCGCCGAGCGACTGCGCGAACGCCTCCGAGGCGGTCCAGGTCGTGCCGGGAACGGCGACGTAGCGGATGCCCGTCGCGGAATCGGTGAAGTCGCCGAGGAAGGCGAACGGCGCGATGGTGATCGTGCCCGACCCGAAGTTCGTCGCGCCGTAGCCACCCACGCGGATCAGGTAGCTCTCGCCCGCCGAGACCCCGGCCGAGACCGTCGTCTGCAGGCTGCAGTTGTCGTCGCTGCAGGCGAGGACGGGTGCGTCGCAGGTGCAGCCCGCGTAGATCGCGATCTTGGTGTCGAGCGTCGTCTGCGCGCAGGTCGACACTTCGACGATGCCCGCCTCGCTCGGCGTGAAGCAGAACCAGACGTCGTTGTAGATCTGCTGGTTGCCGAAGAAGGTGCAGAGACCGTCGGGAAGGCCGTCGGTGGTGGCGGCGGTCGTGTCGAAGGCGAAGGTCCCGTAGCCCTTGATGGGCTCGGCCGCGAGACAGTCGTCGGCGCCCTGCGCGAGGAGCGGAGAGGCGATCAGGAGAGCGGACGCGGGCAGTGCGGCGCGCGCGAGACGGATCGAGGTCGAACGCATGGTGGCCATCCCTTCGTTGGTTCGGAACGCCCCGGGGCGGAGCGGTCCGACGAGGATCCTCCGCGCACGCGGAATTGCAAGGGACGGCGCGTGGGATCGCGCAAAATCAGGTCCGATTTCCGACCGGCGCGGGCGGGACGGTCGGTGGGACCGGGAATGCGCGACCGAATCGTCGTCTTTCCGAGCCGAATGGCGCGACGGGCTGCAATCCGCGATCCGATGAAGCCGTTGAGCCGCCGCCTTTCGCGGAGAATCCCCCCATGCGCACGCCGACCGCCGCCCTCCTCCCCCTTCTCGCCGTCAGCCTCCTGGCCGCGAGCGCCGGAGCGCAGGAGATGGCGGACGACCCCATGTCGGGTGAAACCATGTCGGGCGACGCGATGATGGGCGATGGCATGTCGGAAGCCGCGCCCACCCCGACCGAGGCCGAACTCCGCTTCTTCGAATCGCGCATCCGTCCGCTCCTCGTCGCCAACTGCTACGGCTGCCACTCGCTCTCGAGCGGCAAGTCGAAGGGCGGACTCCGCGTCGACACGCGCGAGGCGCTCCTCGCGGGCGGCGAGTCGGGGCCCGCGATCGTGCCCGGCGATCCCGACTCGAGCCTCCTCGTGCGCGCGGTGCGATACCTCGACGCCGACTACGAGATGCCGCCCAAGGGGAAGCTCCGCGACGACGAGATCGCGCTCCTCGAGGAGTGGGTCGCGATGGGTGCGCCCGATCCGCGGCGCGAGGCGACGGGCGACGACGCGCCGTCGCCCGGCACCGCGCACAAGTGGTCGAAGTCCGACATCGACGAGGCGAAGCGCACGCACTGGGCCTACCGCCCCGTCGCGAATCCCGCGGTGCCCGCGGTCCGCGACGCGTCGTGGCCGAAGGGCGCGATCGACGCGTTCGTCCTCGAGGGAATGGAGTCGCGCGGCCTCACGCCCGCGCCCGATGCCGACCGACGCACGCTCCTCCGCCGCGCGAGCCTCGACCTCACGGGTCTGCCGCCCTCCGACGCCGACCTTGCGCGCTTCGAGGCGGACGCCTCGCCCGACGCCTTCGCCCGCGCCGTCGACCGCCTCCTCGCGAGCCCGCAGTTCGGCGAGCGCTGGGGCCGCCACTGGCTCGATATCGCGCGCTACGCCGAGTCGAGCGGCAAGGAGGCGAACATCCTCTACCCGCACGCGTGGCGCTACCGCGACTACGTGATCGAGAGCTTCAACGCCGACAAGCCCTACGACGACTTCCTCGTCGAGCAGCTCGCGGGCGACCTCCTTCCCGCCGCCGACGACGCCGACCGCGCGGAGAACCTCATCGCGACGGGCTACCTCGCGATCGGCACGAAGGGCCACAACACCCGCGGAAAGCCGCAGTTCCAGATGGATCTCGCCGACGAGCAGCTCGACGCGGCGACGCAGGGCATGCTCGGGCTCACCGTCGCCTGCGCGCGCTGCCACGACCACAAGTTCGACCCGATTCCGCAGGAGGAGTACTACGCGCTCGCGGGCGTCTTCCTCTCGACCGAGACGCGCTACGGCACCTTCGACGGACAGCAGAACAACCATCCGTCGCGGCTCGTCGAGCTGCCCGCGGCGGCGGCGCCCGGGATGGCGATGACCTCCGCGCAGCGCTCGCTCGTCGCGGCCGCCGCCGAGCGCGTGAAGCTCGAGGCCGAGCGCGCACAGGCGACGATCGACGAGGCCGCCGCCGCGCGGCGCGCGGGCGGCGAGGTTCCCGCGAACCTGCAGGCGCAGCTCGTGCGCGCCCGCAACACCATCGCCGCATCCCGCAACCTGACGGGCGTCGAGGAGCGCTTCGACGAGGAGGGCCGGCCCACCGCCGCGAACCTCGTCGCGATGGGTGCGGTCGACGCGCCGCGCGCGCTCAACGCGCGTCTCCTCGAGCGCGGCGAGCTCGACAAGCCGGGCGCGGTCGTTCCGCGCGGCTACGTGTCGCTCGTCGCGACGGGCGACGAGCCCGCGATCCGCCAGGGCGAGTCGGGCCGCCTCGAGATCGCGCGCTGGATCGCGAGCGCCGACAACCCGCTCACCGCGCGCGTCTGGGCGAACCGCGTCTGGCAGCATCTCTTCGGGCAGCCGCTCGTCCCGACGCCCGACAACTTCGGCATGAGCGGCCAGCAGCCGACGCATCCCGAACTCCTCGACCACCTCGCGACGCGCCTCGTCGCGCTCGGCTGGAGCACGAAGGCCCTCGTCCGCGAGATCATGCTCACGCGCGCCTACGCGATGTCGAGCGCGTTCGACGCCGACGACGCGTCGGTCGACCCCGAGGGCCTCTTCCTCTGGCGCATGCCGAAGAAGCGCCTCGAGGCCGAGGCGATCCGCGACTCGATGCTGCTCGCCGCGGGTCTCCTCGACCTGCGCGCGCCGGGCGGCAGCCCGATCAACTTCGGCGAGGGCGGCACGCGCGGCCCCAGCCAGGACCGGCTCATCGCGAACGCGGTCGACGGCCCGAGCAACCTGCGCAGCGTCTACCTCCCCGTCCTCCGCGGCCGCGTGCCCGAGATGCTCGAGATCTTCGACTTCGCCGAGCCGTCGTTCGTGACCGGCCGCCGCGACGCCACGAACGTGCCGACGCAGGCGCTCTTCCTCATGAACGGCGAGGAGATGCAGCGCGTCTCCGACGCCTTCGCGCGCCGGACGATCGAGGCGGGCGAGAAGGAGGTCGACCGCATCAAGGCCGCCTTCACCCTCGCCTTCGGCCGCGCGCCCACCTCGACCGAGATCCGCGCCTGCCGCGACTTCCTCGACGACTACGCGAAGTCGACGCGCGCCGACGGTGCGACCGCCGCGCGCAACGCCCCCGCGCCCGCCGAGGCGATGCGCGGACGGATCCGCGACCGGCTCCGTCAGCGCGTGACGGGCGGCGTCGAGGGCCGCGCCCCCGCCGTGAGCGCCGAGCTTGGCGCGTGGAGCGCGCTCTGCCAGGCGCTCCTTCTCTCGGCCGAGTTCCGCACCGTCGACTGACGGGCGCGGCGCACGCACCCTCTCGAGCCACCACAGACCGCGACACGACGCGACACGACACGACACGAACCCCGCGCGCAGGACCACACCCATGAGCGACCTCTGCTGCAACCGCCTTCCCCTCGCCGTCTCGCGCCGCGAGATGCTCCGCCTCGCCGCCTGCGGCTTCGGCTCGGTCGCGTTCGGCGCGATGGCCGCGCGCGCGGCGGCGCTCCCGATCTTCGACGACGACGCGCTCTCGCCGCTTGCGCCGAAGCGCCCCCACTTCACGCCGCGCGCGAAGCGCGTCATCTTCCTCTGCATGGCGGGCGCGCCGAGCCATGTCGACACCTTCGACTACAAGCCCGAGCTCGCCGCGATGGACGGCCGCACCTTCCGCGGCAACGCGAAGCTCCTCGCGAGCCCGTGGAAGTTCTCGCAGTCGGGGAAGTCGGGCCTCTGGATCAGCGACCTCTTCCCGAACCTCCAGAAGCAGGCGGACGACCTCTGCCTCCTGCGCGGCATGAAGGCCGGGATTCCCGCGCACGCGCAGGCGTCGGTCCAGCTGCACACCGGCTCGTTCCAGTTCGTGCGCCCGTCGATGGGTTCGTGGGCGCTCTACGGACTCGGCACCGAGAACGAGAACCTCCCCGGCTTCATCGCCATCAATCCGCGCGGCGAGAACGGCGGCGCGCAGAACTACGGAAACGGCTTCCTCCCCGCGGCCTACCAGGCGACGCCCGTGCGGCTCGCGGGCGGTGCGCGCGCGGGCCGCGGCGGCGCGCAGGGCGAGGCGATCCCGCATCTCGCGAACGACCGCCTCGGCACGAAGGCGCAGCGCGAGCAGCTCGACCTCGTCCAGCGCCTCAACCGCGAGCGGCTGAAGCGCGAGAAGGAGGACGCGCAGCTCGAGGGCGTCATCGAGAGCTACGAGCTCGCCTTCCGCATGCAGGCCGAGGTCCCCGACCTCGTCGACTTCGCCGACGAGAAGAAGGAGACGCTCGCGATGTACGGCGTCGGCGAGGAGCCGACCGACTCGTTCGCGCGGCAGTGCCTCCTCGCGCGGCGCTTCGCCGAGAAGGGCGTGCGCTTCATCGAGGTGAGCCACGGCGGCTGGGACACCCACCGGAACCTCCGCGACGAGCTCGCGAAGCAGTGCGGCGAGATCGACAAGCCGATCGCCGCGCTTCTCGCCGATCTCAAGCGCCGCGGCATGCTCGACGAGACGCTCGTCCTCTGGGGCGGCGAGTTCGGGCGCACGCCGTACGCGCAGAACGGCGACGGCCGCGACCACAACGCGAAGGGCTTCACCATGTGGATGGCGGGCGGCGGCGTCGAGGGCGGCCGCAGCTACGGCGCGACCAACGAGATCGGCGACACCGCGGTCGAGGGCGTCATGGACATCCACGACTGGCACGCGACGGTCCTGCACGCGATGGGGCTCGACCACGAGCGCCTCACCTACCGCCACGCGGGCCGCGATTTCCGCCTGACCGATGTCAAGGGGAAGGTGAACACCGATATCCTGCGGGCGTGACCCCCGCCGTTGAACGATCGGACGCCGGCGCCGCCCGTCCAACCGCCGATCCCGCGATCGAACGGGCGGTCGACCTTCGGCCGGATCTCGAGGCCGTCCTGCGCGCCGAACTCCGCGCGGGCGAGGAGATCGTCTGGGCACGCACGCCGCGGATGGGCCGCGACCTGTCGCGCTTCGGGCGCATCGGGCGGTTCGACACGCACGCCGTGGTCTCCATCGTGGCGATGGCGGCGGCGGTGTCGGCACTCGTCGCATGGACCATCGACGCGATCCGCGGAACCGACGGCCCGTACAGCGGCTGGTACGGGGCCTTCCACTGGGGATCGTGGATCTGGCT
>JBJOHC010000183.1:0-2780 GCA_046047955.1 Planctomycetota bacterium
TGTGGACGCAGGTCTTCGGGCGCGGGCTCGTCGAGACGGCGGAGAACTTCGGCCTGCAGGGGTCGTCGCCGACGCATCCCGCGCTCCTCGACCGTCTCGCGCGCGAGTTCGCGTCGGGTGAGGGGGCGTGGGACGCGCGCGCGCTTCTGAGGCGATTCGTCCTGAGCGCGACCTTCCGCCAGCGCAGCGGCGCCGACGCGGCGAAGCGCGCGGCCGATCCCGCGAACGAGCTCTACGCGCGCGGGCCGGCGGTGCGCCTCCGCGCCGAGGAACTGCGCGATTCGGCGATGCTCGCGTCGGGGCTCCTCGTCGAACGCTTCGGCGGTCCGAGCGTGAAGCCGTGGCAGCAGCCAGGACTCGTCGCCGACGCGGGCGGACCGGGCGGCTACGCGCCGGGCTCGGGCGACGACCTCCACCGTCGGAGCCTCTACACCTATCGGAAGCGCACCGTGCCGCCGCCGACGATGACGGTCTTCGACGCGGGTTCGCGCGAGGCGTGCATGCCGCGGCGGCTCGCGACGAACACGCCGCTGCAGGCGCTCGCGCTTCTGAACGATCCCGTCTTCGCCGAGTGCGCCGACGCGCTCGCCGCGCGCGCGATGCGCGAGGCCGAGGGGCGCGACGCCCGTCTCGTGCGCGCCTTCCGGCTCGCCTGCGCGCGCGCGCCGCGCGAGGCGGAGCTCGAGGCGCTTCGCGCGCTCGTCGCGCGGCATGCGCCCGTGGACGGCGACGGCCGCGTGACCGAGGCGACCGAACGCGCGGCGCTCGCGCTGGCCACCGCGACCATCCTCGCGAGCGACGCCTTCACCATGTCGAGATAGCGCCCCGACCGAAGTGAGACCGACGCGAGTCCGACGCGAGTCCGACGCGAGACCAACGCGACATCGACATCGACCTCGAGAATCCCGATGCCCCGCCCCGAACCACCCCGCTACGACGACCTCATGCGCTTCTCGCGCCGCCACTTCCTCGGCGCGTCGGCGCTCGGGCTTGGTGGACTCGCGATGGGCGACATCCTCGGAGCGACGCGCGTCGCGCACGCGGCCGACGCGGGCGCCGTTCCCGGTGCGGGCGCGACGCTGCCCCACTTCCCCCCGAAGGCGAAGCGCGTCATCTACCTCTTCCAGTCGGGCGGTCCGTCGCACCTCGAGACCCTCGATCCGAAGCCGAAGCTGCGCGCGATGCACGGCCAGCCGCTTCCCGACAGCGTGCGCGCGGGGCAGCGGCTCACGGGCATGAGCGGCTACCAGGGCGTGCTGCCGATCGCAGGGTCGTTCACGGGATTCGCGCCGCGCGGCCGCGCGGGAATCGAGATGAGCGACCTCCTCCCCTTCACCGCGAAGGTCGCCGACGAGCTCTGCGTCGTGCGCGGCATGCACACCGAGGCGATCAACCACGACCCCGCGATCACCTTCTTCTGCTCGGGCCATCAGATCGCGGGACGGCCGTCGATGGGCGCGTGGATGAGCTACGGGCTCGGCTCGATGAACCGCGATCTGCCCGCCTTCATCGTGCTCGTCTCGAAGGACGCGGCGCGCGACCAGCCGCTCTACGCGCGGCTCTGGGGGCCGGGCTTCCTGCCGAGCGAGCACCAGGGCGTGCAGTTCCGCGCGGGGAAGGAGCCCGTTCTCGCGCTGTCGAACCCCGAGGGCGTCTCGCCGCACGCGCGGCGCGACATGCTCGACGCGCTCGCCGCGATGTCGCGCGACGCGTTCCGCGCCGAGGGTGACCCCGAGATCGACGCGCGGCTCGCGCAGGCCGAGATGGCCTACCGCATGCAGGCGAGCGTGCCCGAGGCGACCGATCTCGCGGGCGAATCCGACGAGACCTACGAGCTCTACGGCGCGGCGGCGCGCGAACCGGGCACTTTCGCCGCGAACTGCCTGCTCGCGCGGCGGCTCGTCGAGCGGGGCGTGCGCTTCGTGCAGCTCTTCCACCCGGGCTGGGACCAGCATGGCGGACTGCCGGGTGGCATCACGCGGCAGTGCGCGCAGACCGATCAGGCGTCGGCGGCGCTGGTGACGGACCTCAAGCGGCGCGGGCTCCTCGAGGACACGCTCGTCGTCTGGGGCGGCGAGTTCGGCCGCACCGCGTACTGCCAGGGGCGGATGACGGCGAACGACTACGGCCGCGACCACCACCCGCGCGCCTTCTCGCTCTGGATGGCGGGCGGCGGGGTGAGGGCGGGGCACGTGCACGGCGCGACCGACGACTTCGGCTACTCGGTGGTCGAGGGCGGCGTGCATGTCCACGACCTGCACGCGACCATGCTGCACCTCCTCGGGGTCGACCACGAGCGGCTGACCTACCGCTACCAGGGGCGGCACTACCGGCTGACGGATATCGCGGGGCGGGTGGTGGACGGGGTGCTGGCGTAGGGGCGGCGTCTCGATGGCGGGGTGCGGGATGGGTGGCGTTCGTCCCCGCGTCGCCCCCACCCTCGAACCCGTACCCGCCCCCTACCGTTCAGCTTCCTGGCACCAAGCGGGTACAAGCGGGTACACCGCAATGACCTATGAAACATGGGTTTACGAAGGTCCGCCTGGGACCCGCCTGGGGACAGGAAGGTACACGGTACGTACCGGGTACGGGGATGGATGGGCTGGGGAGAGGCGTGTCGGGGGGCCCCCATGAACCAGCTCCCAAGAACAGGCCGTCACGAACCCACCGTCAGGAACGAACCGCGATCCGTCCTCGGACCGGCTCCTGACCTCATCCCCAGCCCACTCGGGGGCCCGCGCGCCGCGCGACTCTTCGCACCGCCTCGCGCCCTCCTTCGC
>JBJOHC010000184.1:0-2821 GCA_046047955.1 Planctomycetota bacterium
CGCGCGGCCTCGTCGAGGACGAGACCGCGCACATCCTCGGCGCGCGCGGCACCGAGGATCCGCACCGCCGAGGCACGCGCCTTCTCCGTCACCTCGCGGCGACGGAAGCGGAGATCCTCGAGCTTCGCCTGGCGTTCCGCGAAGGCGCGCCAGGACTCCTCGTCGGCGGCGCCCGTCGCAGGGGCATCGGCGATCGCGACCATTTCGGCGCTCAGCGCGTTGAAGCGGTCCTCGTACTGCGAGCGGAGCACCTCGAGCCGCGCGATCTGCTGGTCGCTCAGGTCGCGCAGCGCGCAGGCGTCGGCGAGCGGTCGCGCGAGATCCTCGGAGCGGACGAAGATCGTGGGATACGACTGCCGGCGGAAGGCCGCGCGCAGGCGACCCGCGGCCTCCTCGTCGGACATCCCACCCGCCACCGAACGCTCGAACGCGTCGCGGACGGCGCGTGCGAGCGCGCGGTCGGCCTCCTCCATCCGGCGCTGCGCGCGGGTCATCTCCGCCATCGCCCGCTGCTGATCGTCGCCATCGCGGCCGAACCGCATCTGCGCGGCGAAGACCTCGGCGTTCGCCTCGATCGTGGCGAGCCCGAGCGCGGGCATCCGATCGAGGATCGCCCGCCATGCGTCGCCGCCCGCGGCGAACAGCGCGGCGATCTCGTCGGGCGTCGCGCGCGCCGCCACGAGGGTGCCCGCGGGCGAGACGACGCGCCCTCCTTCGCCCCCCATGTAGTTGGGCGAGGCCACGATCGGCAGCTGCTCGAGTTCGACGAGCATCAGGAAGGGATGCGACGCGTCGAGGCCGAGCCCCGCCGCGAGCCCCTCGCGGAGCGCGCGATCGCACTCGAAGACGACGCCGATCGCCTCGCGCATGACGGCCACGGACGCGGCGTGGGCTGCGGCGTCGAAGCCCATCTCGCCCTCCGCGGCGGGCGCGTAGATGGCCTGCTGCGCCTCCACATGGCGCGTGCGCAGCGGCTCCGTCCGTTCACGCGCCGCGCGCGCGGCGTCGCGCGCGATCGACTCGACGATCGCCAGGCGGTCGTCCGCGATTCCCGCGAGGCGCGCGAGGCGAACGACATCGACCTCGGGGATCGGCATGGGGATCGACCACGCGAAACCGCCGCGGCCGCCCGAGAGGACCGATGCGTCCTCGGAGCCCCCTTCGCCCTCCTCCTGAGACGGGGTCTCGTTCACGGCGAGCCGCTCGGCCTCCTCGCCGTCCTCCCCGCCGATCCTGTACCGCGTGATGTAGACGCCGGCCCGCTCGCCGAGGAGTTCCTGCAGCCGGCGAAGCGTGCGCTGCTCGAGCGCCTCGATCCGCTCGCCCGTTCGCGCGAACGCCGAGTCGTCCTCCGATCGCGCTCCCATCATCGATTGCATCGACCCGCCCTCCTCGACCACGGCGGTCGCGAGCGTCTCGAGCAGATCGAGATGCTCCTCGCGCCACGCGAGCCCGATCGTGTGCGCGGACTCTCGGGTCTCGGGCGGGAGCGCGCGGTCGCGATCGATTCGGCGAAGGAGCGGGCCGATCCCGTCGCCGGATTCGAGGCCGGACATCATGAACCTCAGCATGCCGATCGTGCGCGTCGCGACCGCCTCGCGGACGGCGAGGAGCACCTCGTCGGGGAGGACGCCGCGCAGCTGCTGGACGCCCGCGCGGTTCGCCGCATGGTTCGCGCGCACCGCCTTCTGGACGGGCGCGCCGATCGCCCGCATGCGCTCGAGGATCGCCTGCATCTGGGCCGCCATGTCGACCTGACCGCCCTCGGCGGCGGCCGCCGCGGCCGCGGCCATCGCGCGCTCCTGCTCGGCCTGCATCTCGGCCATCGCGTCGAAGTAGGCGGTGAAGACATCGCCCGCGGCCGAGTGGTACGCGCGCACCTGGATGAGGGCGCGGGACTCGAGGCTGCGGAGGATCGCGTCGAACGCGTCGCGCTGCGCCTCGTCGACGGCGAGCGCGTACTCCTCGCGCGCGAGAAGGTCGGCGAGATCGACGAACGCCGCGCCGCCGCCCGCGATCATCGGCGCGAGGGCCGCGAGACCCGAGCGGAGACGCTGCCGCTCGCGCGCGTCGCGGAGGCGCGTGAAGCCGTCGCGGCGCTCCTCGGCGACGAGCGACGCCGCGGCGTCGAGGAAGCCGCGGTCGGCGTCGGCGACGCGCGCGTCGAGGCGCTCGAGGTCGCGCAGGAACTTCTCGAACTCGCTCTTCGACGGCATGCCGCCCTGCCTCGAGCGCATGAGCGACTCGACCTCGGGCACGATCTCGGCGCGGTAGCGGTCGAGGTACGCGGTGTGCACGCGGTCGAGCGCGTCCATCTCGTCGTCGGTCGGCGCGAGATAGACCCGCGCGAGGCGGTCGAAGCGCCGCGTCGTGATCGGAGCCGCGATCATCTCGCGGCCCTGCTGCGCCTCGGCCGCGCGGAGCGCGCTCCAGCGGACGGCGTTCGCATCCGCGCCGAGGCGCACCTCGACGGGCGCGAGCGGCAATGCGCAGGCGAGGGCGAGCGCGAGGCGTGCGGGGGTGCGGAGCGCGGCGCGTGCCGAGAGGCGGGCGGAGCGCCCGGCGCGACAAGGGGCGACGAGGTGCGCGGCGAGGTGCGCGACGGCGCGGCGAATCGACCTGTGCATGGACTTGTCCTCCGTCCGACGAGGGGGCGTTGGCGACGCCGCACCGCTCGGCCGACGCAGGCTTCGGGAGCCGCGCGGACGGCCGGTCCGTCGCGCGCGGCGCGTGGCAGCGTAGGTCGGCGCGGACGGGTGTCAACGCGCATTCGACTGGGCGGCGTGGTGGGGATCGCGCGGTGTGCGGTTGGCGGGGGCCC
>JBJOHC010000185.1:0-43011 GCA_046047955.1 Planctomycetota bacterium
CGCTCGCGCACGGCGGTCGCGTACGCCTCGCGCATCAGTTCCATGCCCGTGAACGCGCCCACGAGGGCGAGGAGCGTCGAGCGCGGAAGATGGAAGTTGGTGAGGAGCGCGTCGGTGAAGCGGAACCGGAAGCCTGGCGAGATCAGGATGCCCGTCGTCGCATCGACGCCGTCGACCCGCTCGAGCGCGTCGGCGGGCAGGCTCTCGAGCGCGCGCACGGTCGTCGTCCCCGTCGCGACGATGCGGGCGGCGCCCGACGCGCGGCGCGGCGCGAGCTCGCGCAGCGTGGCGATGGCGGGTGCGGGAACGCGGTACGACTCGACATGCATCGGGTGGTCGCGGAGATCCTCGACCTCGACCGGCTTGAAGGTGCCCGCGCCGACATGGAGCGTGATCGCCGTGCGCGGGATGCCACGGGCGGCGAGCGCGGCGAGGAGCGCGTCGGTGAAGTGGAGCCCCGCGGTCGGCGCGGCGACCGAGCCGCGCGCCGAAGACTGCGCGTAGACGGTCTCGTACTCGGCGCGGTCGTGCGCATCGTCGACCGACTCGTGGCGGTCGCGGCGGGCCTTCAGGATGTACGGCGGGAGCGGGACATGACCCGAGCGCTCGAGGATCGTCGCGAGATCGCCACCCGCCGCGCCAGGCTCGACGCGCGCGAGCCACGCCTCGCGATCGCGGCGGAGAAGCGCGAGGCGGTCGCCGTGATCGGTTCCCCGCGGATCGACGAGGGCGAGTCGATCACCCTCCGCGAAGCGCTTCGCCTGACGGAGAAGAACGCGCCAGACACCCGCATCCGCACCCTCCGCGAGGGATGGCTCGAGGAGGAGTCCTTCGGTCGTCCGACCGCTCGCGAGATCGGCGACCTCGATGCGCGCGCGCAGGACGCTCGTCTCGTTCACGAAGAGATGGTCGCCTCCGCGAAGGATGGCGGGCAGGTCCGCGATCGTGTGGTGCGCGATCGCGCCCGACGCGCGGTCGACGAGCATGAGCCGCGCCGCGTCGCGCGGCTCGGCGGGCGTCGTCGCGACGAGCGACGGGTCGAAGGCGTAGTCGAGTTCGTCGACCTTCATCGCGGAATCGGCCTCATCGAAGGAACGGCGTCATCGAGCGATCAGCGCTTCTTCCGTTGCTTGAACTTCGACTTGGGCGATTGCGTCGCGCTCGAACCCTTGAGAAGCCCGGGCATTCCGAAGGGCGATGCGCCGCCCGCCGCCATCTGCCGCGCCGCCTGCATCTTGCCGGCGAAGCCGCCCGACGCCATCTGCATGGTCATCTTCTGCACCGCCTCGAACTGCGTGGTGAGGCGGTTCACCTCCTGCGCCGTCGTTCCCGACCCCGCGGCGATCCGGCGGATGCGGCTCTTGTTGAAGAGCTTGAGGTCCTTCCGCTCGGCGGCGGTCATCGAGTGGACCATGCCCTCGAGGCGGTCGAACTGCTTGTCGTCGATCTCGATGCCCTTGAGCGCCTGACCGACGCCGGGGAGGAGTCCGAGGAGCTGCTTCATCGGCCCCATGCGGCGGAGCGACTTCATCTGCGAGAGGAAGTCGTCCATCGTCAGCTGGCCCTTCGCGAGCTTGGCGGCCATCTTCTCGGCCTCCTCGTCGCTGACCTCCTCGCGCGCCTTCTCGACGAGGGCGACGACATCGCCCATGCCGAGGATGCGGCCTGCCATGCGCTTGGGGCTGAATTCGTCGAGCGCGTCGAACTTCTCGCCCGTGCCGAGGAAGCGGATCGGCGCGCCCGTGACCTTGCGCACGGTCAGGGCGGCGCCGCCGCGCGTGTCGCTGTCGAGCTTCGTCAGGATGACGCCGTCGACCGAGAGCCGCTCGTGGAAGGCCTTCGCGCTGCGGACGGCGTCCTGGCCGGTCATCGCGTCGACGACGAGGAGGATCTGGTGCGGCTGGACCGCGGCGCGCACACCCTCGAGCTCCTTCATGAGCTCGTCGTTCACATGGAGGCGGCCGGCGGTGTCGAGGATGACGACATCGAAACGGTCGGCCCGCGCCTTCGCGACCGCGCGGCGGCAGACGCCGACGGCGGCGTGCACGGCCTTGCCGTACTCGGCGCACTGGTCGGGCTCACCGTAGAAGGCGATCCTCGCGCTGCCCTTCGCGTGCTCGGCGACGCCCGCGACGACCTGCTCGAGCTGCTCGACCGCCGCGGGGCGCTGCAGGTCGGCCGCCGCGACGAGCACGGAGCGCCCCATCTTCTTGAAGTAGGCGGCGAGCTTGCCGCAGGTCGTCGTCTTGCCCGAGCCCTGCAGGCCGCACATCATGACGACGGTCGGGCCCGGATCGACGAGGAAGATGCGCGCACCCTCGGCCTCGTCGGCGCTGCCGCCCGCCATCAGGGCGACGAGTTCGTCGTGGACGATGCCGACGAGTTCCTGCCCGGGCTTCAGGCTCTTCGTCACCTCGCGGCCGACGGCCTTCTCGAGCACGCTCGCGACGAACGCCCGCGCGACCCCGAGTTCGACATCGGCCTCGAGAAGCGCGGTCTCGACCTCGGCGAGCGCCTCGCGGACATTCGATTCGGAGATGGCGCCGCGGCCCGAGAGCGAGCGGAAGGCGCCGGAAAGGCGTTCGGTGAGACCTTCGAACATGGGCGACGAGTATACGGCCGCGGATACCGTGTTCGCGACCCGTGCAGGGAGCCGCCTGCATCGTGAATGGCTCAGTCGCCGATTGCCGATACGGGGAATATGGATCCTCGTCTTTGGCAGAACCGCTCCCCGCGATGGCGCATGCGCCCGAACGCGGCGGTGCTTGACTGGCTGGCAATCGTTCCGATGCTGGGTGCCGGATGGCTGCTGCGCGAGTTTCGCAGGCGCGGCGTCAAGAACCTGCCGAGGACGCGCCGCGCGCTCACGCGTCTCGGAGTGTTTCCGATCATCGACCACTACTACGAGCCGTTGTTCAACCCGAGGCACCTGCGCCATTCGCTCGCGGTTGAGAGAGAACTACCCGGTCTTGATCTCCGCGAGGCCGACCAGCTGGAGCTCCTCAGAAGCCTTCGATGGACGAGCGAAATTGAACGGTGGCCGACTGCTGAACTTCCCGGGATTGGTCGTGCGTTCCCGCTCGCAGACACACAGTATGGCCCCGGCGATGCAGAATTCCTCTACAGCATCCTTCGAACGGTGCGACCGAGAAAGGTACTGGAGATCGGTTGCGGCGGCAGTAGCAAGATCATTCAGCTTGCGGTGCGTGCGACCGAGGCGGAGTCGGGAATTCAGTGCCGACACATCTGCGTGGAGCCCTATGAGAATCCATGGCTGGAGGAGCTCGGAATCGAAGTCATCCGCGCCAGGATCGAGGACACGGAGCTTTCGCTCTTCAGTGCGCTGGAGGAAGGCGACCTTCTCTTCATAGATTCGTCGCACATGATTCGCCCTCAGGGCGATGTACTCTTCGAGTTTCAAAGCATCATTCCCAGGCTCAGGAAAGGCGTCCTCGTTCATGTGCATGACATCTTCACCCCAAGGGACTACCCGGCGAGCTGGGTTGTGGACAAGGTGAAGTTCTGGAACGAGCAGTATCTGCTCGAAGTCATGCTCGCCGGTAGCGTGCGATATGAAGTCGTCGCTGCATTGAACTTTCTCAAGCATCGTCACTTCGAGGCGCTTCGCTCGGTCTGTCCGTTTCTGCTGCGATCGAACGAGCCTGGCGCGTTCTACTTTCGAATCAAGTAATTCGCTAGAGCGGACGGATCGCGCGCATGTCGTGCTTCGCCTCGAGGACGGAGCGCAGGTTGCAGAGGTACCAGCGCCAGCGTTCGGCGCTGTGGGCCATCACCAGAAGGGCGTCGGCGTCCTCGGCGAAGGGGCCGTGGCGAAGGATCACGCGGGCGCCGCCGGTGTCGCCGCCGCGGTCGGGAAGGGGCGAGATCGCGATCTCGACCGGAACGACGGATTCGCTCAGCGGGTCGGGATGCCAGCCGAAGCGGATGAGGGCGTGGCCGTCGTGGCGGCGGGCGGTGTCGTGGTCGAGGAGCGCGACCTCGATCGTCTGCTTCCATTCGCGGTCCCACGCGAAGGTGGCGCGCGCATGGCCGTCGGGATCGGGATCCTCGGGAAGGTCGGCGCCGACCGTCAGCCAGCGGCAGAGGCCGGTCGCGTCGGCGATCGAACTCGCGACCTCGCCGGGCGCGGCGTGGACGACCTCCTTGAGCGTCACCCAGACGCCGTCGGGTTCGCGGCCGACCATCAGGCGGGCCTTCCGTCGCCGGGATGCTCGCCGCGCGCGGCGGGTGTCGATTCGACCGGGAGGACGGGCGGCAGCAGGGCGGCGAGTCGCTGGTACAGCGAACCGCGCGAGTGGACCTCGTGGGGGATTCCCGAGGAGGTCAGCCGTTCCTTCGCCCGACGCAGGCGCTCGGTCTGGAGATGCCCCGCGAACGCGACGACCGTGAGGTGCGGGTGTCCGAGCGCGGCCTCGAGGAGTGCTTCGGGCGATTCGCCGTCGCCGAGCTCCGCCTCGAGATCGAGGAAGTAGTGGGTGGCGGCCGCCGCGCGCTCGCCGAGCGCCCCTCGCGAGCGCACGCCCTGCCCGCGCAGCCCCGCGTGCTTCGCGGCGCCGAGGATCTTGCTTCCGAAGAGGAGGTCGCTGGTGAAGAGGATCATCGCGTCAGGCCGGTGCATGGTCGAGCGCGGCGTGTTCCGCGCGATCCGCCCGACGGACTTCGAGCGCCCGCGGCGCGCGCTCGTGGGCGACGAGCGCATCGTAGTCCTCGCGCTCGCGGACGAGCTCGGCCGAACTGCCCGAAACGAGGACTTCCGCCGGAAGCGGCGACGAGTTGTAGCGGCTCGCCATGCTCATGCCGTACGCGCCCGCGGTGAAGACGGCGAGGAGGTCCCCGCGCCCGATGTCGGCGGGGAGCGCGCGGTCGAGCGCGAGGAAGTCGCCGGTCTCGCAGAGCGGCCCCACGACATCCTGCGCGAGGAGTCCCGCGACCTCGGGCACGGGCGTGCGGCGCGGCGGTTCGCGGCCGACGCCCGGCGTGACGGGCCAGATGAAGTGGAAGCTGCCGTAGTGCGACGGGCGCAGGAGCGCGTTCATTCCGCCATCGCAGATGAGGAAGCGCTTGTCGCCCGAGGTCTTCGTGTAGAGGACGCGGACGACGAGGATGCCCGCGTTGCCCGCGATCGTCCGCCCCGGCTCGAGGATGAAGCGGATGCCGCGGTCGTGGAGCGGCTTCGCGAGCGGGAGGATGGCGCTTGCGTAGTCGGTGAGCGGCGGCGACTGGCTGCTCTCGTAGTCGGCGCCGAATCCGCCGCCGAGGTCGATCGAGCGGATGGCGTGACCGTCGGCGGCGAGGTCGTCGACGAGGGCGGCGGTCTTCGCGAGCGCCTCGCGGTACGGGTCGACCGTGTAGATCGGCGAACCGATGTGGAGGTGGAGCCCCTCGAGCCGCGCGAAGCGGTCGCCGCCGAAGCGCGCGAAGAATCGCCGCGCGCGCTCGAGATCGACGCCGAACTTCGTCTCCTTCTTCCCGGTCGAGGTGTAGCGGTGGGTCTTCGGGTCGACATCGGGATTGATGCGGAGCGCGACGCCGACCTCGCGCCCGAGTTGGCCCGCGAGGCGGGCGATGTTCTCGAACTCCTCCTCGCTCTCGCAGTTGAGAAGGCCGATCCCGGACGAGATCGCGAGGACGAGCTCGCGGTCGGTCTTGCCGACGCCCGCGTAGACGCACTTCGCGGGATCGACGCCCGCCGCGATCGCGCGGTGCAGTTCGCCGCCCGAGACGACATCCATGCCCGCGCCGCGCGCGGCGAGGACGCGCAGGACGCCGAGGTTCGGACAGCTCTTCACCGAATAGCAGAGGAGCGGCGCGATCGGCGCGAAGGCGGCGGTCAGTCGATCGAAGTGCGCCTCGAGCGTCGCGCGCGAGTAGACGAAGGAGGGGGTCCCCGCCGCGTCGACGATGTCGCGCACGGGAAGTTCCTCGCAGAAGAGCGCGCCATCGCGATAGGCGAAGTGGTCCATGGCGCGCGATGCTACTCGCGTGCTGCTACTCGCGCGCTGCTGGCGCCGTCGACGCGGCGGCGCTCCGCGCGGCCCGCGGCTCGCGCCAGGACTGGACGATCCAGCCCGCCGCCGCGAGGGCGAGCCAGAGGAGGAGCCAGCCGATCGGTGCGACCTCGGACGGCGCGCGCCCCGTGAACGCCGCGGCGAGCGGCATTCCGCCGAGGAGCGCGAAGAGCGATCCCGTGAGGCTCGTGAGCGCGGCCGCGGCCTGCTGCGGGAGCCAGAGACCGATCGCGAAGCCGATGAAGAGCCCCGCGCCTGCGGCGGCGAGGAGGAGCGTCCGCACCTGCGGTTCCTCGGCGTGCCAGTGTTCGAGCGACCAGGCGACGAGCGGGCGGATGGCGGCGGGCGCGGCGTCGACGATCGCCTCGCGCTCGGCGACCTCGTCGAGTCGGATCGCCTCGTGTTCGCCCGCGGGAGGTGTGGCGCCTTCGGGCGTGCGCGCATCGATGAACCCCGCATGGACGACGACGAGCGCGAGCAGCGCCGCCGCGAATCCCCCGACGGCGCCCGTCGCGACGCCGTAGAGGACGCGCCAGGCGACGGCCGCGAGGACGACGCCCGCCACCGCGCCGAGGAGGGCGGCGGGCAGCCCGGCGATCGCCGGCAGCCATCCGCCGAGGATCGTGCCGCCGACGGTCGCGCCGAGAGCGAGGAGCGCGACCACGAGGACGGGGCGGAGGAGATGCCTGCCCGAGACGAGGAGGACGACTCCGAGGAGCGCGAGGAGGAGCGCGGGCGCGGCGCTCGCGATGGGGAGCGATTGCAGCTCCCGCCCGAGGCTTTCGACGGTTTCACGCCCCTCGCCCATCGACTGGGCCACGAGTGGCGGGAGCGGAAGGAGCGCCGGATGATGCATGCGTCGATGGGAAACTGCGGTGGTGGGCGGGGAATCTCGTGATTCACCCGTCGCGCCGACCGATAGCAGGATACCCGTCGCCCGACGGCGCGCGACCCCCGTCGCCGAGAGACCCCGCGTGGAACCGAAGATGGACGCGAGAGACGAACCCCGCCACACCGCTCCCGACGCTGGCCCCGACGGCCACCCGCCACGCCCGCTCGATGAACTGCGCACGCTGATCGACTCGGTGGACGAGCGGCTCGTAGGGCTCCTCGCCGAGCGCGCGCGCCTGGTGGTCGAGGTCGGGCGGTCGAAGCGGGGGACGGGGGTCTCGATCTACGTTCCAAGCCGCGAGCGCGCCGTCATCGAGCGCGCGGTCGCGCGCAATCCCGGGCCGCTCGGCGCGCGCACGATCGAGGCCGTCTTCCGCGAGATCATGTCGGGGTCGTTCGCCCTCGAGCGCCCGCTCCGGGTGGCGGCGCTCGGACCCGAGGGGAGCTTCAGCCATCTCGCCGCGGTGCGCCACTTCGGGTCGAGCGTCGAGATCGCGTTCGTTCCCACGATCGAGGATGCGGTCCTCGAGGTCGCCGCGGGCCGCTGCGACCACGGCATGGTGCCCTACGAGAACTCGAGCGCGGGCTCGATCCTCGAGACGCTCGACGCGCTCCTCGCCCACGAGGTCTCGATCCGCGCCGAGGCGCTCGTCGCGGTGCGGCTCGCGCTGCTCACGAACCACGCGCCCGACGCCGTGCGCCGCATCTACTCGAAGCCGCAGGCGTTCGCCCAGTGCCGGCAGTGGTGCGCGCGCATCTTCCCGAAGGCCGAACTCGTCGCCGAGGCGAGTACGAGCGCGGCCGTCCTGCGCGCCCGCGAGGAGGCCGATGCGGCGGCGATCGCGTCGGGCTTCGCGGGCGAACTCCACGGCGTACGCACGCTCTACGACGGAATCGAGGACCGCGCGGGCAACGTGACGCGCTTCCTCGTGATCGGTCGGGAGCCCGTCGCCCCGACGGGCAACGACAAGACCACCATGTGGTTCGCCCTCTCCGACCGGGCGGGCGCGCTCGTCGATGTCCTCGAGGCGTTCCGGCGCGAAGGCGTCAACCTCTCGCACATCGAGAAGCGCCCCTCGGGCGACGCGCACTGGGACTACCTCTTCTTCATCGACGCGCTCGCCCATCGGGACGATCCCCCCATGCAGCGGGCGCTCGACGAGGCGCGCCGCCACTGCGCGCGGCTCGCGGTCCTCGGCAGCTATCCGCGGGCCGAACGGGTGCTCTGACGGTCGAAGACGGGAAACGCACGTGAAACGCTCGTGAAACGCATGGGGGGCGGCGACTTCGGTCGCGGGCGCCGCGCGGTATCCTCCGCGCCCATGCCCGCCGCGCGCGCCGCCGACTCTCCCTTCCGCATCGCCCTCATCTCGACGGGCGGCACCATCGAGAAGACCTACGACGAGCTCGGCGGGGTGCTCGCGAACAACGTGAGCGTCCTCGACCTCCTGCTCGCGTCGCTCGAACTTCACGGCGTGACGATCGACCGCATCCCGCTGATGAACAAGGACTCGACCGAGATGTCGGAGGCCGATCACGACCTGATCGCCGACACCGCCGAACTCATGTCGCGCAATCACGACGGCGTCGTCATCGTGCACGGCACCGACCGGCTCGCGAAGACGGGCGAGCGCATCCACGAGCGGCTCGCGGCGCGCGGGGGAGCGGCGAAGGCGATCGTCCTGACCGGCGCCATGCGCCCCTACGAGATGCGCCGCACCGATGCGACCCAGAATGTGACCGAGGCGCTGCTCGCGGTGCAGCTCCTCGAGCCGGGGACCTATGTCGCGATGCACAACCGCGTGCTGCGCTTTCCCGGCGTCGTGAAGGACCTGAAGCGCGGGACCTTCGTGCGCGCTTGAGCGAGCGACGCCGCGGCGTTTCGCAGGGATGGCGGAACGCCCGCCGAACTCACAAGGACAGGCCCGCGCGGCCGCCCCGAAAGGACACGCCATGAACGGATCGAACGATGCCCGCGAACTCGCCTCGCAGGGCGCGATCGGGCGCCTGCTCGCGATCGTCGAACGCGTCGGGAACCGGCTTCCCGATCCCGCGACGCTCTTCGTCCTTCTCGGCGTCGTGGTCCTCGTCCTGAGCGCCGTGGGCGCCTCGATGGGGTGGTCCGTCACCGATCCGCGCGATCCGTCGAAGACGCTCGGCGTGACGAATCTCCTCTCGAGCGAGGGCATCCGCTGGATCCTCACGAGCGCGCTGCGGAACTTCCTCGACTTCCCGCCGCTCGCGATCGTGCTCGTCGCGATGCTCGGGATCGGCGTCGCCGAGCGGACGGGGCTCTTCACGGCGCTCCTCAAGCTTCTCGTCGCGTGGACGCCCGCGCGCCTGCTGACGCCCGCGATGGTCTTCATCGGGATCTGCTCGAACGCCGCGTCGGACGCGGGCTATGTCGTGCTGCCGCCGCTCGCGGCGGGCGTCTTCGCGATGCTCGGACGGTCGCCGCTCGTCGGGATCGCGGCGGTGACCTTCGGCGTCGCGGGCGGCTTCAGCGCGAACCTTCTCGTGACCAGCCTCGATCCGCTTCTCTCGAGCCTCACCCAGGGCGCGGCGCAGGTCCTCGACCCCGACGCGGTCGTCCAGCCGACGGCGAACTACTGGTTCATGGTCGCGTCGACGCCCTTCCTCACGCTCCTCGGCTGGTTCGTGACGGCGCGGATCGTCGAGCCGCGGTTCTCGCGCGCGGAGGTCGACGCGCAGATCGCCGAAGGCGGCGTCGCGCGCGGCGCGCCCGAACTCGATGGTTCGGAGCGACGCGGGCTCCTCGCGGCGCTCGTCGCGCTCGCGGTCGCGGGAGGCGCGTTCCTCGCGATGGCGCTCGTCGAGGGCGGACCGCTCCACGGCACGATGCCGCGCGCGGGTTCGGGCGTCCTCGTCCCCGCCTGGAGCGAGGCGATCGTTCCCATGATCCTCGTCCTCTTCCTCGTGCCGGGCGTCGCGTACGGGCTCGTCTCGGGCGAGATCCGCAGCGATCGCTGCATCGCGCGGCGGATGGGCCAGTCGATGTCGGCGATGGGCACCTACCTCGTCCTCGCCTTCTTCGCGGGACAGACGATCGCGTGGTTCCGCCAGTCGGGCCTGACGAGCGTGCTCGGAGTCGCGGGCGGCGAGCTCATCAAGTCGCTCGGCGTCGGCGAGGGCGCGATGGTGGCGGCGATCGTCGTCGTCGTCGCGCTTCTCAACCTGCTCGTGTCGAGCGCGAGCGCGAAGTGGGCGTTCCTCGCGCCGATCCTCGTGCCGATGCTCGGGAGCGCGGGCGTCGCGCCCGAGGTCGTGCAGGCGGCCTACCGCGTGGGCGACTCCTGCACCAACCCGATCGCGCCGCTGTCGCCCTATCTCGTCGTCATCCTGATCGCGATCCAGCGCTACCGGAAGGACGCGGGGCTCGGCACGCTCATCGCGCTGCTCGCGCCGTACTGCGTCGCCGCGCTTCTGGTGTGGACGGCGTTCCTCGTCCTCTGGATCACGCTCGGATTGCCGCTGGGCTTCTGAGCGGATCGCGCGCGCCGGCGCGCGCCCGTGACCGCACGCGACCGCCCCGGAGACGGCGCTCAGTGCGGCGCCGTCGCCTCGCTCTCCGCGGAATCCTGCAGGTAGACCTTCTCGCGGTAGAAGTTCGACACGACGAGATACACCACCGCCGCGCCGAGCATGAGCCAGGTGAAGAACCAGTAGTACTGGGCGCCCACGAGCGTCGAGTTGCCGTCCGCGTCCTGCGTGAAGCGGTTCACGAGCGCGGTGAGGAAGTTGCCGGCCGAGACGCTGAGGAGATAGAGGCTCATGATGAGCGACTTCATCTTGTTCGGCGCCTGCGTGTAGCTGAATTCGAGGCAGGTGATCGAGACGAGCACCTCGGCCGCCGTCAGGACGACGTACGCGAAGAGCTGCCACGCGATCGACGGCCATTCGGCGTCGTGGCGCGTGCCGTCGCCCGCGACCGCGATGCCGCCGGCCGCGAGCGCGCCCGACACCTCGCGCTGCCACGCGGGATCGGCGGCGAGGGCCGCGTCCGCGGCGACCTTCTCGGAGAGCGCGTCGAGCGAGAGGATGGTCGCGTTGCGCTCGACCGCGGCGAGCGCCTCCTTCGTCTTGGGCATGTCGATCGCGCCCGAGGCGACCATCGGCTCGATCTTCGCGAGGAACGCCGACTGCTCGGCGTCGATCTTCTGCTGGACCGTCGCCGAGATGCCGAACGCGACGACGGTCAGGAAGAGGCCCGCGCCGATCTTCCGAAGCGGGGTCAGGCGCACCACCTTCCCGACGAGTGGATAGACCACATACGAGAAGAGCGGGATGTAGCAGAGGATCAGGAGCGGGTTGATCGCCTGCACCTGCGACTCGAGCCAGGTGATCCCGAGGAAGTTCGTGTTCATCTGCGACGCCTGCAGCACCCACGCGCCGCCCGACTGGTCGTAGAGCGACCAGAACACCGCGACGAAGACGTAGATCGAGACGAGCCGCGCGATCGCGCCGAGGCCCTCGCGCGAGAAGGTCTCGGTCACGAATCCGAAGCCCTTCGGCCGGATGTGGATGTAGCGGTGGCGACCGAGCCAGAAGACGAAGGTCGCGAGCGCCATCAGGATGCCGGGGACGCCGAAGGCCCAGCCGGGGCCGTAGTGCTTGAGGAGCCACGGCGTGAGCAGCGTCGAGAAGAAGCTGCCGAAGTTGATCGAGAAGTAGAACCAGCCGAACACCTTCGAGAGGAGGTGGCTGTTCGACTTGCCGAACTGGTCGCCGACATGCGCCGAGACGCACGGCTTGATGCCGCCCGAGCCGACCGCGATGAGGAGGAGGCCGATGACCATGTAGGTCTTCGGCTCGAAGGTCGCCTGCAGGAAGGGGGACGGGAGGTCGATCAGCGCGAGCGCCCCGTGCCCGAGGCAGTAGACGACCGAGAGGATCATGATCGTCAGGTACTTCCCGAGGAAGGCGTCGGCGATGAGCGCGCCAATGATCGGGAAGAAGTAGGCGCTCGCGACGAAGAGCGCGACGTACTCGCGCGCCTGCGTCTGCGTCATGTAGTCGGGCGTTCCCGCCGAGCTGACGAGGTACTGCGTCATGAAGACGGCGAGGATCGTCTTCATCCCGTAGAAGGAGAATCGTTCCGCGGCCTCGTTGCCGACGATGAAGGGGATTCCGCCTGGCATGCCCGTCGTTTCGGACGGCGCGCTACGGTACTGGGTGCTCGTCATGGGGGCGGAGTGTAGTGGAATCGCGTGCGCGATCCCCCTCGGGGCGGATCTGGCGCGGCATGGAGGCATCGGCGCGGCGATGGACGAGGCGCGGACCATTCACCTCAGGCGGCCGCCGGTGCTGGCGACGGTGCCCGGCGTCTTCGTCCCCGAGCGCGCGCCGCTCGACGAGGTCGGACGGCGCTGGGAGGCGTTCCGCGCGTCCCACCCGCGCGCCTTCGATGGACGGATCCTCGCGGTGCTCGGAACGAGCCGCAACGGTCACGGCGGTGTCCAGATCCATGTGCAGGAGTGCGCGTACCGCTTCTACGCGGTGCAGCGCGACGGGCCCGATCTCGGCGTGCGGTCGCTCGGCGTGAAGGGGATCGCAAGCGATGCGCGCGGGTTCCTGATGGGGCGCCGCTCGCGGTCGGTCGCGTACTACCCGGGCGCGTGGGAGTTCGTTCCCGGTGGCGGGCTCGAACCCGGGGTCGAACCCGTGGCGCAGCTCGCGCGGGAGCTGCGCGAGGAGGCGGGACTCGAGATCGGCCGTGAAGCCGCGACGGCGCCGGTCGCGCGCGCGCTCCTCTTCGATCCGGGGGCGCGCAGCTGGGAGATCGTCTTCCGCGTCACGCTCGACGGACGGACGCCGCCCGAGTTCGGCTGGGAGTACAACGAGATGGGCTTCTTTCCGCTCGATCGCCTCCCCGAGCCGCTCGCGCCCGTCGCGCGCGCGATGGCGCCGATCGCCGCGGGCGCTCAGCCGCGCTGACGGAGCGCCGCGAGCGTCGCGAGCGCGTGGTCGAGCCGCTTGAGGTCGAAGGGCTTCAGCGCGGTGCGCGTGAGCGGGTCGTCGGCGCGCTCGACGAGGTCGCCGCTCGCGAGAAGGACGGGAAGATCGTTGCCGAGGGCGCGCAGCCGATCGAGTGCGCCGAGGCCGCCGCCGCCCGCGTCGAGGATCGCGACATCGAACGAGGCGAGGTCGTCGCGTCCGACGATCGCCGAGGGATCGTCGATCGTGTCGACGTCGTCGCCGACCGATTCGAGGACGGCGACGAGGATCGCGCGAACCGCGGGATCGTCGTCGGCGATGAGGACGCGGCGCGGGCGCGCGTCGGCGAGGCAGGCGTCGCAGTCGTGATCGCCGTCGTGCGTGCCAGCAGGGTCGGCGGCACCCGCGGGGGCGGTCGCGCCGCGCGCGCGCGCGGAAGCCTCGAGTTCGAGCGGGATTCCGCGCGTGATCGGAATGGCGATGGCGGTCGTCAGCAGTCGCGCCGTACCCTCGCCCACAACGCTCCACGCGACGCGGCCGCCCACCTCGCGGATCGCCCGCTGCGCCGCGAGCAGCCCGAGCTGCTCGAGGGCGGGCTCGCCCGCGAGGAGCGACGGTGCGACGAAGCGGTCGGGCGCCTGCGGATGCGCGCGAGACTCGAGTCGGATCGTGACGGTGGGGTCGTCCTCCGTCGAGACCTCGAGGCGTGCGGCGGGAGACGCCAGGCCCCATCGCGCATGGGCCTCGAGGCACTGGACGATCGCGCGCGAGAGATCGTCCGGCGAAACCTCGCAGCGCGCGTCGGAGGGCGCGAGTTCGGCGAGTGGGACGAGCGCGGCGCCTGGCGAAGGCAGGTCCGCGAGCGCCCGCGCGATCACCTCGCGAAGAGAGGGCCGCCTCACCGCCACGGGTGCGTCCTCGCCGGCGAGGGAGCGCTCCGCCGCCGATGCCGCGCGTTCACCTCGGCACGCCACGCGAAGTCGCGCGAGGAGTTCCTCGAGCATGCGGACCGATCCGAGGATCTCCCGCGCCGACGCCTTCGTCGCGTCGTCGGCCGCGCGCCGCTCGAGCAGCTGCGTCCGTCCCGTGATCGCGAAGATCGCGTTTCCGAGGTCGTGAACGACCATCGCTCCGAGCGCGCGCAGGCGATCGAGCTCGGCCTCGTCATCCCGCGTCCGCGGTTCGTCGCTCATGGTTCGTCGCTCATGACTCGGAATGTACCCGCGCCTCGGGTGCCACTGCGAGATGGGCGCGGTGGCCTCGCGGAGGCCCTGCGGCCGCACGGGCTGCGTCAAACGAAGGAAGGCCGCCTGATGGCGGCCTTCCGACGATGCCTCGTGTAGGGATCGAACCTACGACCCGCTGATTAAGAGTCAGCTGCTCTACCGGCTGAGCTAACGAGGCGAGAAGGGAAGAATGCTAGCGACTTCCGCGCGAGCGTCAAGTCGCCGCGACGGGCGCGCTCAGGCGCTCGCCTCGGGCTTCTTCCCGTGGCACTGGCGGTACTTGAGACCGCTGCCGCACGGACACGGCTCGTTTCGCCCGACGACGGGAATCGACGCGGGATCGACCGGTTCCGCCTGCGTGGTCTGCTCGGCGGGCGCGGGGATCGCCGGGGCCGGCGCGACGCTCGGCCGCGCGGCTTCCGTCGCCCCGTCGGCAGCGGCGTCCGCCGCGTCCGCGCCAGCACCCGCGGCGGCCATCGCCACGGGCGCGACCTGCGGCCTCGGCATCATGCGGGGCGCCGGCGGCGCGAGCCGCCCGACGAACGCGATGTCGGTGACGCGGCCGCGGATCGTGTCCTGCATCTCGTTGAACGCCCGTGCGCTCTCGCGCTTGAACTCGATGCGCGGATCCTTCTGGCTGAAGGCGCGGAAACCGATCGAGTCGCGGATCCGGTCCATCTCGTGGAGGTTGTCCTTCCACGCGTCGTCGAGCGTGCGCAGGAGGATCCACCGTTCGAACTGGGTGAGCTCGAGGCGCACGACATCCTCGACCTTCGCGCGCACGAACCCGTCGGGGTCCTTCGCCGCCTGCTCGAGCTCGTGCTCGCCGAGGCGAAGGAGGCACTCCTCCGCGAACCAGCGCGCGATCGAGTCGGCGTCGCGTCCCTTCGAGAGGCAGGCGGAGGCGCGTGCCGCGATCTCCGCGGGGCCGATCGCGCGCGCGCGCTCGGCGAGGAGCCGCCGGAGCTCCGTCGGGTCGGTCGAGGGGAGCTCGTTGGGATTCCAGTCGAGCCCGTAGCGCGACTTCACCCAGGCGCAGAACTGGGCGAGCGCGCCCGCGGGGTTCTGCTGGAGCGCGGCGTTCGTCGACTCGATCGCGAAGTCGATCGGATACTGGATCTCGCGCTCGTGGTAGACCTCGAGCGCGCGGGCGACGAGCTTGTCGGCCGCCGCCGCGGGCGTCTCGACGCCCGCGAAGAGCGACGCGTCGAACTCGCCCCCGAACTTCCGTCGCGCCCACTCCGCGAGCTGCCGCGCGCCGAAGTCGGGCACGAGGAAGTCGGCGACGGGGCCGAGGTCCATCTCCTGGAACTTCTCGATGGCCGCGGCGCTCGCGCGCCGGATCGTCGCGTCGCGGTCGCCCGCGCGGATCTCGTTCGGCGAGAGCGACGCGCCGAACTGCGAGGCGACCCACGCCGCGAAGCCCTCCGCGTCCCACTCCTCGGGCTCGAGCTCGACGGGCAGGCACTCGCCCGCGGTCGCGCGGATCGCCTCCTGCGCCTCCTCGGCGGCGTCGATCCGGATGAGGCGCTCGATCTCGTCGCGGTCGCGCTTGAGGAAGCGCTCGGGCTCGATCCGCACGCCGCAGTGCTCGCGCACCCATTCGGCGATCGTGTTCGGGACGTGCATCTTGCCGAGGTAGTCCTCGGCGGCGCGCTCGATCGACTCCTCGACGTAGCGCAGCACCGCCTCCTTCACGCCGCGTCCCTCGACGATCGGCTGGCGCAGGCCGTAGAACGCGCGGCGCTGGTGCTCCATGGGCTCGTCGTACTCGAGGATGTTCTTGCGCATCTGGAAGTTGCGCTCCTCGACCTTGCGCTGCGCCTTCTCGATCGAGCGCGAGAGGATCGGATCCTCGAGGTCGTCGCCCTCCTTCATGCCGAGCTTCGAGAGGACCGTGAGCATCGCCTTGCCGGCGAAGAGCTTCATCAGGTCGTCCTCCATCGAGAGGAAGAAGCGGCTCGAGCCGTTGTCGCCCTGGCGTCCCGCGCGGCCGCGCAGCTGGTTGTCGATGCGGCGGCTCTCGTGGCGCTCGGTGCCGACGATGTGGAGGCCGCCCATCTCCTCGACATGCGACCAGATCTCGAGGCGGTGGAGCGGCGGGAAGCCCGCGTCGTCGAGCGTCTCGACGAGCTGCTCGAGGCTGGCGGCGTCGGCCTTCTTCGGCGGCACCTTCGCGAAGTCGACCGCCCAGTGGCGGCAGAGCGCGAGCCGCAGCGCGGGCGCGTCCTTGCCCGAGGCGGCGTCCTTCCCGAGGATGCGCTCGGCGAGGTGGCGGTAGCAGAGGCCGACGATCTCCTCGTCGGGCATCGCGGCGGTCGCCTCCTTCGGGCAGATGTTGCGGCGCTTCCAGTGCTCGACGAGCTGCTCGCGCGTGAAGGCGCGCAGCTTGATGTCGGTGCCGCGGCCGGCCATGTTCGTCGCGATCATCACCGCGCCGAGCTCGCCCGCGCCCGCGACGATCTCCGCCTCGCGGTCGTGCTGCTTGGCGTTGAGGACCTCGTGGCGGATCTGGTACTTCGTCGCGAGCATGCGCGCGACGAGCTCGCTGCGCTCGACGCTCGTCGTGCCGACGAGGACGGGGCGCCCCACGTCGTGGAAGCGCTTGATCTCCTCGACGATCGCGCTCCACTTGTCCTTCTGCGAGAGGTAGACCTTGTCCTGGCGGTCGAAGCGCGCGATCGGGAGGTTCGTCGGGATCGACACCACGTCGAGGCGGTAGATCTCGTGGAACTCGGTCGCCTCGGTGTCGGCGGTGCCGGTCATGCCCGAGAGCCGCTCGTAGAGCTTGAAGTAGTTCTGGATGGTGATGGTCGCCATCGTCTGCGTCTCTTCCTTGATCTTGACGCCCTCCTTGGCCTCGACGGCCTGGTGGAGACCGTCCGACCACTGGCGGCCGACCATCTTGCGGCCCGTGTTCTGGTCGACGATGACGACGCCCGCGACGCCCTGCTCGTCGGGCGCGACCACGTAGTCGCGGTCGCGCTGGTAGACGGTGTGCGCGCGCACCGCCTGCTCGCAGAGGTGGGGAAGGTCGATGTTGTCGCCCACATAGAAGCTGCCGACCGACGAATCGAGCGTCTTCGCGAAGCGCTGCGCCTCCTCGACGCCGTCGTGGGTGAGCGTCGCCGACTTCTTGTCGAGCTCGACCTCGTAGAACTGCTTGAAGCGGTCGCGGCGCGCCTCGGCCGTCGCGAGCTCCCTGCGCGCCTCGTCCATCTCGCGCTTGAGCGCGGGCACCGCGGACTTCTCGCGGGCGTTCCGGATGTCGCCCTCGAGTCCCGAGATGCGCCGCTGGATCTCGCGGCAGCCCTCGTCCTCGGCGTTCCATTCGCCCTGGCGCGCGACTAGGTGGCGGGCGATCCGGTCGGCGAGGTCGTAGCGGGGCTGCGAGCTGTGCGCGGCGCCCGAAATGATGAGCGGCGTGCGCGCCTCGTCGATGAGGATCGAGTCGACCTCGTCGACGATCGCGAACCCGCGCGACTTCTGCAGCTGCTCCTCGGGCCGCGTCTTCATGTTGTCGCGGAGGTAGTCGAAGCCGAACTCGCTGGTCGTCCCGTAGACGACGTCGCAGCTGTAGGCGGTCTTCTTCTCCCACGGCCCCTGCATGTGCTGGGGGTGGATGGCGCCGACGGTGAGGCCGAGCGCGCGGAAGAAGGGGAAGGTCCAGTCGCGGTCGCGCTGGACGAGGTAGTCGTTCACCGTGACGACATGGACCTGCTTGCGCTCGCAGGCGGCGAGGTAGCAGGCGAGCGGGCCGACGATCGTCTTGCCCTCGCCCGTCTTCATCTCGGCGATCTTCCCCTCGGCGAGCACGATGCCGCCGATGAGCTGCACGTCGAACGGCCGCGCGCGGAAGGGGGGGCGCGAGGTCGGGTAGATCTCGCGGACGGCCTCGTAGACCTCGAGCGGGATGTCGAGGCGCTGCCAGCCCTCGATCATCGAGTGGTGGCCGCGGAAGTCGCCCTCGGGCGCGATCGGCTCGAGCGCGCGCATGGCGGCGAGGGTCTCGTCGTAGATCGGGCGGACGCGCGCGGGGAGGCGCGACGGATCGAAGACGTCGTCGGCGTTCACCTGGCCGTCGCGGTTCAGATCGGCGTCGCGCGCGGGGTTGAAGACGTTGCGGATGCCGACCGAGCGGTCCATCGCCTCGCGCGCGGCGGCGAAGATCTCGGGGATCATCGCGTAGGGCTTCTCGCCGCCCGCGATGCGGGTGCGGAATTCCTCGGTCTTCCCGCGCAGCTCGGCGTCGGTGAGGCGGCGCATGTCGGGTTCGAGCGCGCTCGCCTGCTCGACGATCCTGAGGTAGCGCTTCACATCGCGCTGGTTCTTCGTGCCCATGGTGACGCGGACGAACCAGTCGAGAACGGGGATGCCTTTGAGGAGCTGACTCATGAGGTGACCTTGCTGATGGAGACCCGTGGACGGAACCACAGGCGGCGCTCCGAGGGGAACGCCCGTCGTGAACCGATCGCGGATGCCGGGCGCTGGTGGGGAACCACGCGCAGGCGCCGGGAGCCGTGCCCGTCCCTCGCGGAGGGAGGGGCTTCGATCGGCGGATTCGTGATGTGAAATGAAGAAGCCGTCGTGACGACGGGCGCGCGGGGCGCTGGGAGGGCGTCGGTCGCGCGGGGGCGCGCGAGCGGTCAGCCGAGCGGCGGCGCGAGCGCGCCGCGGCCGAGGGCGGCGATGCGCGAGGGCCAGCCGAATCCGAGGCGCTCGCGCGCGTGGACCGCGGAGGTTCGATCGGCGAGGTGCGCGGCGGGGGCGCCGGTGGCGCTCGCCGCGAACGCCTGGCGGAAGCCGGGGGCGGGCGCGAGCGGTGCGCCTCCTGGGGCGGCTTCGCGGACGACGCCGAACGCGCCGAGCGGGTCGAGCGTCAGGCGGCTGTCGGCGCGACGCATCCGGTCGCCCGCGTCCGCGGAGCCCGCTGAGGCGAGTGCCGCGACGATCGCCACGACGCTCGACACGAGGAGCACCGCCGCGATCGCCGCGGTGTGCCTGAGTTCGGAGGTGCGCGGGCGGGTGCCTAGCATCGGAGGGCGAAGGGTAGCACGAAGCGGTCGGACTGCGGAATGGGTCCGAGCGGGGCGGTGCACCCCGAGGCGTCGGGTGCGGGTTCGCCGAGTGGCGCGGCTCGTCCCGGCGGTGCCGATATCCTCGCCCCGATGACCCCCGACCTCGCCGCGATCCTCGCCCGCTGCTGGGACGAACTCGCCTCCGGTGCCGCCGACCGTCGGCACGGCTTCCATGTCGGGGCGCTCGCGACCGTCGCGCCCGACGGCACGCCGCGGGTACGCTCGCTCGTGCTGCGCGCGGTCGACGCCGCGCACGGCGAGATCCGCTCGCACACCGACCTCCGCAGCCCGAAGGTCGCGGAGCTCGCCCGCGCACCGCGCGTCGCGTGGCACTTCTACGCGCCCGAACGGGCGATGCAGTTGCGCCTCCTCGGGTCCGCCCGCATCGAGTCGGCGGGCGCGGCGGCCGACGACGCCTGGGAGGCGAGCGCGCTCACGAGCCGACGCTGCTATCTCGCGCCTGCCGCGCCCGGAGCCCCGTGCGACGAGCCTTCGCCGAACCTCCCCGTCGAGGTCCGCGACCGTCGGCCGACCGAATCCGAAACCCTGCCTGGAAGGTCGAACTTCGCCATCCTCCGCACCGAGATCGACGCGATCGACTGGCTCTCGCTCGCGAGCGAGGGGCACCGCCGCGCGTCGTTCGCGCGACGGGACGGCGGCTGGACCGCCTCGTGGCGAGAGCCCTGACCCGCGCCGCGCGCCGCGTCTCGATCAGCGCCGCCACGCCGCGCGCAGGATGAGCGCGAACGGCACCCACCAGACGAGGTCGTTGGTCGGAATGGTCGCGCCGAAGGACCACGGGATCTCGCCGCGCGAAGCGGTCCAGAGGAAGCCGATCGGTCCGAAGATCTTCCCGAGAAGGCCCACGAGGACGATCGGCCAGTGACGGACCGGATCCCGGCTCGCCGCGAGGTAGCCGACACCGAAGACGCCGATCACCATGCCGAGGCACTGCCAGATGCCGCGCCCCGCGCCCGCGAGCGGTTCCATCCCGACGATCGAGAAGAGCGCGTCGGGCGCGAGCACGACCCACGCGCCCCAGACGAGGTTGTAGGCACCCGCGAGTGCGAGCACGGCACGCATCCAGGGACGGAAGCGCGGAGCGGTGAGGGAATCGAGCATGGTCGCGCCGTTCGCCCCGCGGCGGAGTTGGATTCGACGCGCGCGCCACGCGGCTTTCCAGAAAGGTATCCTCGCGCCGATGCCGTCCGAAGTTCCCGCGCGCCACCTCGAGCGGATCGCCGTTGCGCCCGCGCTGATCGTGGGGGCGCCGCGAAGTGGAACGACGCGGCTCCAGCGACTGCTCCTCGCCGATCCACGCTGTGCGGGCGGGCAGGAGTCGCACTTCTTCGCGTCGTTCGGTGGCGCGCTGCGCGACTTCGACCGGAAGCGGGCGATGTCGCGGCCGCATGGGCTCGCGGCGTACTGGCACCGCGAGGAGCTCGTCACCGAACTGCGCGGACTCTGGGTCCGCATGGCGTCGCGCGTCCTCGAGCTTCGGCCCGAGGCGCTCCTTCTCGTCGAGAAGACGCCCGACCACGCGCTCTGGCTCGATGTCGTGCGCGAGGTGCTTCCCGACGCGCGCGTGATCCACGCCGTCCGCGACAGCCGCGCGGTCGTCGCGTCGCTCCTTGCGGCGGGGCGTACGGCCTGGGGCGCCGACTGGGCTCCGAAGTCGCTCGCCGCCGCGATCGCGGTCTGGCGGCGCCATGTCGAGGCGGTCCTCGCCCATGCACCCGACGCGCCCGTCGTGCACCACGAGCGACTCGCCGCCGAACCGGTCGGATCGCTCGCCACGCTCTTCGCGAACCTCGAACTTCCCATCGAATCGGGCGACCTCGCGGCGCTCGTCGCGCGCGAGCCCACCGTGCGATTCGCCGCCGCGGGTGCGATCGGCGAACCGCCGGCGGAACCCGAGGGATTCGATCGGAGGCACGCCGCGGGCGACGACGGTGCCGGCGCACGCGCGCGCTGGCGACGCGAGCTCGGACTGCTCGCGAGCCGCCGCGTCTGGCGCGAGACGGCCGCACTCATGGAGCGCCTCGGCTACCGCGAGGACGGAACGGTGGTGGGCCCATGACGCGCGGCGCGCGAACCGCGGACGGCGACGCTCCGCTCGTATCGGTGGTCGTCATCGTCCGCGACGGCGAGCGCTTCCTCGGCGAGGCGCTCGAATCGATCGCCGCACAGACGATCGGCGACTGGGAGGCGATCGTCGTGGACGACGGATCGACCGACGGCACGCTCGCGGTGGCGGAACGCTTCGCCGCCCGCGACCCGCGCTTCCGGACCGCGCGTCATCCCGACGGCGCGAATCGCGGCATGAGCGCCTCGCGAAACCTCGGCCGTCGCCACGCGGGAGGGCGGTTCATCACCTTCCTCGACCACGACGACTGTATGGACCCCGCGAAGTTCGAACGGCAGCTCGCGCTTCTCGCGGAGCATCCCGCCGCCTGCGCCGCGATCACGCCGAATTTCCGCTGGACCTCCTGGCGCGAAGCGCGGAACGACGCGGTGCAGGACCTCGGCGCCGCTCCGGGCCTTCACGCGCCGCCGAGTCTCCTTCCCGTCTTCCTCGCGCGGACGAGCGCGACTCCGCAGTCGCCGCTCGTCCGGATGGAGGCGTTCGATGCGGTCGGCGGATACGACGACGCCTTCACGGCGATGTACGAGGACCAGGTCTTCCTCGCGAAACTCCTGCTCGTCGGCCCGGTCGTCGTCGGCGGCGAGCCGCTGCACCGCTACCGACAGCACGAGGAATCGTGCGTGAGCCTCTCGCACCGCGCGGGTGCGCAGCGCCGCGCGCGACGGCGGTTCCTGCGATGGCTCGCGCGGCATCTCGCGGCGCATCGCCCGGGCGATCGCGGGCTCCGCGCGCTCGTCTCCCGCGAATGGCGGCGCAGCTGGCTCGCCTCGCTGCGCGGCGTCATCCGACGGGGTCGCTGAAGTCGACCGCGCGCTCGGTTGCCGCAAAGTGGTCGCGCACCTCGTCGTATCGGGCGAGCGCGGCGCGGAGGTCGTCGTCGGTCGCCTTTCCGACCGTCGACGCGAGCGGCAGGGGCGACACCTCGAGGAAGTCCGTCGCGCGGCGGAGCCACGCGTCGCGATCGACGAGCAGGTCCTCGTAGTCGAGGTGGAGCGTGGGCCGCGCGAGCGACTCCGCGAACGCGAGCACCTCGCGCTGGTCGCGCTCGCAGCGGTCGACCATCGCGGCGATCTCCTCGGCACCCGCCTCGAGCGGGCCGAGCGTCGGGGCGTCCGCCACGTTGTTCCAGCGTCCCGTCGCGGCGTGGATGCGTCGCGCGTTGAGCGTCGACACGGCGAGCTTCACGAGATTGCGGCGCGCCATGGTCACGATCCGAACGGCATGCACGTCGAGCAGGCGGGCGAAGTCCTCGCGGTCGGCGAGGTCCTTCAGCTTCGTCTTGAAGCCGACCGCCCGCACGGGCGGCTTGCGCGGCGTGCGGTAGAGGTCGTCGATCCACGTCCGTTGCCAGTCGGCAGACTGCCGCACGAGCCGCTCGCCCTCGGCGATCGCCTCGGGGTGCGACTCGAGGCACGACGCGAGGAACGAACTGCCGGTCCTCCCCGGAAAGAGGATGACGAAGCGCGTCTCGGGCGGTCGGGAGCGTGCCAACGGCCGGGGCACGGTCGCAAGGTAGCATGCTCGTCGCGCGACGGGCCGCCAGCTCGCGCGAGGACGCCATGCCAGCGAGACGCCCCGAGCGATCCGACGCCAAGCCGCAGACGCGCGCCGCGCTTCTCAAGGAGACCTGCGCGCGGATCCGCCATGCGCGCGTCCTCTGGGATCAGCACCGCAACGCCGCCTGCCGCGGCGAGCGTGCGAAGGCGATGGCGCTGTACGAGTCGCTCACGCCCGACGAGCGCCGACAGGTGCCGGTGCAGCTGCGCATCTGGCTCCGCTACCGGAGCGAGAAGTACTTCGGCGAACGACGCACGCCGCCCGGGCGCGGCGGCCGGTGATCGCCCGCTTCGGCGTCGGATAGGATAGACTGTCCCCGCCTTCGCGTGTCCTCGCTTCAGGCATGAAGTGCCCGCGCGCGCCGGCGACCTTCCCATGCCGGCCGCCTTCCGATTTCGGCCGCCTTGTGCCACTTCACCGAGGATGAAACGATGAACGCCACGTTGACTGCGCCCATGGCGCTCCTCTCGCTCTCGCTGCTCGACGGCGCGCACGCCGTCTCCGGGCACGCTGCGTGCACGGTGCCGGCGACCGCAGCCGCGTTCCAGCCCGCGGCGGACGCCACGCCGTCGCTCCCTGCGCGCTTCGGTGGCGAGTCGGAATCCCGTGAGTCGAAATCTCGCGAGTCGGAATCTCGTGATTCGAATTCCCGTGATTTGGAATCTCGTGATTTGGAATCTCGTGATGCGTGGCGATTCGACCTGACGCCGTACCTCTGGGTCCCCGCGCAGGACGGCCACGCGACGATCAAGGGCGTGACGGCGCCCATCGACCTTTCGGTCGGCGACACCTTCGAGGCCATCGGCGACTACTTCAACTTCGCGGCCGCGGTGCACGTCGAGGCCTCGAGGGACGGCTGCACGCTCTTCGGCGATGCGATGTTCCTGAGCCTCGAGGCGGACGGGATCCAGCTCCCGTCGGAGGTCGCGACGGTCCGGATGAACCAGGGCCTCTTCGAACTCGGCGCGGCGTTGGCGGTCCTCGAGGTCGCACGTGGCGACGACGCCCCGGGATTCGTGTTCGAGCCGCTCGCCGGCGCGCGCGTCTACACGCTGTACGGAAAGTTCTCCTCGAGTCTCGGCTACGAGCTCTCGCAGAGCGAGGCGTGGGTGGACGGGTTCTTCGGCGCCCGCGCGCGCGTCGAGTTCAGCGACGCGCTCGGCATCCATCTGCGCGGCGACGTCGGCGGCGGCGGTTCGTCGTTCTGCTGGAACGTCAACTTGGGCGTCGACATCCGCCTGTGCGACGCGGCCGTGCTCGAGCTCGGCTACCGCGCCCTCTCGGTCGACTACGGCACGGGTTCGGGCGCGGACCGCTTCGAATACGACCTCGTGCTGCAGGGGCCGTACCTCGGCCTGACCTTCGGCTTCTGAGCGGCTCCACGCCCTACGTGTCAATGATGATGAGACACTCCCCATCGCTCCAGACAATCAGGGCGACCAGGAGTGTCCACCGTCATGCCGAACGATCCCTCCACCCAGCCTGAAGGCGCATCCCGCCCCGTCCGACGCCGATTCAGTGACCGGGAGAAGCTCCGCATCCTCGAGGCCGCCGACGCCTGCTCCCGACCCGGCGAGATCGGCCTGCTCCTCCGCCGCGAAGGCATCTACACGTCGCATCTTGCCAACTGGCGGCGCTGGCGCATGCGCGCGCACCCAGACCGGGTCCCCGCGGGCACCGCGCCGACCGAGAGCCAGCTTCGCCACGAGAACGCCCGCCTCGAGCGCGAGGTCGCGCGCCTCCGCCTGAAGCTCGAGCACGCGGAGAAGCTGCATCTCCTTGAAAAGAGGATGGCCGAGTTGATGGAGGAGATCGACCGCGACGCGACCTCGCCGGGCGACGGGAGGCGGGCATGACGCTCGTCGATTCCCATCACCGCGAGCTCGGCGTGAAGCCCGCGTGCGACGCGCTCGGCGTCTCCCGCGCGACCTGGTACCGAAGGCGCGCGCGGGCCGAGGCCGGATCCGAGCATGTCCGCCTCCGTTCGCATCCGCGACGCATCGGCAGCGACGAGCGCGCGCGAATCCTCGCCGTCCTCTGCGAGGAGCGCTTCGCAGACCTCACGCCGAGAGAGGTCCACGCCGCGCTTCTCTCCGAAGGGACCTACATCTGCTCGCCGAGCTCGATGTACAGGATCCTGCGGGAAAACAAGGCGATCCGAGAGCGGCGAAGGATCGCGTCGCACCCCCGCCACGAGAAGCCCGTGCTCGTCGCCACCAGGCCCGACCAGGTCTGGACGTGGGACGTGACGAAGCTGCCCGCGCTCGGCGGAGGCCACTACGCGCTCCACGTCGCCATCGACCTCTACAGCCGCTGCGTCGTCGCATGGCGCCTCGCCCGCGGCGAGTCGGCGGCTCTCGCCCGCGACTTCATCGACGCGGCCGTCAGGTCGAGCGGAGTCGACCCCGTTGGCCTCGTCGTCCACTCCGACCGCGGCACGCCGATGACCGCGCAGCCGCTGTCGGAGCTCTACCTCGCGCTCAGCATCCGCAAGAGCTTCTCGCGGCCCCGCACGAGCAACGACAACGCCTTCAGCGAGAGCCAGTTCAAGACGCTCAAGTACGGCCCCGCCTGGCCCGAGGGACGGATGACCTTCGACGAGTGGCGACGGTAGTGCCCGCGGGCATTCCACTGGTACAACCACCGCCACCACCACGAGGCCCTCGCGCACTTCACGCCCGCGGAGGTCCACTCCGGAAGGCATCTCGCGCTCGTCGCCGTCCGGCAGCAGGCGCTCGACCGCGCCTGGATCGCGCACCCCGAGCGATTCGTCCGAGGCAGGCCCGTCGCCAAGACCATGCCCGTCGAGATCTGGATCAACCGCCCCGAACAGGACCCCGCCAAGACCACGCCGCAGGCCGCGGCTTCATGAACAAGAGTGTCTCAAAGTCATTGACACGGTCCGACGCGGCCGACCGCTCGGAACGCGACGTGGATCCCGGCCCGGATCGCGGAACCGCCCGTCGGAACGACGACGGCCCCCCGCGTGCGGAGGGCCGTCGTCCATTGCAGGCTTCAGCGCCTCTCGACGAGAGGCGGCGGGGCGTCCGTCAGTTGCCCATCGGCGCGGGCTGCGACACCGCCTTCATGACGTTGTCGAGATTGAAGCTGCCGGGCTTCTGCCGCGGCGGGAACTCGCGGAAGCTCTCGAGCCACTGCGCGACGTAGCCGCCGGCGGGCGCGATCATGAACATGTGCTCGACGAACCAGCGGTCGTAGTCCATGCCGATGTCCTGCGCGAGCTCGAACGGATCCATGCGGAGGTTCGTGAGGATGGGCGCGCGCAGCTGCTCGAAGGGCTCGATCCAGACGTGCATTCCGTGGGCGTTCTGACGGAGGAAGGTCGCCTTCCAGTTGCCGTAGCGAAGCGCGGCCACGCTGCCGTCGTCGGTCCAGTAGATGAACTCCTTGCGCGGCCAGTCGGCGCCCGACTTGAGCGCCGGTCCGAGGTCGTAGCCGTCGACGTGCACCTTGTAGTCGCGGCCACCGACCTTGATCCCCTTGAGAAGGTCCTGCTTCGCGGTGGGGTTGCCCGCCGCGGCGAGGAGCGTCGGGAACATGTCCTCGTGCGCTCCGATGTCGTTGACGATGGTGCCCGGCTTGATCACGCCCGGCCACCGCATCATGCATGGAACGCGGAAACCGCCTTCCCACTGCGTGTTCTTCTCGCCGCGGAACATCGTCGTGCCGCCGTCCGGCCAGGTGAAGGCCTCGGCGCCGTTGTCGGTCGAGTACATGACGATCGTGTTGTCGGCGACGCCGAGCTCCTCGAGCTTCGCGAGGATGAGACCCACCTGGCGATCGTGCTCGACCATGCCGTCGGCGTAGATGCCGAGGCCCGTCTTGCCGTCCGCGGTGTCGTCGAGGTGGGTGAAGATGTGCATCTTCGTCGAGTTCCACCACAGGAAGAACGGCTTGTCCTCCTCGACGGCCTCCGTCATGAAGCGCATCGCGTTCTCGTTGACCTCGTTGTCGAAGGTCTCCATCCGCTTCCGCGTGAGCGGACCCGTGTCGACGATGCGGCCGTCGGCGAAGCTGTGGATCACGCCGCGCGGGCCGAAGCGCTGCTTGAACTCGGGCGACTTCGGATAGTCCCGATGCTCGGGCTCCTCCTCGGCGTTCAGGTGGTAGAGATTGCCGTAGAACTCGTCGAAGCCGTGCGCGGTCGGCAGCATCTCGTCGCGGTCGCCGAGGTGGTTCTTGCCGAACTGCCCGCAGACGTAGCCCTGCGCCTTCAGGAGCCTGGCGATGGTGGGATCCTCGGGGCGCATGCCCTCGGGCGCGCCGGGCAGGCCGACCTTCGTCAGACCGGTGCGGATCGGCGACTGTCCCGTGATGAAGGCGGCGCGGCCCGCGGTGCAGCTCTGCTGCCCGTACCAGTCGGTGAACACCGCGCCCTCGCGACCGATGCGGTCGATGTTGGGCGTCTTGTAGCCCATCATGCCCATGTTGTACGCGCTGATGTTGAATTGACCGATGTCGTCGCCCCAGATGACCAGGATGTTCGGCTTCCTGGCGGCCGGCGCGGGGGAGTCGGTTTCCGCTGCGGCGAGGGGCGCCAGCAGGGCGACGCCGATGGCGGCGAGAAGCACGCTTCCAAGTCGGACGAACGGACGCGCGAAGGGGCGAGCGGGAGAGCGAACGTCGCGAGGACTGGCTGGATATCGGATCATGAGAGAGGTCCTTTCGAAGCCCCGACATTAGGAGTGTCCCGCGGGCGCGTCAAATGCATCGAAGTGCTCCTTTCGATACCTTCGACGCATGGAACTCGAGCTCCGGCACCATCGGCATGCCCTCGCACTGTCCGCGCACCGGCAGTACGGCCGCGCCGCGGAAGAGCTCGGCATCACCCAGCCGACCCTGTCACGCTCGATCCAGGAGATCGAGCGTCGCGTCGGTGCGCGTCTCTTTCATCGAGGCCGGGGCGGCGTCGACGCGACCGACGCGGGGCGCGTGTATCTCGAGCAGGCGAAGGCCCTCCTGCGCCGCGCGGACGAGGTCGCCCGCGAAATGCAGATGCTGTCCGGCCTCGACGGTGCCGAACTCCGCATCGGAGCGGGGGTGTACCCGTCGGAGCTCTTTGTCGCGGACGCCGTCGCGAGGCTCGCGGTCGAGCATCCCGACATGCAGGTCTCGGTGTTCACGGCGATGGTCGACCGCCTCGTCGAGATGCTCCGGCATCGGGAGGTCGACGTCGTGATCGGCGATGCGCGCTCGGTGGAGACGCTGCCGGGGCTGCGAATGCGAACGCTCGCGTGGCATCGGGCCTGCCTCGTGACGAGGGCGTCGCATCCGCTCGCGGGACGGCGTGGACTCGCCGCTTCGGAGGTCTTCTCGCATCCCTTCGCGATGAGCACCCGCGTTCCTCCCGATCTGATGACCGTCATCCTCGAGAGCCGGGGCGTCGGCGACGGTGCTTCGATTCGCCGGCGGATGCCGTCGATCCTCTGCGACTCGACGTCCGTGCTCCGGCGCATCGTGGCGGGCTCGGACACGGTCGCACTGCTCTCCCCGGCGCTCGTCGAGCACGAGGTCGCGCGCGGCGAGCTCGTGGTCCTCGACTTCGCGGCCCCCTGGTTGCGCCGACGGTTCGCCGTCGTCGAGCTCGAGGAGCGGCCTGCGTCGCCCGCCCTCTGCGCCTTCCTGCCGCATCTCGTCGAGTGCGACGACCGGGCGGCGCGCGCATGGCCGCTCGACGGCGCCGGCGCCGGGTAGGCAGCGGCGCTGACGGAACGCCGGGCGCGTCCGACGGGTACATTTCGGCCATGGACGACGACCGTGCGCGCCGACGGCTCGAATCCCGGATCGCCGAGTGGAGCGTCGAGCTCGCCAAGGTGGAGCGCGAGCGAGCCGCCATGAAGTGGCTGCCCGTGCTCGCGGTGCCGGTCGCGGGGGTGCTCGGACTCCTCGTCTCGTGGATCGCCGCGGTCGCCACGATCGGGGTCGGGCTTCTCGCCTGGGGGCTCGGGTTGTACATGACGGGCGTGCGCCGCTGGGAGTTCGGGCGGGAGCTGGCCGAGGCCGAGTCGGCGCTGCGATCGATCGGCGCCGCGGACCAGGGCGAACGACGGTGAGCTCCGCTCCGGAAACGCCGGTCGTCGAGGGGCGTTCCGCCTCATCGACCCGCCTTCCGCATCTGGACGCCCTGCGCGCGTGCGCCATGCTGCTCGGCATCGTCCTGCATGCGGCGCTCGCCTACAGCGGCGTGCCGTGGGTCGCGACGGACGCACGCGCGCCTGCGCTCGCGGGCGCGGTGGTCGTCATCCACGGGTTCCGCATGGAGCTCTTCTTCCTGCTGAGCGGGTTCTTCTCGGCGATGCTCCTCGAGCGGCGCGGGATTCGGGGCATGGTGCGCCACCGCGCGCGGCGCATCGGGATTCCGCTTCTCCTCGGGCTGGGCACGGTGGTGCCGCTGGTCTGGGGAGTCGTGACATGGGCGTCGCTGGTCGGTGCCTCGACGCCGCCTCAATCGACGATGCAGGAATCCGCCGTGCAGGAGTCCATCATGGACGACTCCGGCATGGACGACTCCGGCATGGACGACTCCGGCATGGAAGACTCCACGGCGCTCGAGATGGAAGCGCCCAGAGCCGCTTCGCTCGAAGCGTGGTCCGCGACGGAGGCGTCCGTCGCGTCGCACCTCGCAGACGAGGGACTCGATGCGAAGACCGATGTCGACAGGCGCGCCGAGACCGGACCGTCGCCAGCGGAGACGCTCCGCTGGCTGCTCTTCCGATTCCCAGTCTTCCACCACCTCTGGTTCCTCTGGTTCCTCGTCTGGATGGTGGCGGGGCTCGCGCTCGCGACGGCGAGCGTGCGGTCGCGCGTGGGGCGGTCCATCCTCGATCGCCTGCGCCCGCCACCGCGAGTCTCGCGGTTCCTCGTGGCCTCGCCGTTCGCGCTCGTCTGGCTGGTGCCGCTGACCGCCTGCACGGTGGCCGCGATGGGCGCGGGGCGGGACGCTCCCGGGTTCGGCGCCGACACCTCGGCGGGACTCCTGCCGATTCCCGCCGTGCTCCTCCACCACGCGGTCTTCTATGCGGCGGGCGTGCTGCTCTTCGTCGTTCCCGGCGCGCTCGCGGGCGTCTCGAGGCGGTGGAGCGTCTCGCTTCTGCTCGCGGTCGCCGTCCTTCCCGTCGGCGTGGGATTCGGATTCGGCGCGCCGTGGACGCGGGCGATGGTCCCGGAGCCCACGCTCCACCGCGCGGTCGCGGCCCTCGGGGCGGCGCTCTTCGCCTGGCTTGCGAGCGTCGGACTCGTCGGACTGTTCGCGTGGCTGCTGCCGCGGGAACGCGCGGCGACCCGCTATCTCTCGGACAGCTCGTACTGGCTGTATCTCGCGCATCTGCCGCTCGTGATGGCGGGGCAGGTCGCCCTCCGCGGCGTGGCATGGCCGCCGTTCGCGAAGTTCGTCGTCCTCGTCGTCGCGTCCACCGCGCTCCTCCTCGCGAGCTACGAGTGGGGCGTGCGACGGACCCGGATCGGCGTCATCTTGAACGGCGAGCGGAAGGGGCGACGCGCGTCGCCCGACGGCGACTGAGCGTGGCTGCGCCGAAACGGCGTGATCGCTCGTCGCTCGTCGCCCCTCGCTCTTCGGTCGTCGGGTCGTCTGGTCGGGATGAACCGCGGACTTCCAGACGATCGCGCGAGGCGAAGTGCCGCGCGGGCCGACGCGCGTCAGGTGGTCCACGCACCCAGAAGGATCGCAAGGTCCGGCGCGCCGACCGCGCCGTCGCCGTCGAGATCGGCCTCGCCGCCCGCACCCCACGCGCCGAGCAGGATCGCGAGATCGGCGGCGTTCACGCGCCCGTCGCCGTCGAGGTCGGGGCTCGCGGGCGACGCGTCGGCGCAGGCATCGGGCGCGCCGTCGCCATCCGCGTCGTCGGCCCACCAGACGCGGGCGCTCCCAGTCGTCAGCGTGCCGTTCGTGTCGTCGAACCGGGCGCCGACGACGAGGAGTTCGCACAGCCACGCGAGCGAGAAGCCGAAGTAGTCGCTGCCTTCGCCGTCGTCGGCGACGAGTTGCGCGGACGGCGCCCAGCCGGGTCCGCCGTCCTTCGTCGCGACGCGCTCGAAGAGCCACACCGATCCCTGGTTCGTCGTCGCGCCGACATCGTCGGCCCACGCGCCGCAGGCGATGCGGTCGTCCGCGCCCGTCGGATCGTCGCCGCGGCGGACCGCGACGGAGAATCCGAAGTAGTCGTCGGTCGCGCCATCGGGCGCGACGAGCGTCGCCTCCTCGATCCAGGCGCCGCCGACCAGACGGTGCGCGTACGCCTTGCCGACGCCGTCGCCGAAGAATGGCCACGATCCGACCACGAGGAGATCGCCGTCGATGGCGACCCCGCGCCCGCACTCGTCGTTCGCGACCACGCCCGAACCCGCGAGCTGCGTCTCGTACGCGTACGAACCCGTCGGCCCGCGGCGCCAGAGGAGGGCGGCGCCGCCGTTGGGCGCGAAGGCGTCGCGTCCCCAGGCGCCCGCGACGATGCGCTCGCCCGCCGCATCCATCGCGAGCGTGGTGCCGAGCGCGTCGCCCGAACCCGCGGCGGGCGCGGTCAGCTTCTGCGACTGGCTCCAGGCGCCGTTCGCGCCGCGACGGAAGACATAGAGCGCACCCGCCTGCGTGAAGCCCGCCTTCCACGCGCCGACGACCGCGACATCGCCGCGGATCGCGACCGATCGGCCGAACTCCGCGTTCGCGTTCGGGTCGGCCGCCGCGAGGTTCGCCTCGTGCGACCACTGCGCGCCGTCGAAGCGATAGATCGAGGCACCGCCCGCACCCGCGATCGATCCCGCGGGCTTCCGCAGCGCGCCGACGATCGCCACCATCGTGCCGTCGCCGAGATCGTCGATCGCGACCGACGAGCCGAACTCGTGGTTCGCGGCGCCCACCGGGTCGAGCAGGCGGACCTCGGGCGTCCACGATCCGTCGCGCTCGAGGCGGTGGACCCAGGCGGAGCCGCGATTGACGATGCCGTCGGGATTCCCCGACGGCGCCCCGACGAGAACGCACCGCCCCGCGGCCGCGACGGCCCGTCCCGCCTCGTCACCCTGCGCGGCGTCGGGCGCGACGAGCGTCGCAAGCGGCGTCGGGGGAACGGCGTGCGCGGTCGCGACGGTCGCCGCGACGACGAGAGCGGGGAGCGCGCGGAACATCCCCGCAGTGTGCGCGCGCGACGCCCCGACGCAAGGGCGCGACGCCCGATTGCGCGCGGATTCGCGCGGACAGCGCGGAGTGCGCTCCCGCTACGATCCCCGCCCATGCAGGACTACCAGCGGCGTTTCGTCGACTTCATGGTCGAAGTCGGCGTCCTCACCTTCGGCGACTTCACCACGAAGAGCGGGCGAAGCACCCCGTACTTCGTGAATACGGGCAAGTACCGCTCGGGCTCGCAGCTCGCGACGCTCGGGCGCGCGTACGCCGACGCGATCGAGCGGTCGTTTCCCGATGGCTTCGACTGCCTCTTCGGTCCCGCCTACAAGGGCATTCCGCTCGTGGTCGCGGTCGCGATGGCGTTCGCCGAGCGCGGGCGCGAGGTCGAGTTCGTCTTCAACCGGAAGGAGGCGAAGGACCACGGCGAGGGCGGGCTCCTCGTCGGGCGGAAGCTGCGCGACGGCGACCGCGTCCTGATCGTCGAGGATGTCACGACCGCGGGCACCTCGATCCGCGAGACCGTCCCGATCCTGCGCGCGGCGGCGGATATCCGCCTCGCGGGACTCGTCGTATCGGTCGACCGCCAGGAGCGCGCGGGCGAGCACTCGACGACCACCGCGCTCGCCGAGGTCGGCGCCGAGTTCGGGATGCCGACCGCCGCGATCGTCACCATCGACGAGGTCGTGGCCCATCTCGGCGACCGGCTCACGGCCGACGACCGCGCGCGGATCGCGGCGTACCGCGCGCGCTACGGCGTCGCGGGGGGCTGAGCGCCGCCGGAACGGCGCGTGATCGAGAGGGTGGAGGTCGACGCCGAAACGGCCGCCGAGACCGCGGCCGCGAGCGGCGCATGCGCGCCGAGTCCGACGAGATGCAGGACTCCCGCGACGGCGAGCGCGCAGCACGCGGCGATGGCGGCGATCACGAGCAGCTGGAGCGGCGTCGGCACGGCGGCGATGGTACGCGCGCGCTCGACGAACGGCAATCGCGCCGGGCGTGATCCGAACGGTCCTCGACGCGGCTGCGTGCCGCCTGACTCGGCGGCATGGCCCCGACATGGAGGGGCCCTGGCCGCCTTCCGAGGCGACTCGACGCGGGCGTCTCGACGGGCGATCCCGAGGCGGGGCCTTCGGACCACGCTGGCTGCGATCGAGCCGTCCTGCGCGACAGCGAGCCCGCCCGCCTTCGGCGGCGGATCACCGCATGCGGCGCGCACCGGCGGTGCCGGTCCGCGCGGAGCGCGCCACGACGGCCCGCGGCCTCCGCTAAACTTGCATCATGGTGCAAGTACGCAAGAAGACTCCCGCGCGCGCCCCGCGCGTTCCCGCGACGCCGCGGGCCGCGGCCGCCTGCCGCCGGCCCGTCGACGGGCTTCTCGACCCCGCGCTCTTCAAGGCGCTCGGCGATCCGACCCGCGTCAGGCTTCTCGCCTGCCTGATGAAGTGCGGGCGCGCGTGCCTCGTCGGCGAGGTCGCCGAATGCTGCGCGGTCGACCTCTCGGTCGTCTCGCGTCATCTCCAGGCGCTCGCGCGCGCCGGCGTCGTCGACAGCGCGCGCGAGGGGCGCATGGTCGCCTACCGCGTCCGCTATGGCGAACTCGCCACGCGCCTCCGCGAACTCGCGGCGGCGATCGAAGCGTGCGCGCCCGCCGACGCCGTCGACGCCAGGGCCGCACGAGTGGGACGCGCCACCGCGCGCAGCGCCGGCCCGCGTTGCGAAGGAGGACGCCGTGGCTGCTGCTGAACGCCTTCGCGTCCTCTTCCTCTGCACGGGCAACAGTTGCCGCAGCCAGATGGCCGAGGGCTTCGCCCGCGCCCTGCGGGCGGGCAGCATCGAGGCCTTCTCGGCGGGCACCGATCCGCACGGACTGAATCCACTCGCCGTGCGCGCGATGGCCGAGGTCGGCATCGACATCTCGCATCACGCCTCGCGCCGGCCCGAGGAGGTCCGCGAGGCGATCGGCGCCGATTTCGATGTCGTCGTCACCGTCTGCGGCGCCGCGCACGAATCGTGCCCCGTCTTCCCGGGAGCGCGCGTCGTCCATGTCGGTTTCGACGACCCGCCGCGCCTCGCGAAGGGCGCCGCGAGCGACGACGAGGCGATGCCCTTCTACCGCCGCGTGCGCGACGAGATCCGCGCCTTCATCGAGACGCTGCCCGACGCGCTCGCGGGTTCCCGCGACTGAGCCCCGCGCCGATCGGCGCCGCACCTCCTCGATGCCAAGCGGTGTCGAGACCACCATGAACCACCACGACATGAGCCACCACGACACGAACCGCCACGACATGAGCCACCACGACACGAACCACCACGACATGAGCCACCACGACGACATGCAGGCGAAGTCCGAATCCGAAGCTGCAACGCCCGCTCCGTCCGCGAACGCCTGCTGCGGTGGGGCGGGATGCTGCGATGGCACCGATGAGCGCCCCGTCGCGTTCGATCTCCTCGGAGCGGGCGCGCGCGCCGTCGGGCGCGCATCCCCGGCCGCGCCCATCGCATCGGCTCCCGCGTCGGAGGCGATCGCGCACGACGCCCTCCGCGAGCAGGTCCGAAGCGGCTACGCGAGCATCGCCGCGACGGGATCGTGGAGCGCGCGCGCGTCGACCGACCAGGCCGCCGCGACGGAATCGGTCGCCTGCTGCGCGGGCGGCGGCTGCTGCGGCCCCTCGACCTTCACGCCCGAGGAGCTCGCCCGTGCGATCGGCTATTCGTCGGACGAGCTCGCGGCGGTGCCCGACGGCTCGAACATGGGCCTCTCCTGCGGGAATCCCACCGCGATCGCCTCGCTGCGCGCGGGCGAGACCGTACTCGACCTCGGCTCGGGCGGAGGATTCGACTGCTTCATCGCGGGCGCGAAGGTGGGCGCGACGGGGCGCGTCATCGGCGTCGACATGACGCCCGCCATGCTGTCGAAGGCGCGCGCGAACGCCGCCGACTACGCGCGGCAGACGGGCCTTTCGAATGTCGAGTTCCGCCTCGGCGAGATCGAGCACCTGCCCGTCGCCGATGGGGCGGCCGATGTCGTCATCTCAAACTGCGTCCTCAACCTCTCGCCCGACAAGGCGCAGGTCTGGCGCGAGATCGCGCGCGTCCTGAAGCGGGGGGGCCGCGTCGCCGTCTCCGACCTCGCGCTTCTCCGACCGCTCCCCGACGCCGTTCGCGCCGACCTCGAGGCGCTCGTCGGCTGCATCGCCGGCGCGATGCTCGTCGACGAGATGCGCGAGCTCGCGCGCGCCGCGGGCTTCACGGAGATCCGCCTCGAGGCGAAGTCCGGCTATGTCGACGCGATGACCGACTGGCAGGACCCGCTCTACCGCCGCATCGTCGAGGCGCTTCCCGCGGGCAGCCGCGTCGGCGACTTCGTCACGAGCCTCGATGTGACGGCGGTGAAGCCGTGAGCGAGGCCGCATCCTGCGCCCCGTCCTGCGCCCCATCCTGCCCGCCTGGACGCCTCTCGTTCCTCGACCGCTACCTCACGCTCTGGATCTTCCTCGCGATGGCGGGGGGCGTCCTCCTCGGCCGCTTCGTCCCGGGCGTGCGCGATCTCGCCGACCGCGTCACGATCGGCACGACGAACATCCCGATCGCGATCGGTCTCGTCCTCATGATGTTCCCGCCACTCGCGAAGGTGCGCTACGAGGAGCTTCCGCGCGTCTTCCGCGACTGGCGCATCCTCGCGATCTCGCTCGTCCAGAACTGGATCGTCGGGCCCGTCCTCATGTTCGCGCTCGCGGCCGTCTTCCTCGCCGACCGTCCCGAGTTCATGCTCGGGCTCGTCATGGTCGGCCTCGCGCGCTGCATCGCCATGGTCCTCGTCTGGAACGACCTCGCGCGCGGAAGCGCCGAGTACGCGGCCGGACTCGTCGCCTTCAACAGCATCTTCCAGGTGCTCTTCTTCGGCCTCTACGCGTGGATCTTCATGACCTGGCTGCCGCCCCTCGTCGGGCTCGAGGGCGTCGCCGTCGAGGTCTCGATGGGCGCGATCCTCGCGAGCGTCGCCATCTATCTCGGGATTCCGTTCGCCGGCGGCATGGCGACGCGCGCGATCCTGCGACGGGCGAAGGGCGACGGGTGGTACACGGCGCGGTTCCTGCCCGCGATCGGTCCCGTGACGCTCGTCGCGCTCCTCTTCACGATCGTCGTCATGTTCAGCCTGCAGGGCGATCGCATCCTCGCGGCGCCGCTCGACATCGTCCGCATCGCGATCCCGCTCGTCCTCTACTTCGCGGTGATGTTCTTCGCGTCCTACTTCATGGCGCGCCGCGCGGGCGCCGAGTACGAACGCGCCGCGACGCTCGCCTTCACCGCGAGCGGCAACAACTTCGAGCTCGCGATCGCGGTCGCCATCTCGGTCTTCGGGATCTCGTCGGGCGTCGCGTTCGCGACCGTGATCGGTCCGCTCGTCGAGGTGCCCGCGCTCATCCTCCTCGTCGGCGCGGCGCTGCGTCTCCGCGGTCGCACCAGTGGCGGCCGTCCACCGAGCGGTTCGACAGCCGCCCGCTCCACCTGAACACCTCGGAAATCTCCGCGGATTCCGAATCCTCCGCCCCGCGGATGGACTCCCGCGCGCCCCGCATGGCGGCAACCGTTCCGCCGCCGAGACCGCGGCGTCCGTGCTACCCTCTCGCCCCTCCGTCGTCCCGTTGGCGGAGTTCCAGGAGAACCGAATCATGCAAAGCGCCAGCAAGTGCCCGTTCGCGGGCGGCTTCGTCAAGAACGTGTCTGAAGGCAGCAGCAACCGCGACTGGTGGCCCGGTCAGCTCGACCTCGCGCCCCTCAAGCGGAACTCGGAGAAGGCCGACCCGATGGGCGCGGGCTTCGACTACCGCGCTGAGTTCGCCTCGCTCGATCTCGACGCGGTCTGCGCCGACCTCCGCGCGCTCATGACCGACTCGCAGGACTGGTGGCCCGCCGACTACGGCCACTACGGCCCGTTCATGATCCGCATGGCGTGGCACAGCGCGGGCACCTACCGCGTGAGCGACGGTCGCGGCGGCGGCGGCGCGGGCATGCAGCGCTTCGCGCCGCTCAACAGCTGGCCCGACAACGTGAACCTCGACAAGGCGCGGCGCCTGCTCTGGCCGGTCAAGCGGAAGTACGGCCGCAAGCTCTCGTGGGCCGACCTGATGATCCTCGCGGGCAACGTCGCGCTCGAGTCGATGGGCTTCAAGACCTTCGGATTCGCGGGCGGTCGCGCCGACTGCTGGGAGCCCGACGAGACCTACTGGGGCGCCGAGAAGACCTGGCTCGCCGACGAGCGCTACATGGGCGACCGCGTCCTCGAGAATCCGCTCGCCGCGGTGCAGATGGGCCTCATCTACGTGAACCCCGAGGGGCCGAACGGCAACCCCGATCCGCTTCTCGCGGCGCGCGACATCCGCGAGACCTTCGCCCGCATGGCGATGAACGACGAGGAGACCGTCGCGCTGATCGCCGGCGGCCACACCTTCGGCAAGTGCCACGGCGCGGCCGACCCCTCGAAGTTCGTGGGTCCCGATCCCGAGGCCGCGCCGCTCCAGGAGATGGGGCTCGGCTGGCGGAACTCCTTCGGCACGGGCCACGGCGGCTCGACGATCACGAGCGGTCTCGAAGGCGCGTGGACGCCGAATCCGACCGCGTGGGACAACGGCTACTTCGACACGCTCTTCGGAACCGAGTGGGAGCTCACGAAGAGCCCCGCGGGCGCCTGGCAGTGGGTGCCGAAGGGGACCGCGATCACCGCTCCCGCGGCGGCCGACGCCTCGAAGAAGGAGACGGTCATCATGCTGACGACCGACCTCTCGCTGCGCGTCGATCCCGCCTACGAGAAGATCTCGCGGCGCTTCCACCAGGATCCCGCGGCGTTCGCCGACGCGTTCGCCCGCGCGTGGTTCAAGCTCACCCACCGCGACATGGGTCCGCGCGCGCGCTACCTCGGCAAGCTCGTTCCGAGCGAGGTGCTCGTCTGGCAGGACCCCGTGCCCGCCGCATCGCACCCCCTCGTCGACGCCGCCGACATCGCGCTCCTCAAGGAGAAGGTGCTCGCGACGGGTCTTTCCGTGTCGCAGCTCGCGGTGACCGCGTGGGCCTCGGCCTCGACCTTCCGCGGCACCGACAAGCGCGGTGGCGCGAACGGAGCGCGGATCCGCCTCGCGCCGCAGAGCGGCTGGAAGGTGAACAACCCCGCGGGCCTCGCGATCGTCCTCAAGGCGCTCGAGGGCGTGCAGGCGGCGTTCAACGCGTCGGCGGGCGCGAAGCGCATTTCGATGGCCGACCTCATCGTCCTCGCGGGATGCGCGGCGATCGAGAAGGCCGCGAAGGATGCGGGATTCCCGACGACGGTTCCCTTCACGCCCGGCCGCACCGACGCGACCGCCGAGGACACCGACGCCGAGAGCTTCAAGTACCTCGAGCCCGCCGCCGACGGCTTCCGCAACTACCTCGCGCACAGCCTCCCGCGCCGCGCCGAGCACCTCTTCGTCGACAAGGCCGACCTCCTGACGCTCACGCCGCCCGAGGCGACCGTCCTCGTCGGCGGCATGCGCGCCCTCGGCGCGAACTTCGACGGCTCGGCGACGGGCGTCTTCACGAAGACGCCCGGCGTCCTCACGAACGACTTCTTCGTCGAGGTGCTCGACATCGGGACCGAATGGTCGCCCGCGTCGGCGGACGAGGAGCTCTTCCACGGCCGCTGCCGCCGGACGGGCCAGGCGAAGTGGACGGCGAGCCGCGTCGATCTCGCGTTCGGTTCGAACTCCGAACTCCGCGCGCTCGCCGAGGTCTACGCCTCGGACGACGCGAAGGCGAAGTTCGTCTGCGACTTCGTGAGCGCGTGGACGAAGGTCATGAACCTCGACCGTTTCGATCTCGCCTGAATCGGCCTCGAGCTGCATGCGATGGGCGCGCGTCGCGATCCGCACGCGCGCCCATCGCGTTTTTCCGATGACCTCGCGGCCCTGCCGACGGTGGAGCCGCGGATCCCGCCGGTCAGCCGCCGCCGATGCGGCGTCCCGTCAATCGCAGAGCCAGCGCATGCAGCGCTCGAGCCCCCAGGCCTGCCTCGACCCGAGCATCCCCAGCACGATCGCGCAGACCGCGAGGAAGACCGCGGCGAGCGACAGCGAGATCGAGGTGGGCATCGCCTCGCGCCAGTACGCCGTCGGCTCGTCACCCGCGACCACGGCGGAGATCCAGAGCGGCCAGAGATGGACGATGTGGTGGAGGACGTAGATCGAGAGCGAGTGCCGGCTGAACGCCTTCGCGAGTCGGAGGACGCCCGTCGGAACGCGGGGGCGTTCGGCGAGGTCCACCGCCCGGTGCAGGATCGCGAGAAGTCCCATCGCCATGCCGAGAGTGCCGAGCAGGTACTCCGTCGTCGGCGGAAACATCGACCAGCCGCCGAGCATGCCGCGCGCGATCGGGCCGGGCAGCAGGGGGCGTACGAGCAGCAGACCGACCGAGGTCGCGACGAGCACGACTGCGATCCTTCCAGGAGACCAGGGCCCCCTCGGCGCGGCGTCGCGATCGACCTGGCGTCCGAACATGCGCGCCGCCGTCTCGTAGCCCGCCAGCGAGAATGCGATCCAGGGAAAGAGCGGGAAGTACCCCGTCGCGAGGTAGCCGACGAGCGCCTCGGAGAGCGTGAGCTCGCATTCGAAGTACCCCGCCTCCCAGTACGCGGGATAGTCGGCCACGCCGCGCAAGATGGGCGCGACCAGCGCGGCGAGGACCGCGACGAGGATGCGGATCGGCGCGGGCATCCGACGCGCGCCCTCGAGGACGAGCAGCGCCGATCCGATGAAGGTGAGGACATCCCAGTTGAAGAGGTCCTCGGGTAGCCAGACGACGAGGTTGAAGGCGAAGCCCGCGCAGAAGATGAAGACGCCGCGCCGGACCGACACCTTCGTCAACTCCGCCTCGGTCGCGCCGCGCGCGAGTCGGCCCTCGGACCAGAGGAAGAAGCTCACGCCCGAAAGGAACACGAAGAGCGGGGCGCCGAGGCCCGCGAACGGCGGCGCGTAGCCCGCGAGGTTCTCGCCGAAGTGCGTGAACACCATGACGACGATCGCGACCGTCCGCAGGATGTCGATCGAGGCGAGCCGCATCGTCATCCTCCCGTCGTGGCCGCGAGGTACTCGAAGCCCCAGAGCAGGAGCTGCGCCGCGAGGAGGACGATGATCACCCACTCGAGCCGGTGCCCGGTCCGCGCGAGCATGAAGTCGCTCGCGCGCTGACCGCACATGTCGTACGCGTCGCGGAAGACCTCGAGCTGCGTGGCGGCGGCCTCGTGACGGGTCGGCATGCGCAGGCGTTCCCGCAGGCGCTCGCCCACCTGGCTCGCGAGGGTCGGCGGATGCGCGAGCGGCGCGAGGAGGTAGGGCGCGATGCGGGCCAGTCGCGCGCGGAGGACGAGCGTCCGGTGCAGTCGCTCGCGCAGTTCGCGGCGCCTGCCCACCGACGCCTCGTCGAACTCGAACGCGAGGACCGCATCCGATTCGAGCGCGGGCCACGACGCCGCCATCGCCTCCTCGACGGATCGCAGCGCGCGTTCATGCGCCGTCGCCTCGAGGACGGCTGCGCGGATCGCGCCGATCCGCTCCGTCGGCGCGGAGATCGCGCATCGGCCCGACGACCAGTGGACATGGGTGCCCTGGAAGGACATCCAGACGGCGGGGACGCCGCACGCGCTCGGGTCCGATTCGATCCACGCGCGAAGGTCGTCGGGCCACTCGCCATCGAGCGCGGGGAGGCATGCGAGCGCCATCGTCGCTCCGCCAGGGAGCGGGGCCTCCGCCTCGAAGGTCGAGCCCGCGGGCAGCGCGGGGGGCGAGGGCTGCGTCACGGCAGGCGTTCGGTCGTCGGGCGGCGAGGCGGCGTTCGTCATGTGTCGTGTCTCAGTTCGCGCGGCCGTCCGCGATCCTCGCGGCGATCCACGCGGCGACATACTCGGCGGAGTCGAGCACGCCGTTCAGCGTCGAGTCGTAGAGGTAGTCCCCCACGACGAAGAGATCGGGATGTTCGATCGGTTCGGGGCAGTGCCTTCGGTCGAGCGGCAGGGGCGACCGTCCACCCGGCAGCGCGCTCACCGCCCCGATCCAGCGATGGACGCGCGCCTCGAGTGCGGGCGTCACCGATCGCGCGAACGCGGGCGGAAGCGCCGCGAGCACCTCCGAGACGATCGTCGCGTCGTCGGCGTCGGCGAGCACCTTCGCCGCGTCGCCACCGAGCAGCCAGCCGAGCACGCCATGCGTGGCGGAAGGGTCCCGCGCCGATTCGTCGTAGAGGCAGCATCCGTCGAAGCGGTCGAGCATCCAGAACGAGTCGCTGCAGGTCGCGCGCCAGAACGGCGTCTCGAAGAGAAGCGTCACCCGAAGGTAGTGCGCGGGGTGGTCGTGATGGGCGCGATGCGCGGCAAGGGCCGACGCGAGCCGCTCGCCGCGGAACTCGACCGAACCGATCCGGTCGTGCGGGAGCGCGACCACGACCGCGTCGAACTCCCCGGACGAGATGGTCCCATCCGCCTCCCAGTCGATGCGCATCGCGCCCTCGCACGAGCGTTCCACCGATCGCACCCGGCATCCCAGACGGACCTCCGCATCGATCCGCGCGGAGAGCGCCTCGATCAGCCGCTCGTTGCCGCCATCGATTCCGTAGAGGCGCAGGTACGCGGGATCGTTCATCAGGTAGTTCTGAAGCCCGTACTCCTCGCTCGTCTGGTGCGGTTCCGCCGCGAGATCGCTGTGGATCATCCGCTCGACGAAGCGGCGGGCGCGGGGATCGGCGATGCCGTCGAGCGAGCGATCGAAGCCCCGGCGATCGGTGCCCGTCGACGCCACGCCGCCGTCGCCCGAGGCGTAGAACTCCCGCGGCGTCATCCGGTCGCGGGCCGTGCGATCGAAGTCGAGGAGCGCGGCGGTCGCGTCGGCGCCGATTCGGCTGCGCATGTCGTCGAGATTCGAGATCACCTCGTTGCCGACGACGACCGCGGACCCGCCCATCGGCCGGATCGGAAGCCCGAGCTCCCTGATCAGGTCCTTCAGCGGGTCGTCCCCGAAGTGCTCGTAGTCGTAGAACTCCGCGGCACCCGCCTCGTAGCGCGCGCCGGTGGAACCGAAGCGGGGCGTCGCGATCTTGCCACCAAGACGATCCGATGCCTCGAGGATCGTGAGCGCGAGGCGACGATCGGCGAGCCGCTGCAACTCGTGCGCCGTGAAGAGTCCGCCCGGACCGCCGCCGATGATCGCGATTCGGGGAGGTCTCGGCATGACTGGCGACAACGGGCGCAGCGGGCGTGCATTGCATCGCTTCATCCACGCATTCACCTTGTCGGGCGGGTCGACCACTCCGCCTCGCGTCCTGACGAGGGGCGGCACGCTCCCGGGAAGCACACGACATCGTGGGCCCTACGGGACGGTCCCGTCATCGAACGACCTCGCGCGGCGTTGTTCACGCCTTCGGCTGGGTGTGCTGCCCGAGCGCTTCGCGCGCGGGCGCCTGCCAGGCGTCGATCCCCGCGTCGGCGATGATCGCGACCATGCAGCGGACGCTGTCGTCCGGGACGCCCGCGAGCCCGTTCGCGAGCACCGCCGCGAACTGCGCCGCGGTCGGCGGCGCCTCGACCGCGGACGACTCCGCGACCTCGAGATCGGTGTGGGCGACGCCGAGCGCGTCGTAGAGCGCCGCCAGTTCGGTCTTGCGCACGCCCATGTAGGTCGTCGCGAAGAAGGGCGCGCCCGCCTTCGGGTTGAGCGCGAGCGCGCGCAGCGTGCCGAAGGCGTCGGACATCCGCCACTGCGCCTTGACCGACTGCGGGCGGGCCTTGATCGCGTCGGCGATCGCGCGCGCGAACGCGTCGTACTCGCCCGGCGCCGACTTCAGGTGCTTGACGCACTGGAGGATCAGTTCGGTGCGGAAGGCGGCGGGAAGGGTCGGCCAGACGGCATCGAACATCGCGGGTCTCCTGTGGCGCGCGGACCGATGCCCGCGGGGC
>JBJOHC010000186.1:0-45417 GCA_046047955.1 Planctomycetota bacterium
GCCTCGGCGACCGCCTCGGCGCGCGCGGCCGCGGCCGCAGGCAGCACGAAGAGCGGATTCACGCCCGACATCTCGAGGCTCGCGGGCTTGCCGAGCCGGTCGCAGACCGCCTTCAGCCGCAGCCCCGACCCGCGCGAACCCGTGAAGCCGAGCGCCGCCACCGACGGATGCGCGAGGAGCGCCTCGCCATCCTCGGGAAGGCAGTCGTGGAAGTGCTGCACCGCGCCCTCGGGAAGCCCCGCCGCATCGCGCGCCGCCGCCGCGTGACCGAAGAGCCGCGCCGAGGTCGCGGGATGCCCGGGATGCGCCTTCGCGATCACGGGGTTGCGCGCGGCGATCGCCGCCGCGAAGTCGCCGCCCGAGACGCCGTGAAAGGCGAAGGGAAAGTTCGAGGGGCCGATCGACACGACCGCCCCGCCGAGCGGCACAAGCGTCGACCGCAGCCGGTTCGCCTCGTCGCGCGCGATCTCGCGCCACGACTCGTCGCGGAGGAGTCGCGCGGCATCGCGCAGCTGCCCGCACATCCGATTGAACTCGACCTCCGAGAGCCGCGGCGCGAAGGGCAGCGCGGTCTCCTCGTGCGCGAGCCGCGCGAGGCCCTCGCGGTCGCCCTCGAGGCGGCATGCGTAGTCCTCGACGAAGTCGGCGAGCGTCGCACCCGACAGGTCGGCGAGCGCGTCGACCGCCTCGCTCGCCCGTACCGCGAGCGCCTCGAGCGTCGCCCGCGTCGCGCGCGGGAACGTCTCGCCGAATGCCTCGCCCGTCGCGGGGTTCACGCTTCGCATCGTCCGGCCTCCCTGCCACCCGCGGCCGTCGCGACGACGGACCCGGGCGAAGTCGAAGTCACTGCCCCGCGAGGAACGGACGCCCGTTCCGCCAGGTGATCGAGACGTCGGCCTGCCCCGCGAGGAAGTCGCCGAGCCAGCCGCCGAGCGCGTCGTGGCGCCAGTCGCCCTCCTCGAAGAGGACGGCCGCGGCGTCCTTCCGACGCTCGAGCCACCAGCGCGAGAGCGTCCCGCGCGTGACGACCATCCCGGGCGCGAGGCCCATCGCGATGCAGCGCGCGTGCGCGATCGCGAGCAGCGAGTCGATCACCGCGCGATCGTCGGCGGTCTCCTCGGTGACCTTCCCGTGCTGGAGCTTCTCGGGAGGAAGGCGCCCGCCCTCCTCGACGGCCTGCGCGATGCGGTCGCCGTACTTCTGGGCGAACTTCTTCGGCAGCCCGCGCACCGACGACAGCTGCGCGACCGAAACGGGCCGCTGCCGAACGATCTCGGCCACCGTCTCGTCGGGCATGACGACGCGGTGCGGCAGGTCCTCGACGCGCGCGATCTCGTCGCGGAGCCGCGTCACGAGCCGCAGCACCGGCACCTGCGCGGGCTTCATCGGCCACGACTTCATCGTGCGGCGGATCTGCGACTCCTCGTCGAAGCGCGCGGGAATGCGCGCGGCGAGCACGCACTCGCGCATCGCCCACTCGAGCGTGCCGCGGCCCGAGAGCTCCTCGCGAAGACGCTCCCAGACGAGCGGCAGGTAGCGCACGTCGTCGGCCGCGTAGCGGAGCTGCGACGCGGTCAGCGGACGCGCGTCCCAGTTGGTGAAGGTGTGCCCCTTCCCGATCCGGTGCCCCGCGAACCGCTCGACGAGCTTCTCGAGTCCCGCGGGCCACGGCATCTCGGCGAACGCCGCCGCGACCTGCACGTCGAGCGTGTTGGCAGGCACCTTCCCGAGCAGCCGGTGGACGGGCTCGAGGTCCTGCGTTCCCGCATGGACGAGCGTGAGGAGCGCGGGATCGGCGACGAGTTCGAGGATCGGCGTGAGGTCGGGCAGCGCGAGGGCGTCGACGAGCGCGACGCGCTCGGTGGTCGCGAGCTGCACGAGGCAGATGCGCGGCCAGTAGCTCTCCTCGCCGATGAACTCGGTGTCGAACGCGAAGACGCCCTTCGCCCGCACGTGCGCGAGCACGTCGTCGAGCGCGGCGGCCGTCGTCACCACCTCCGCGTCGCCCTTCGGGACGAGCGAGTGCTCGAGGTGCGGCGTCGAGGACGAATCGTCCTCCTGCGACGCGGCGTGGTGGCGTTCGCGGCGCTTCCTTCGGTAGTTGAGGTTCATCGCGCGTCCGCCATGCGGTTCCGGACGCTCTCGAGGACCGACGCGGCCACGTGCTCGAGCTGCGCCGGCACGAGGTCGGCGTAGATCGGAAGCGCGATGGTCTCGCGCGCCGCGCGTTCGGCATGCGGGAACGTCCCCTCCGCATATCCGAGGTCGGCGAAGCACTTCTGCATGTGGAGCGGCAGCGGGTAGTAGATCTCGGTGCCGACCTTGCGCGCCGCGAGATCCTGGCGGACCGCGTCGCGGATCGCCGCGGGCACGCGGATCACGTACTGGTTGTAGATGTGGCGCGCGCCCGCGGGCGCGGGCTTCGGCGTCCGGAGCGGGAAGCCGCCCGCATCGAGCGCGACCGACGAGTCCTGCGCGCCCGCCGCCGCGAAGGCCGCGTCGTAGAAGGCCGCGTTCCGCTGGCGTCCCGCGCTCCACGCGTCGAGATGGCGCATCTTCACGAGCAGGACCGCCGCCTGCAGCGCGTCGAGCCGCGAGTTCATGCCCACCTCGTGGTGGTAGTACTTCGGCTCCATGCCGTGATTGCGCAGCCGCTTCAGGCTCGCGGCGAGCGCGTCGTCGTTCGTCGTGACGATGCCACCGTCGCCGAATCCGCCGAGGTTCTTCGAGGGGAAGAAGCTGAAGGTGCCGATCGCGCCGCGCGAGCCGACGCGCGTTCCGCGGGCGTCCTCGGTGCCGATCGCCTGCGCGGCGTCCTCGACGACGGGGACGCCCTGCTCGGCGCCGATCGCGAGGATCGCGTCGAGGTCGGCCGCCTGACCGAAGAGGTGGACGGGGACGATCGCCTTGATGCGCGAACCGTGGCAGCGGAAGGCCTGGCGCACGCTCTCGGGGCAGATGTTGTAGGTCGTCGGATCGATGTCGACGAAGACGGGCTTCGCCCCGAGACGGTGGACGCTGCCGGCGGTCGCGAAGAAGGTGAAGGTCGGGCAGACGACCGCGTCGCCCGCGCCGACGCCGAGCGCCTGCAGCGCGAGGACGATCGCGTCGGATCCGTTCGCGCAGCCGATCGCGTGCTTCGCCGACGAATAGTCGGCGATGACCTTCTCGATCTCATCGATCTTGGGGCCGCCGATGAAGTACTGGCTCTCGATCACCTCGCGGACGACGGGCTCGACCTCGTCGCGGATGGTGGCGTACTGCGCCTTCAGGTCGAGAAGCGGCACCTCGAGGGTGGCGGTCGCGGTGGTCACGAGGGAATCACTCCTTTGCCCTCCGCGGAGCGCGGAGAAACGCCCATTGTGGCGATTCTCGCGCCGAGGGCAAAGGCGCGCGCGGATCGCCCGTCCGCTCAGATCCCGCGGTGCCCAGAGCCCGTCGAACCGAAACCGCCCTCGCCGCGGACGGTCTCCGTAAGTTCATTCACCTCAGACACTTCCACGCGCTCAACCCGCGCGACGACCATCTGCGCGACCCGCATGCCCGGCTCGACGACGAACGGCGTCCGCCCGAGATTGATCAGCGGGACCTTCATCTCGCCGCGATAGTCGGCGTCGACCGTGCCGGGAGCGTTCGGCATCGAGATCCCGAACTTGGTCGCGAGCCCCGAGCGCGGACGCACCTGCGCCTCGAATCCCGGCGGCAGCGCCATCGCAAAGCCGCAGGGGACGAGGAAGATGTCGCCTGGCGCGAGGGTGACGGGCGCGTCGAGGTCGGCGGACAGGTCCATGCCCGCCGCGAGCTCGGTCTGGTACGCGGGCAGGACGGCACTCGGCCGAAGACGCTTGAACTGGACGGGGATGCCGCTCATGGCGCAGAGCGTAGCGCCCGCGCGCGCAAGCCGTCCTTTCCAACCGCCGTCGGGGGCGAGCCCGACTCAGAGGCCGCGAAGCGCCTTCAGCACCTCCGACGCATGGTCGGTGACGCTGACCTTGTCGAAACGCGCGGCGACCGTGCCGTCGGCCGCGATCACGTAGGTCGTGCGCACGACGCCCATGTACGCGCGGCCGTACATCGACTTCTGCTGCCAGACGCCGTACGCCGCGCACACCGCGGGCGTCCCCGAGGCGTCGGGCGCGTCGGAGAGCAGCGTCAGCTTCCCGAGCGCATGCTTCGCGGCGAACTTCGCGTGGCTCGCGACGCTGTCGGGGCTGACGCCGAGGACCGTGCATCCGAGCTTGCGGAACGCGGCGAGGTTGTCGCGGAAGTCGCAGGCTTCGGCGGTGCAGCCCGAGGTGTCGTCCTTCGGATAGAAGTAGAGGACGACCGGGCCGCCGCGCAGCGCCGAGAGCGTGACGGGCGTGCCCGCGCCGTCGGGCAGCGTGAAGTCGGGCGCCTGCGCGCCGATCGCGACGAGCGAGCTTCCAGCCTGTGCGGGGGAAGCGGGCGCCGGCTTGCGTGCGGGAGCGCCGGTCGAGACTGCGGTCTTCGTGGACTTGGTGGACTTCGTGGTCGCGGACTTCGTGGCTGCGGCCTTCTTGCCCGCGGACTTCTTGCCCGTGGCCTTCTTCACCGTGGCCTTCTTGCCCGCAGTCTTCCGAACCGCCGCCTTCTTGGCCGCGGACTTCTTCGCATTCATCGCCGGCATGTCGCCTCCAATCGTGGGTGCGCCGCTTCGGATCGTGCAGGGACGGATCCCGCGGCCGCCCGCCTTCGCACAACGGGGGCGTCGGATGCAGCCCCGCGTCGACACCGAAACCCTCCGCACGCGCGCCCACGCGACGACGCCACCAGTCCCCGACGGAATCAGGCCTTCACGCCGCCGCACCAACCAGTGACGACCGCCTCGATCTCCTTCACGCAGGCGTCAGAGATCGTCGCGCCGGTAGTCGAGGTCGGGCCGCGGCCCCGGGTTCGCATCGACCTCCTTCGTGCGGAAGCATCCGACCCACCGGGTCGGCGCGACCTGCACGAGCGCGTAGTCGTCGCGGTCGGGCGCGATCGCGGGCCTCACGCCCTTCGGCGCGTCGGGCCACCAGGGCACGAGCTCGCCGCGCGCGCCCGACTCGACGCCCTGCAGGCGGTACTGCGCCGGATCGGCGACGACCTCCTCGACGGTGGTGAGCCGGTGCTTGCGGGTCTTGAGCAGCGGGATCGAGTTGAAGAGCCCGCGCGTGTAGGGATGGAGCGGCGCGTCGAAGAGCTCGAAGACGCGCGCGTACTCGACCACGCGCCCCGCGTACATGACGCAGACGACATCCGCATTCCCCGCGACCACGCCGAGATTGTGGGTGATGAGCATCACGCCCATCCCCCGCTGCCGCTGCAGGTCGCGCAGGAGTTCGAGGATCTGCGCCTGGATCGTCACATCGAGCGCGGTCGTCGGCTCGTCGGCGAGCAGCAGGCTCGGCTGGCAGACGAGCGCCATCGCGATCATCACGCGCTGGCGCATGCCTCCCGAGAACTGGTGCGGATACGCACGCATGCGCTCCTCTGCGCGCGTGATGCCGACCTCCTCGAGCGCGCGGACGGCGACCTTCCACGCCTCCTCGGCGCCGACCTTCTGGTGGAGGAGGATCGCCTCCATGATCTGGTCGCCGATCGTGTAGACGGGATTGAGACTCGTCATCGGCTCCTGGAAGATCATGGCGATCTTCCCGCCGCGGATCGACAGCATCTCCTTCTCGGAGAGCGAGAGGATGTCGCGCCCCTCGAAGAGGATCGAACCGCGGTCGAAGCGCCCAGGCGGGCGCGGCACGAGCTGCATCGTGCTCATCGCCGTGACGCTCTTGCCGCAGCCCGATTCACCGACGACGGCGAGCGTCTGGTTCGGGTGGACCGTCATCGACACGCCCGCGACCGCCTGGATGCGCGGCCCGCCCGCCGAGTTCGCGAAGCTGACCGCGAGGTCCGCGACCTCGAGGACGGGCTTCGTGCGCGCGGGCGCCGCGGGCGCCATCGTCGTCGCCGACGCGTCCATCAGTGGGCCGCCTTTCGAAGCTTCGGGTCGATCGCGTCGCGCATCGCCTCTCCGAGCATGTTGTAGCTGAGGACCGTGAAGAAGATGGCGAAGCCGGGGAAGATCGCGAGCCACCAGACGAAGGTGCCGGTCGTGCCGGTCGCGCTCGAGAGAAGCTTGCCCCACGACGCCTGCCCGTCGGGCCCGAGTCCGAGGAAGGAGAGCGTCGCCTCGGCGATGATCGCGGCGGCGACCGCGAACGACGCGTCGACGAGGACGGGCGTCACGCCGTTCGGCAGCATGTGGCGGAAGAGGACCGACCGCAGCGGCAGCCCCGCCGCCTGCGCCCCCTGCACGAAGTCCTGCCGCCGCAGCTTGTAGAACTCGGCCCGCGTGAAGCGCGCGGCGCCCGTCCAGGTCACGCACCCGATGATCGCCATCATCATGTAGGTGTTCCGCGGCAGCACCGCGGCGGCGACGATCAGGAGGAAGAGGACGGGAATCGCCATGAAGATCTCGACGACGCGGAAGAGGAGGAGGTCCACCCAGCCGCCGAAGTAGCCCATGAGCGCGCCGATGGTGACGCCGATCAGGACCGCGAGACCCGTCGAGACGAGACCGATCGAGATCGAGAGCCGGCACGCCCAGAGCATCTGCGCGAGCACGTCCTTGCCGATCGCGTCGCTGCCGAGGAGCATCGTGCGCGTGCCCACGGGGCGCTCGCGGATCTCGGGAACCGCTTCGCCGAGCGTCGTCAGCGGCGGCAGGACGTAGATGTCGGACCGGTAGAAGTCGGGGGAGAACGGAATGACGGTGTAGGTCATCGCGTACTCGCCCGAGGCCTCCTGCGCATCGAAGACGTCGTAGTTCGGCAGCCGCTCGGTCCAGCGGGACGACCCCGCCCACACCGACACGGCGAGCGCGAGCGCGACGAGCCCGATCCGCCCAGCCCCGCGCCCCGCGACGAGCGCCGCGGCACCCGCCACGACAAGCCCCACGAGCCCCGTGGCGATGACGGGGAACCACTCGCCCTTCCCCATCGAGCGGATCCACTCCGCGCTGTCGATGTCCTTCGACCACGACGCGATCGCGCCCGCGACGACGACCGTCAGCCCCGCCTGCAGCGCGACGAGGAGCAGGAGTCCGAGCCGCGTCGAGCGCTTCGCCACGCCGAGCCGGCCCGCGAGCCCCTCGGGCAGCAGTACGAACGGCACGCCGAAGACCGCGCCCGCGAGGAGGACGAGATCGACCGCCCCGAGGCTCTGCCAGAGCGGCGAGTCCCACTCCCCCGTCGCGAGGTTCGTCCGGAGGAGGGGATGCGCGTTCGCGACGATGGGCGCGAAGACCGCGAAGAACGCGACCATGCCGATCCACGCCAGCGCGACCCGCGCGCCGACGCGCCCCACGACGCGCTCCCAGGCGTCCGCCCAGAAGCCCTTCGCGGCCACCGCGCCGACGCCACGCATCGCATCGATGCCCGAGATCGCCTCGGGCGCCTTCGCGCCGCCGTTCGCCGCATCACTCATAGCTCACCCGCGGATCCGCGACCGCATAGAGGATGTCGGCGAGAAGAAGCGCGCTGAGGTTCACGCACGCCACCATGAAGGTGTTCGCGAGGATGAGTTCGCGGTCGCGCTGCGTGATCGCCTCGAGGATGAGCGAACCCATGCCGGGCACCGAGAAGATCCGCTCGATCACGACCGACCCCGCGAGCGTCGCCGGGAAGACCGTGACGAACATCGTGATCAGCGGCAGCAGGCTGTTGCGGAAGACATGGTGGATGACCACATCCTTGCGGGCGACGCCCTTCGCCTTCGCCGTGCGCACGTAGTCGGCGTTGAAGTTGTCGAGCATCGCCGCGCGCGTCTGCTTCGAGAGGATGGCGAAGCCGCCGTACACGAGGCATGCGACGGGCAGCACCATGTGCCAGAGCGTGTCGAGCACCCAGCCGGGCGCCCAGCTGCCGTCGGCCTGGACTCCGGGCAGGAAGGTCCACGCATCCGCCGCGCGGTCGTGCAGCGCCGATACGGGGAACATGCCGAGATACTGCTTGTTCGCGAGGTAGCCGATCGCGAGAACGCCCGCCCACACCGTGGGGATCGACCAGAGCGCCACGTAGAGCGCGCCCGACGCCTTGTCGAACCACGAACCGCGCCGCGTCGCCGCGAGGATGCCCGAGGGAATGGCGATCAGATAGATGATGGGGAACGCGACGAGATTGAGGAGGAGCGTGACGGGAAGCGCCGCCGCGATCAGTTCACCCACCGGCCGGCTCTTCGAGAAGGCCGTACCGAGGTCGGGCGGCCCCACCCAGAGGACGCCGGGCACCACGGGAAACCCCGACTCGGGAAACGCCTTCTCGGCGAACGCGCGCTCGAGCACCGTGCGGGTCGCGACCGCCTCCGCCCACGCGGCACGCAGCCGCGCGCCGTCGGACTCGACCTTCGTCCACGCGGCGTTGGCGCGGTCGGGCGACTCGTCCTCGAGCCGCTCGAGGACGATCTTGCCCTTCCGGTCGAGAAGCTCCGGCCGGTCGGCGGCGTTCGCGTAGTCGACGAGCGTGCTCTCGAAGGTCCGCTTCGCGGCGAGGTAGCGCGAGCGCGCGGCGAGCGCGTCGTTCGCGACCTTCCGATAGGCGCGCTGCCGCTCGGTGTCGTCGCCTTCGGGAAGGGCCAGGCCATCGTCACCCACGATCGCGCGCACCGCGCGTTCGGACTCGCCGTCGTCGAGCGCGCCACCGATCCAGGCGACGAGCGGCGGCTCGGGAATCTCCTTGGGAGACTGCAGGCGCTCGCCACCGGGCGTGATCTGGTCCCGCGTGCCGACCTTCACGGGCGACAGGCGGTGCAGCCAGCGCGCGTACTGCACGAGCACGGGATCGTTCAGTCCGTAGCGGTCCTCGAGGTAGGCCTGCAGGATCGCCGCCTTCGACGCGTCCTGCTGCCCGCCCGACACGTTCAGCGCGGCGCCGATGCCTCCGGGCGACAGCGCGAGCAGCAGAAACACCACGAAGGTGATGCCGATCACCGTCGGGACCATGAGGAGGATGCGCCTAATGACGTAGTTCAGCATCGCGTGTCGCCGGCGTCGTCGTCCGTGGCGGCTCCGGGCTCACATGCCCGGGGTCGGCGCGCTCTCGAGACGGAAGAACTCCCAGGGCTCGATACCGGTCCGGTGCGGCACCACGTTTCCGACCGACTTCTTCACGAAGCGCAGCCAGGGCGAGACCCGGATGAAGGTGTAGGGCTGCTCCTCGTGAAGAAGCGCCTCGAACTCGTGCCAGACCTGCATGCGCTTGTCGTAGTCGAGCGTGCCACGGATCCTGTCGATCAGCGCATCGGCCCGCGGACTGTTCCACTGCACGAAGTTGTCGCCACCCTCCTTGATCGAATCCGAGTGGAAGATCTGCTTCGGATCGCTCTCGGGCGCGCTCGCCGACCACCCCATGGTGAGCGCGTCGAAGTCGCGGCTCTTCTGGATCTCCTGCATGATCGACCAGTCGATCACGCGCACCTCGACCACGATGCCGACCTTCGAGTAGCTGTCCTTCACGAAGTTCGCGATGCGCTCGGCGAGCTCGCCGCCACCCGATCGCGTGAACTCGAAGCGGAAGGGCTCACCCGCCGCATTCTCGAGGATGCCGTCGCCGTCGCGATCGTCCCACCCGCACTCGGCGAGGAGCGCCTTCCCCTGCACGGGGTCGAACGGCCAGGGCGCGAGCGCCGGGTCGGACGCGGGGCTCTCGGGATTCACCGACCCCTTCGCCACGATGCCGATGCCCTCGTAGCAGTCGCGGATCATCTTCTCGCGGTCGAGGCAGAGGGTCATCGCCCGCCGCACCCTCGGATCGGTGAAGGGAGTCGGCCGGCCGTTCCGCAGTCCACCGTTCCACGCGATGAACGAGTAGCCCGACCGCATGTTGATCCAGTTCAGCGAGTGGTTCGCGTCATCCCATCCCGCCTCCTTCGTGACCTTCACGAACTGCGGGGCGGACGGAATGATCATGTCGCCCTCGCCGTTCCGGTACGCGACCAGGCGCGGCAGCTCGTCCTGAACGGTCTTGAACCGCAGGGATTCGAGCGGCGATCGCGGCCCGTAGTAGTTCTCGTTGCGTACGAGGACGATGTCGGTTCCGGGCGCCCACTGCTCGGAAGGATCGAGCCGCGCGAGGCGGTACGGCCCCGAGCCGAGGAGAAGTCCCGTCGAGCCGTTGATCTGCGCCGGCTCGAAGCGCTCGTAGAAGTGCTTCGGCAGCACGGGGTTGGCGAGCGTCGACACGAGGTTGAAGGAGAGGACCTTGTTGAAGACGAACTCGACGGTCTTGTCGTCGACGACCCGCACATCCTCCACCTGGTCGAGGAGGGAGCGCGCGCGCTCCGCCTCGATCGACTGGTTGAAGATGAAGTCCTTGTAGGTCCAGCGCACGTCCTCGGCGGTGACGGGCTCGCCGTCGGAGAACCGGGCGTCGTCGCGGATGCGGACGCGGATCCATGCGCCATCGGGATCCTGCTGCCACGCCGAGGCGAGCAGCCCGCGGAAGCGCAGCGTCTTCGGGTCGTAGGCGCCGAGCGAGTCGGCGACGCGGTCGATCACGCGCCGTCCGTAGACATCGGTCGAGAGGTACGGCGTGATCTTCGCGGGCTGGCCCTCGAAGATCTCGGTGAACTCGCCACCCTCGGCGAACCCGGGCACCTTGCGCGGATCGCTCGCGAAGTCCCAGGGCTCCTGCCACTCGATCGGCACCCCGGGACGGGCCCAGGACTCGTCACGCGCCGCGGGGGCGCGTCCCCCCGCGCCACCCGCCACGACGACGCCGCTCGCGAGCTGCGTCTCGATCGCGGAGAGCTTCTCGAGGAGCGCGGCGGGCACCTGCTGGCGCGACAGCCCCTTCTCGATCGAGGCGAGCTTCTCGAGCACGTCCTGCTGCAGGATCCGGTCGCGGTCCTGCTGCTTCATCTGCAGGAAGCCGAGAACCAGGACCGCGCCGAGCAGCACGATCTGAAGGAAGTCCTTGAAGCCGAAGCGGTTGGTCATGGGTCACCTTCCCCGAACGAGGGGGAGCCCATCCTAACCGCTCGTTTCCGCCACTCCCGAGGCACGACGCATTTCACGCACGCAATTTTGCGCCCACGCAGGCCGTGCGCACGCCTCACGCCACGCGCCGCCCCCGCATCGGGTCGAACCGCTCGCGCAGCTCGTCGCCGAGGAAGTTGAGCGAGACGAGCGTCAGCGCGATCGCCACGCACGGCGCCGCGAGGAGCCACCAGCGGCTGTCGACCGTGTTCAGTTCGCCGAGCCCGTCGGCCGCGAGGTTCCCCCAGCTCGGAAGCGGCTCGCGCACGCCGATCCCGAGGAACGAGAGGAAGCTCTCCGAGAGGATCGCCGCCGGCACCGCGAGCGCCGCGTACACCGCGATCGGTCCGACGAGGTTCGGCAGAAGGTGCCGCGTGAACTGCCGCGGCGCGCCGACGCCGATCGCGCGGCACGCCTCCATGAACGGCTTCGCGCGCAGCGACATCACCTGTCCGCGGATCACCCGCGCCATGGTGAGCCAGCTCACGCCGCCGATCGCGACGAGGAGGGTCGCCATGTTGATCGCCTGCCGCGCCGCGCCGGGAAGATCCGCGCCCTTCCGCTCGAGGAACCCATCGACCGCCACCGCGAGCAGGACGACGAGAAGGATCGACGGCAGTCCGAAGAGGATGTCGACGATGCGCATGAGGACGGCGTCGGTGCGCCCGCCCGCCGCGCCCGCGACCGCGCCGTAGAGCGTGCCCACGATGACCGAGATCGCCGCCGCGCTCAGCCCGACGAGGAGGCTGACCGCGCCACCCGCGAGGACGCGCGCGAGGACATCCCGTCCGAGCCGGTCGGTGCCGAGGATGCGGCCGGGGATGTACTGGCCGGCGGCCGCGGCGGCCTCGACGCGCGCGAGGTCCGTCGCGCCGAGGGACTGCCAGGCGGGCGGCAGCAGGTTGAGCGAAAGGGTCGAGGCCTCGTACCGCGGGATCTCCGCGGCGCCGACGGCGACCTTTCCCGCCGACCAGGGCAGTGTGAGGAGGCAGGCCGCGAGAACGGCGAGAAGGACCGCCAGTCCGATCCGCCCCGCGGAACCGAGGCGCGTCACCGCGACGCCGCGCGATGGAGCCGCGCCTGCCCCCATCGACGGGGGCATCGACGACCCCGCGGCCGCGCCATCGGTGGGACGAATCGCCATGCGCGCGATGCTACTCGCGCGGCTCGGGACGCGCCTCGCCCGCACGACGGACGCGCGCCTTCGCATCCTCGACGAGCGCCGCGGCTTCGTCGTCCGCCGCCGCTTCGTCTTCGGCGAGGTCGGCGCGGAACTGCGCAAGCCGCGCCTCGAGCGCGTCGAGCTCGACGCGCCGCGCGGCGAGGGTCGCCGCCACCTGCGCCGCGGCCGCCGCCTCGAGCTCGGCCCGCGCGGCGGCGATCGCCTCGCCGTCCGACGCGGCGACGGCGGCATCGCCTCCGCCGCCCTCCTCCGCCGCACGCTCGAGACGCGCGAGCGCCTCGGCCGCGCGCTCGGTGCGCGCCTGCGCGCGGAACTCGACGATCTTCGCCTCGTAGACCTTCGGCGCCCGCTCGCGCAGCGCGACCAGCGCGAGAAGCCTCCGCGCGCCCGCGCCAAGCGCCGTCCGCAGCTGCCGCTCGTTGCGCGCCGCGCGCTCCTCGAGCCCGCGCCCCCATTCGGGCGAGATCTCGCGCGCGACCTCGATCACGGCCGCCAGATCCTCCTCGGTGAGTTCGCGACCGGGATCGCGCCCGCCTGGAAGCCCATCGAGCACCATGCCCTCGATCGCGCGACGGTCGGACGCGGGACCGTAGCCGCCGGCGCGCGGCCAGTCGGGCGGCAACCCCCGACGACCACCCGCGCCACGCGGTGGGCTCGTCGCATCGATCGGCGGCTCGTCGTGCCCGTGCCCGGCCGCGGGCATGTCCGTCGCGTCCTGCATCGCGCTTCCCGTCGCGAACGCGCCTCGTTCGGGCGCCGCGATCGCGGACGCCAGCGCGGCGCCAAGCGAGAGGAGGAGGAACGGTCGGCTTCGGTTCTGCATGATGGCCCCGCGCTTCCACGAATCCCGTCGCGGTCGGACGCTCCCCGCGATCGGCCCCGGAGCCCGCGACCTCGCGCGGGCCCACTCGTCCCGAAGGCGCGGCGACCCGCGCCCGCCTCCCTGGCCGTCCGCAGTCTCGCGACCCGAACGCCGTCGATCAACCGCCCGCCGTCAGCGAAGACCCGCGGTCGGACCGAGGATCGATGCCATCTCGCCCTCGAGCCCGCTGAAGTCGAGCGCTCCGTACGACGCGCCATTCGAAGCCACTTCGGTGTCGAGAAGCGCGACCGCGACCGCCGCGGGCGCTCCACCGAGCGTCCCGTCGCCCCCGCGCGTCGGGACGGCGATCGCCGCCACCACCGCCTCGCGGGCGCTTCCGGACGCCGGCCGCGCGATGACGAGCGCGCGCTCGAAGTGTTCCGCCAGAGGTCGCGACGCATCGGCCGGCGAACCCGCCTCTCCACCGCCCGCAGGCGCGGGCTCGATGGACCGCGGTTCGGGAACGACGCCGCCGCCATCGACGAGGAGCCCGCCCGGCACCGTGTCCGCGCGATCGGCTCCGCCACGCCACGCCGCGATCGCCACCAGGACGACCGCCGCGGCCAGCGCGACCGCCGCCGCGATCCGCATCGCCCATCCCATCGGCGACGGTCCGATGCGCGCGAGCACCGCGCGCCCCGCTCCGACCGGCTCCGCGACGGGCAGCTGCAGATCGCTCGCCGCGAGCATCCGCTCGAGCGCGTCCTCGGACAGCGACGCCCGTTCGAACGCGCCCTCGTCGTCGAGGAGCGACGCGATCCGCCGCAGTTCGGGCGGCAGCGCGACCTCGTCGACCGGACGCGCGCCATGCGGCGCGTGCGGGGGTCGGAATCCGTCGGGATCGTGGTGGTTGCCTCGGTTCATGTTCGATCCTTCACCATGCGTCGCCCGCGAAAGGCGTGCCGTTCACTCCTCCAACCCGACCCTTCCGCCCCGCCCCACCGCGCGGCGGGAGTGTGCAGGCGGCACGGGTCGAAACGGCGCAGATCCCCTCCGATTGCGGAGCGCGCGGGAGGATTCCCGCGTTCCCCGCCGCTTCGACCGCTGCGACCGACGCGACCCGCAGTCCGAGGACGCGCGCCGCGGCCGACGGCCGCACGGAGCCGCGCCCCGCTCACGCCCGCCCCCGATCGGGACCCGACGATCCATCCATCGCATCGAGGTCGCCCGCATCGACCCCCATCGACTCGAGCAGCGCGCGCAACTTCTTGAGCGCGCGGTGATGCCGCGCGAGGAGCGTTCCGACCGGCTCGTCGTAGTACTCCGATAACTCCTTGAAGCTCAGCCCACCGACATGGCGGAGGTCGACGATCTCGCGATCCGACTCGGAGAGCCTCGCGAGCGCCTCGCGCAGCCGGTCGCGCAGTTCGGCCGCTCCCCCCGCGGCCGGCCTCGGGGCCGTCGTCGCCGCCGTCGCCGCGATCCCGTCGCCGACCGACCGCGCCTGCCGCGCGCGCCGGCGCATCTCGTCGCGCAGCCGGTTCATGGCGATGCGGAAGAGCCACGACTCGAAGCGCCCGCTCTCGACGTAGTCGCCGATCTTCGCGGCGACGGTGCAGAAGGTCGACTGCGCGATCTCCTCGGCGAGCTCGGGATCGCGGCACTGGGCGCGCAGCAGTCCGAAGACCCGCGGCGCGAACGCCGCGACGAGCGCGCGCCAGGCGGCGCTGTCGCCCGCGGCCGCGCGGCGCAGGAGCTCCTCGGTCGCGGCCGCCGGGACCTCCGGCGGATCGGACGGCCGCGCGGACGCCACGTCGCCGCGCGACGCGGCGCGGATCGAGGTGGAATCCGTTCGGTGGCGGGCGTCCATTCGGGCGGTGAACGAGACAGAAGGCGGAGGGCGGCACCCGACGGCGGCGCTCGACGCACGGTAACGCGACCCCGCACCGACGATTGCGCCGCACGGCACGAGAGCTCGCGAAGTTCCCGCGCCGCCACCCGCCCGCGCGCATCGCACTCGGGCGAACGCCCCGTCCCCGCGCTCAGATCGGGAGATCGTCCTCAGGCTCGGCCGCCGCATGCGGTCGCGTCGGCGCCGCGAGCCGACGCGGCTCGCCGCCGCCGTACGGCCGCCCGCGGTCCTCGGGCGGCGTCGCGTACGACTGGCTCTTGAAGCGCGTCGTATTGCCGTCCCAGATGAGGTTCACGGTGCCCGTCGGACCGTTGCGCTGCTTCGCGATGATGAGCTCCGCCGTGCCGACCTTGTCGGGATTCTCGTCGGCCCAGTTGGGATCGCTCTTGTGGTAGTACTCCTCGCGGTGGAGCATCATCACCACGTCGGCGTCCTGCTCGATCGATCCCGACTCGCGCAGATCGCTCATGCGCGGCCGGTGCCCCTCGCGCTGCTCGGCGGCGCGGTTGAGCTGCGAGAGGCAGAGGACGGGAACGTCGAGTTCGCGCGCCATCGCCTTGATGCCGCGCGAGATCTCGCTGACCTCGAGCTGGCGGCTCTCGACGCGGTTGCCCGAACTCATGAGCTGCAGGTAGTCGATCGCGATGAATCCGATCTGGTACTGCTCCTTCAGCCGCCGCGCCTTCGAGCGCATCGCGAGCAGCGAGAGACCCGGCGTGTCGTCGATGAAGATCGGAAGCGTCGAGATCTCGCCGCACGCCGCCATCAGCCGCCGGTAGTCGTCGGCGCCGAGCATGTGCTTGCGCATCTTCTGGCTGTCGATCTGGCCCTTCGCGCACAGCATGCGCTGCACGAGCTGCTGCTTGCCCATCTCGAGGCTGAACATCACGCTCGGCACGCCGAGCTGCGCGATCTGCTCGAGCAGGTTGAGCGAGAGCGCGGTCTTACCCATCGACGGACGCGCCGCGAGGATGAGCATCTCGCCGCGCTGCAGTCCGTTGGTCATCTCGTCGAGCTCGAAGAAGCCCGTGCGGACGCCCATGAATCCGCGCCCCTCGCTCTCGTCGATCATCCGCATCGTCTCGTCGACGAGATCCTTGGCGGTCGAGACCGTGCTCGATTCGCGCTGCTGGGCGATGCGGAAGATCTTCTGCTCGGCGCTCTCGAGGATCGACTGCGAGGGCGCGCGCGACGCGTGCGCCTCCTCGAGGATCTCGCCGGCCGCGGCGATGAGCTGGCGCATCGTCGCCTTCTCGCGGACGACGCGCGCCCAGTGGATGGCGTTCGCCGCGCTCGGCACGCCCTCGGCGAGCTGCACGAGGAACTCGGGGCCGCCCACCGCGTCGACGATCCCGCGGTCGCTCAAGTGCTGGTTGAGGAGCAGGATGTCGACGAAATGGTGCGTCCCGAACACCTCGCGGATCGCATCGAAGATGCGTCCGTGGCGCGGCGAGCTGAAGTCGTCGCCCGTCTTGACGAGCGTGATGACCTCGCCGAGCACCTTCGGATCCCAGAGGATCGCGCCGAGGAGGCCCATCTCGGCCTCGATCGCGACCGGCGGTTCGGCGCCGAAGAGCGCCGCCACGTCGCGCCGCTGGGCGTCGCTCATGCCGGGCGTCGCGGGACGCCGCCCGCGGCCGCGGCGGGGACCGCCGCCATCGACGGGATCCGAGGCGAAGGAGAGGTTCGAGTCGTCGCTCACGGTTCGGACACTACCCGAGCGCGGACGCGCCGCGCCTCAAGAGGACGCTTTTCCACCGACCGACCGATCGACCGACTGATCGAGGGCACGCGGCCGGCGCTCAATCCTCGCCGTCGCCACCGTCGACCGCGACGAGCCCGTCGACGCCCGTCTCGAGCGACTGCTGCATGAGGCGACCGACCTTGAAGCGGACGCTCCGCCGCGGCGGCACCGCCACCCGCTCGAGCGTCTTGGGATTCTGCGCGACGCGCCCCGCCCGTTCGCGGATCTCGAACACGCCGAAGTCGCGGAACTCCAGGCGGTTCCCCTTCGCGAGCTCGCCGATGACGGCCTCGAGGAAGCTCTGCACGACCTTTCGCGAGTCGGCGCGGGAAACGCCCGTCTCCTGGGAGACGCGCTCGATCAGGTCCTTCTTGGTCGTGGTTGCCATCGCAGAAAATCTCTTTGGCCATCGGCCGGCAAAGAGGCGGGGTGTCGGGACGCAGGTCGCGAGTATGGCGGTTGCCCCTTGGGCAAGTCAAGGGTTTGTCGGGGCTTGCGCTCGGGACGGTTCTCGGGCGTCCGAGACGGTCTGTGCGGGCGCGCGCGCCCCCGACGGCTCCGAATGGTCGGAAATGGGCTTGCGCGGCGCCACCCTGCGCGCACCCTCGCGCGGAGGGAGATCCGCGACATGCCGAAGATTCGTACCGCCGCCCCGACCGGGCGCGCCCCGCGCACCGACCGCGTGCGTGCACCCCGCGCCGCGGAGCGTGCGCCACGCGCCGCGGAACGTGCACCCCGCGCCGCCCTGCGCGCGCTCGGCGCCGTGCTCGCCCCCGTCCTCCTCCCCGTCCTCCTCCTCGGCTGCCGGACCGCACCCGAGTCGCGCGTCCCCGTGCGGACCGACGCACGCTCCTCGCTCCTCGCGCCGACGATGGCGGACCGCCCCGACCCGATCCTCGCGGCCCGCAACGACGACCGCCTCGGCACGCGTCGCGATGCGTTCGTCCGCCTCCCCGTCGCGGTCGAAAGCGCGACGCTCGACCGTCAGTGGATCCTGAACGGACGCCCGTTCGATCGCTTCCGAACGACGACCGTCACGCGCGAGCGGCTCGTCCGCTGATCGAAGCGCGCGCGACGACCGCGGCGAGCGCCGCGCGCACGCGCGCCTCGCCCGCGCCGTCGATGAACGCGATCCCGAGCTCGGGAACGACGAGATCGATGCGGCTCGACGGCAGCCCCGCGAGCTTCACGAGGTCCTTCCGCGAGACGACGACCGCGCCGACGCCCGCGCGCTCCGCGGCGCGCTCGAGTTCCGCGAGCGAGAACGGGCGGTGATCCGCCTTCCCGAGACGCGCGACGACGCGGGCTCCCGCCCGTTCGACCGCGTCGTGGAAGTGGGCGGGATTCCCGAGCGCGCACGCGCTCACGACCCCGCGTCCCGCGAGCCAGTCGACGGGGCGCGCGCCGCCGCGCTCCTCCGCCCGCGCGGGCGCCGCGGCGATCACTTCGAGCCCGAGCCACGCATGTTCGCACGCGGCGTCGTGCGGACGGCCGCGCGCGCGCGCGACGAGCTCCGCCGCGCGCGCGCGCGACGCGGGATCGTGCGCCTTGGTCAGGATCACGAGATCGGCGCGCGCGATGTTCCTCGCGGGTTCGCGCAGCCATCCCATCGGAAGAAGGTCGCCATCGAGCCCGGGGCGCGTCGCATCCACGAGGACGATGTCGAGATCGCGCGCCAGCCTCCGGTGCTGGAATCCGTCGTCGAGAAGCACGCACGCGCGGTCGCGCCACGACGCCGCATCGGGACGCGCAAGCCGCTCGACGAGCCGCTCGCGGCGCGCCGCACCGACGACGACCTCGGCCGATGGCGCGGTGACGGCGTACTCGAGCGCCTCATCTGAACGCAGCTCGCCTGAAAGCGACTCGTCCGAATGCACCGCATGCGAACGCGCCCGGCCCGCCCTCGAAGCGGCGCCAACGCGCTCACCGCGATATCCGCGCAGCGCGATCAGGACCCGCGGCCCCGACGCACCTCCCCCAGCCGCGAGTTCGCGCGCGATCCACGCGACCATCGGACTCTTGCCCGTCCCCCCCGCCGTCAGGTTGCCGACCGAGATGACGGGCGGCCGCACGCCCTCGACCTCGAGTCGACGCACGCCCGCGCCGCGATCGAACCGCGCGTTCCGAAAGGCGACGCCGATCCCGTACGCCCGCGCGAGCGACCACGCGATGGGCGCGAGCCACGCGGGAAGCGGCCCGCCCCCGTCAACCATCGGCGCGCGCCCTTCCGCCGAGCGTCTCGCGCCGCAGCGCGCGGTACTCGCGCCACCCCTCGCGCAGCGTGAGGATCACGTCGACGACCGCAAGCGTCGCCCATGCGACGAGCGCGAGAAGCGTCACCGACCACGCGAGCGCCCACCCCGCACGATCCTCGTGCGGATGAACGAAGGTGAGACCGCGGACGAGCGCGGGCAGCCCCGCGAGCGCGCAGACGATCGACATCCGCCGCACGAGGCGGCGCGCACGCGGCACCTCGGGCCGGCCGAGCCGCACGAAGTACCAGACGAGCACTGCCCCGACCACGATCGCCACGGGCACCGAGAGCGCCGCCGGCACCATCGTCCACGGTCCGAGCTCGCGACCCGCGAGCGCGGGATCGACGGCGACGGAATCCGCCGAAGACTCCGCGGCGGAATCGGCGGCCGACGCGACGACGGGCCACGCGGTCAGAAGCGCGAGCGACCCTGCGGCCAGACCCGCGGAGACACCGCGCGCACGAACCGCGATCGGACGCCGCGGACTCATGCGCGTCCCTCCGCGACCGGTTCCACGCGCCGGAATGCGAGCGCCGTGCGCAGGAGCGGCGCGAGCCGCGCGACCGGCAGGCCGATCACCGTCTGCGGATCGCCCTCGCACCGCACGGGCCACCCGCGCGCGACGACCTCGGGCAGGTTGTAGCCACCGGCCTTGCCGCGCCACGCACCCTCGGCGAGGAAGCGCTCGAGGTCGTCCTCCGGAATCGCGCCGATCTCGATCGACGCGACATCGCGCCCGATGCGGAGCGAACCATCCGGCCCCGCGAGGCACCATCCCGTCACGACGCCATGCCGCCGCGACGCGAGCGAACGGATCATCTCGCGCGCATCGGCGAGATCCTCGGGCTTCCCGAGCACCGCGCCATCCCGCTCGCACACCGTGTCGGCGGCGAGGATCCAGGCGGGCGCCGCACCCCGCGCGCGCCGCGCGCGGAAGACGCGCCTCGCCTTCAGATGCGCGAGCGCGGGCGCCGCCTCGAACGCCCCCACCGCACCGAGCCGAAGCGCGCCGTCGTCGATGTCCGCAGGCTCGATCTCGGCGTCGAAACCCGCCTCCGCGAGCAGCGCCCGCCGCCGCGGCGACGCGCTCGCGAGAACGAGCCTCGGCTCCATCGATGATGCCTGCGACGCCTCCATGATCCGCCGCGCAGGATACGCGGTCGGTGCGGAGGCCCCTCGCGCCGCTCGCGAACGGGCCGCCTTCGATGCCTCCCGCAGAGGACGGCGGCTCGGAACGCGGCGAGCGGGAACCTCCGCGCATGGCGCGCGTATCGGCGGTTCGATCCAATCCGGGATCGCTTCGCGTACAGTGCGCCCTCGGCCCGGGGAACGGATGCAAGGTCCCGTGCGCCCGCGCGTCACCCGCTTCCTGCGCCTCCCCACCGACCTCCCGACCGTCCTCCCACGCCCCGCCCCGCATGTCCGACACCCCGCGCGAACAGTCCTCGTCCCGAACCGCCGGCCCGTCGTCGAACGACGCCGCCCGCAGCGGTTCGAACCTCGACACGATGCTCGGCCGCGTCGTCGTCGAGCGCGGGCTGATGTCCCCCGAGGAGCTCGAGCAGTGCGCCTCCGATGTCCGCGCCGCCGCGCAGTCGAACCCGACCACCCTGACCGAACTCCTCGTCGAGCGTGAATTCCTCACGCGCCGCCAGGTCGACCGTCTGCGCGGCGATCTCGAGGCGGTCAAGTCGAGCCAGCAGATCCCCGGCTACCAGATCATCCGGAAGCTCGGCGCGGGCGCCATGGCGACCGTCTTCCTCGCCCGACAGCTCTCGCTCGACCGCCTCGTCGCGATCAAGGTCCTCCCGAAGAAGTACTCGTCGAACCCGAACTTCATCGAGCGCTTCTACAAGGAGGGCCGCGCGGCGGCGAAGCTGAGCCACAACAACATCGTCGCCGCCTACGACGTGAACCAGGCGGGCGAGCACCACTACTTCGTGATGGAGTACGTCGACGGCGACACGGTCTACGACCGCATCGTCGCCCGCAAGCGCCTCCCCGAGCGCGAGTCGCTCGAGATCATCCGCCAGGTCGCGTCGGCGCTGCAGCACGCGCACGAGATGGGCTTCATCCACCGCGACATCAAGCCCAAGAACATCATGATGACGACGGCGGGCGTCGCGAAGCTCGCCGACCTCGGTCTCGCGCGCGCGATCTCCGACAAGGAGGCCGCCGAGGCCGAGTCGGGCCGCGCCTACGGCACGCCCTACTACATCTCGCCCGAGCAGATCCGCGGCGCGGTCGACATCGGTCCCGCCGCCGACCTCTACGGTCTCGGCGCGACCTTCTACCACATGGTCACCGGCAAGGTCCCCTTCGAGGGAACGACCCCTTCGCAGGTGATGCACAAGCACCTCAAGCAGCCGCTCGTGCCGCCCGACCATGTCATCCCGCAGATCTCGGGCGGCACCGCGCTCATCATCGAGACGATGCTGAAGAAGGACCCGCGCGAGCGCTACGCGCGCGCCGCCGACCTCGTGCGCGACCTCGAACTCGTCCTCTCGGGCCAGGAGCCCGAGTTCGCCAAGCCCGCCGTCGACATCGCGACGATCGCGACCGCCGTCGAGGCGACCGCCTCGCAGCCCGTCGCGATCGTGCGCAAGGAGTCGACGAGCCCCTTCTCGAACCCCGTCGTGATGACGCTCGTCGTCGTGATGGCGCTCAGCCTCGTCGGCAACCTGGCGCTGCTGCTCGCGCTGCTCTCCTGACGGACCGCGGGCACCAGCTCCGCGCGGAGCTGCCCGAAGGCGGTTCGACGCGATCTCGACGCCTCACGCGAACCCGACCTCACCCGATCTGGGTCTCACCCGATCTGGGTCTCGCCCGATCTGGGTCTCGCCCGATGGTCTCACTCGACCTCGACGAGCATCTCGACCTCGACCGCCGCATCGAGCGGCAGCGCGTTGGTTCCGACCGCGGCGCGGGCATGCCGCCCCGCCTCGCCGAAGACCTCGAGCATCAGTTCACTCGCCCCATTCGCCACCTTGGGCTGGCCATCGAACCGGTCGTCCGACTGGACGAAGACGCCGAGGCGGACGATCCGCCGCACGCGTCCGAGATCGCCGCCGAGCTGATCGGCCACGACCGCGAGTCCGTTCAGCGCGCACTGCTTCGCCGCCGCCTGGGCCTCCTCGATCGACACCTTCGAGGGCACCGGCCCGGTCGCGAGCAGCTGCCCCGACGACATCGGCAGCTGACCCGACACGAAGATCAGGTTCCCCGACCGAACCGCCGGGACATAGGCGGCGACGGGCTTCGGGGCGGCGGGCAGGGTGAGCCCGAGGCGGGCGAGGGCGTCGTGGGGGCTGGACATGGGGATGCGTGCTCGTGTCGATCGCCAGGATTGGCGAGTACCGGAAAGGCGTGCGAACGGGGTCGGAGGACCAGCTTCGCACTCTATCGCGAGGCGGGAGCGCAGGCATCCCACCCCTCGCCGTCACGCCATCGCGTCGCTCCTCCATCCCGCCCCCCACCTGTCCCAACCATCGACGCCACCCCGTCGACTTCGCGGGAACTTGACACGAGGGGCGTGCGTAGTACCCTGCTCCTGACGGTTGCGGCCATTCCGAGACGAGCCAACCATTGCGGCTCCGATCACACCGTCCTGCATTCTTCTGATTGTCGGCTTCCCGACGCCTTTCCGCCGCAACCGCCGACAACCCGACCGCCTGGCTTGCCGATCTGAACCGGCTGGTCCGCGACGCTCGCGAATCCGCGGCGTCGGCCGATCCGCAGCTTCGTCGCCCATCCGATTCGCGCCGTTCCGGCATCCGACATCGGAACCGACCCCCGATCCGCTCCCAGGCATCCGCCTCTTCCGCGAGAGTCCGACGCATGCCGTCGCCCCTCGGGAAGACCCGAAGAAGCTGGATCCACCTTCCATCGTGGCTCCTTCGGACCGAAGGCCTTGCCCCGCAAGCGCTTGCGGCGATCATTCACGCGAATCCTCGCGTGATCGCCCCGCGTTTCGAGGCGCCGGCGTTGTCGCGCACCCACCCGACATCCTGGTGCCCCGACGTTCCGGCGCTTTCATGTGGGCACCCTTCGGCCCCTCGTCGGTCCATCGGCGGCCACTCGACCTTGTCGTTATCGACGCCCGTCATTCGGCGTCGTCTCATCCCACAGGCGTCCCTCGGAGGGGCGTCCCAAAGTCAGGAGAACACCATGAAGCGTCAGAAGAGCGGATTCACTCTCGTCGAACTGCTCGTCGTCATCGCGATCATCGCCCTCCTCATCGGCCTGCTTCTGCCGGCCCTGAGCAAGGCGCAGCGCACGGCGAAGAGCCTCCAGGATTCGGCCAACATCAGCCAGGTCCACAAGGGCTTCCTCACCTGGGCCAATGCGGACCCGAAGGGCAAGCTCCCCCTCCCCGGCCTCATCCGCCGCGCCTCGATCGGCGGCATCTTCTACTCGGGCCAGGGTGAGGAGCAGCAGAACCAGAACAACACCGCGAACCTCTACAGCTCGATGATCGCCAAGGGCTTCATCACGCCCGAGGTCGTCGTGTCGCCCGTCGAGACGAACCCCGTCGTCCGCGTCAAGTCGGACTACAACTTCAACTCGTACAACCCCGCCGGCAACGGCGACGCGTTCGGTCCGTTCCACTGGGACTCGACCTTCCGCGCGAACATCTACGCCAACGCCGACGGCAGCGCGAACAACGTCTGCAACACGAGCTACGCGCACCTCGCCCTCATCGGCGACCGCAAGAAGTTCTTCTGGAGCAACAAGGCGGACGGCACGCGCGCCATCATGGGCAACCGCGGCACCTTCCGCGGCGCCCAGAACGGCGACAACTACCGCCTCAGCTACACGATGGCGTTCCACGCCCCCGACGACACCTGGGAAGGCAACGTCTGCTACGGCGACAACCACGTCAGCCTCGAGCGCAGCATGATCCCCGACAACGTCCAGTACGAATGCGGCTCGCTCACGCTCCGCAAGGACAACATCTACACCTGGCAGGACTTCTCGAGCGGCGGCTGCAAGGGCATCCAGGAGGGCGATTCGTGGATGTGCATCGGTATCGGTGCGCCGACCAACACCGCCTACGCCGAGGCCCCCGAGAAGCTGACCAACGGCGCCAACCCGAGCTGACGCCCGCGGCGCAGCCTCCCCACCGTCATCCACACTCCAACTTCCACGGAGCCATTCGATCATGAACACGCAGACCAACAAGGCCAGCAAGCGGGGCTTCACCCTCATCGAGCTGCTGGTCGTCATGGGCATCATCGCCCTCCTCCTCGCGATCCTCCTCCCCGCCCTCGGCCGCGCCCGCGCGACCGCGAAGCAGGTCAAGGACTCGACCCAGATCCAGCAGGTCCACAAGGGCTTCCTCACGCTCGCGACCAGCGGCGCGGCGGACACCCGCGGCATCATGCCGACCCCGGGCCTCGTCGACCGCGTCGGCACGATCCCCGGCAAGGGCGCCGAGGATCAGACGATGAATAGCCACGCGAACCTCTACTCGCACTGCATCATGCAGGGCGCGTTCGACACGGGCGTCCTCGTCAGCCCCGCCGAGGTCAGCACGAACGTCCTCACCCTCGCGAACTACAACTTCGACGCCTACAACGTCGCGGCGGCCGTCGACCAGTACTGGGATCCGAACTTCCGCACCGACCTCAACGCGATCTGCAACACGAGCTACGGCACGCTGCAGCTCTCGGGTCCGCGCAAGGCCAAGGAGTGGCGCGACACCTACAACTCGCGCTTCGTCGTCCTCGGCAACCGCGGCGTCCAGAACGGCGACCTCACGGCGAACGTCTACAACGCCTCGAAGACCCTCCAGATCCACGGCGGCGCGAAGCAGTGGTTCGGCAACCTCTGCTTCAACGACAACCACGTCACCTACGAAGACAAGTTCCAGCCGACCGGCATCCAGCAGTTCTCCGTCGGCAACCAGCTCATCGACGACAACGTGTTCCTCGACGACACGACGACCGCGGGAGCGACCGTCGCCGACACCTGGCTCACCGTCATCCGCGATGTGACCGGCGGCGGCTCGACCTACACCTTCAACATCACCTGGGACTGATCCGTCGGATCCAGGCACCGCGTCGGACTCCATCCGACGCATGAACGATCCCGCGAGGGCCGGCACCTGCCGGCCCTCGCGGTCGTTTTGCGTCCGTCCACCGCGCGTACCATGAGCGCATGCCCGCTTCCCGTGGATGGCTTCTCCGCGCGCTCGTCGCCATCGGCCTGCTCGTCGCGCTCCGACCGGCCTGCGCGGAGCGCGTGCGGGACGACCAGGGCACGATCGCCGTTCCCGCCGCGCGGCAGGCCGGCAAGGTCGCCATCCTGCCCGTGCACGGCGCGATCGACGGCGTCACGCTCTGGTCGATCGAGCATCGCCTCGCCGCCGCGCGCGCGGGCGGCTTCGACGCGGTCGTGATCGAACTCGACACGCCCGGGGGCGAGGTGTCGGCGATGCTCGACATCTGCCTCCGCCTCCGCTCGGACGCGCCCGTCAACACCGTCGCCTGGATCCGCCCGAAGGCCTTCAGCGCGGGCACCTTCCTCGCGCTCGCCTGCCGCGAGATCGTGGTGGCGCCGGGCTCCGTCTTCGGTGATGCGGCGCCGATCGTCGCGATTCCCGGGGTCGGCGTCACGCCGCTGCCCGCGGCGGAACGCGCGAAGCAGGAGTCGCCGCTCCTCGACGAACTCGACGCCGCCGCCGCGCGCCGCGGCGACGATCCGCGCCTCCTGCACGCGTTCGTCGCCGTCGAACGCGCGCTCTGGCTCGTCGAGCGCGACGACGGCGTGCGCCGCTTCGTCGACCGCGACGAACTCGAATCGCTCGGGCTCGCTCCCGACGCCTCGGCACGCAAGCCGACGGGCGGCGAAGGCGAACGCCCCGTCCTCCCCGAGGATGCGCCGCTCGACGCGTCGCGCCGCTGGCGCCTCGTCGAGACCGTCGACGACGAGAACCGCCTCCTCGTCGCGCAGAGCGACGAGGCCCTGCGATGGGGCCTCGCATCGGCCGAGGTCGCCGACGATGAGGCGCTGCGCACCTACTTCGGCGCGACGACCGTCGTCCGCTTCCCCGAGACCTGGACGGAGTCCGCCGTCCGGCTCCTCATGTCGTGGCCCGTGCGCGTCCTCCTCATCGCGATCTTCCTCGTGGCGCTCGTCGTCGAGGCGCTGCATCCGGGAATCGGTGTCGCGGGCGCGATCGCCGCGGGCGCGCTCCTTCTCGTCGTCGGCGCACCCGGACTCCTCGGCCTCGCCGCGTGGTGGGAGGTCCTCCTGGTCGTTCTCGGCATCGGGCTCGTGGCGGCGGAGGTCTTCATCCTCCCCGGCCTCGGCGTCGCGGGCATCGCAGGCGCGGTCTGCATCGTCGCGGGACTCGCGATGAGCTTCACGGGAACGAATCCCTCGACCGAGGCTGCGCGGCAGACCCTCGTCACCGCGCTCGCGACGACGGTCGCGGGACTCGGCCTCGGCGCGATGGCGCTCTGGGTCCTTTCGCGCTGGCTCGGCGAGATCCCCATGCTCCGTCGCGCGGTCCTCTCGGCGTCGCTCGCGGGTGCGGGAGATGGGCCGCGCTCGCTGCAGGAGCCCGCACCGCCCGCCATCGGCACGCTCGTCGTCGCCGACAGCGACCTGCGACCGTCGGGGCGCGTGATGCACGACGGCACGCTCTTCGACGCCCAGTCGGACGGCGCCTACATTGCGCGCGGCGCGACGGTCCGCGTCGTCGGACGCTCGATGGGAACGCTGATTGTCGAAGAGGCTGCGTCCGGAATGCATGGAACTCCCGGAGCGACGAACGCACCCGCGGCACCAGGCCCGCACTGAGAGCCACGCATGGACGAACCCACCTCGAGCGGAACACTCGTCGCGTCGATCCTCCTCGGAGTCGGCGCGCTCGCGATCTTCTTCCTCGAGTTCATCGTGCCGAGCGGGGGGCTGCTCGCGATCCTCTGCGTCCTCTGCGCGCTCGCGTCAGTGGCGCTCGGCTTCCTCCACGACCCCACGCTCGGCATGGCGCTCCTCGCGGCATACGCGATGGCGGCGCCCTTCCTCGTCATCCTCGGGCTCCGCCTCGCGACGCAGACGAAGATCGGCCGCCGCATGGTGCTGCGCGCCTCCGACCCGGCGCGCACCGGGGCGCGGATCGATGAAATCGCCGTCACCGGGCCGAAGCCGGGAGCCATCGGCGAAGCGCTCACCCCCCTGCGTCCCTCGGGCTACGTGCGGATCGACGGGGCGCGCCTCGACGCGGCCACCGACGGCGACTTCATCGACGCGGGCACCGCGGTCGAGGTCGCGAGCGTGCGTGACGGACAGCTGCGGGTGCGGCCGCGGCGCGGCTGACCCAAGCGCGTGCGACCGCCATCCGCGAACGCGATCCGCGACCTCTCCGCGGCCATCCGCGTCCCGTGCTACCCTCTCCACACGGAGGTGGAATGATGAAGATGAACGGCTTTCCCGCACTTCTCGCCCAGGCGGGCCCGTCCGCGGGCGACATCGTCACGTGGATCCTGCTCGGGATCGGCGTTCTCGTCGGCCTCTTCCTTCTCTTCGTCGTCCTCGGCGTCCTGAAGCTCTACGTGCAGGCGCTCTTCAGCGACGCGAAGGTCCCGATGCTCGACCTCATCATGATGCGGCTCCGCAAGGTGCCGCCCGAGGTCATCGTCCTCAACCGGATCAGCGCGAAGAAGGCCGGGCTCGACATCCCCGTCGATCTCATGGAGGCCCACTACCTCGCCCGCGGCAACGTGTCGCGCGTCGTCGCGGCCATGATCGCCGCCGACAAGGCCGCGATCGAGCTCCCGTGGAACCGCGCCACCGCGATCGACCTCGCGGGTCGCGACATCCTCGACGCCGTGCAGACCTCGGTGAACCCGAAGGTGATCGACTGCCCGAGCCCGCAGTCGGGGAAGACCACGATCGACGCCGTCGCGAAGGACGGCATCCAGCTGCGCGCGAAGGCGCGCGTCACCGTCCGCACCGCGATCTCGCGACTCGTCGGCGGCGCGACCGAGGAGACGATCATCGCCCGCGTCGGCGAAGGCATCATCTCGACGATCGGCTCGGCGGAGGATCACAAGAGCGTCCTCGAGAACCCCGACCGGATCTCGAAGACCGTGCTCTCGAAGGGCCTCGACTCGGGTACCGCGTTCGAGATCCTCTCGATCGACATCGCCGACATCGATGTCGGCGAGAACATCGGCGCCCAGCTGCAGGCCGCGCAGGCCGAGGCCGACACCAAGCGCTTCCAGGCGCAGGCCGAGCAGCGCCGCGCGCTCGCGGTCGCGAACGAGGCCGAGCACCAGGCCGATGCGCAGAAGAACCGCGCGCTCGTCGTCCTGGCCGAGGCGGAGGTCCCGAAGGCCATCGCCGAGAGCCTGCGCACGGGCAAGCTCGGCCTGATGGACTACTACCGCATGCAGAACATCGCCGCCGACACGCAGATGCGCAACTCGATCGGCGGCGAGCCCAGCCACGGCTGACGAGGCAACGGGGGAAATCCGCGCGTGCCGACACTCTGGGTGGTCATGCCCGTCTACAACGAGCCCGCGACGCTCGGCGAATCGGCGTCGCGGTCGCTCGCCGCACCGCTTCCCGAGGGCTGGCGCACGCGGCTCATCCTCATCGACGACGGCTCGAACGACGGCACCGCCGCCGAGGTCGCGCGGCTCGGAGCGGGTGACGGCGCGATCGCCCTCTTCCATCCGCAGAACCGCGGCAAGGGCGCGGCGATCCGCACGGGTTTCGCGCACGCGCTCGAACTCTCCGCGCCCGACGACGCCATCCTCGTCCAGGACGCCGACCTCGAGTACGACGCCGCCGACTTCGCCGGGCTCCTCGCCCCCGCCATGCGCGGCGAGGCCGATGTCGTCCTCGGCAACCGATGGGCCGACCGGCCGCAGGGACTCAAGCGCACCGCGCATCGGCTTCTCAACGGATTCCTCACGGTCTCGAGCAACCTCACGACCGGTCTCGCCGTCCGCGACATGGAGTGCTGCCTCAAGCTCTTCACCATCCCCGCGATGCGGACGATCCTGCCCGATCTCGACGAGGAGCGCTTCGGCATCGAGCCGCAGATCGTCGCGAGCGCGGCGCGGCACGCGCTGCGCGTCGCCGAGGCGCCCGTTTCCTACCGCCCGCGCTCCTTCGAGGAGGGAAAGAAGATCCGGATGAAGGACGGACTCCGCGTCTTCGTCGTGCTCTGGCGCGAGCGCCGCCGCACCCGACGCATGCGCCGCGCCTCCCGCTGACGGAACCGCAGGACGGGGAGCGCAGCCGATACACTCGGCCCCCGCCGGACGACGCGTTGCCCCACGACGCCGCGCCGGAAGCCGCCGTGCCCGACGACACCCCGCCAGCCACCTCGCCGCCCATCACGAGCGCGCCACGCCGACCGACGGCCGGCCGCGTCGCGCTCCAGCTCGTCGGTTTTCTCCTCGGCTGCGCGCTCGTCGCGTGGTGCGCGATGCGCGCCTTCCGCGACGGCGGCGAGGGCTTCGCGAAGCTGCGCGCGGCCGACCCCGCGCTCGTCGCCGTTCTTCTCGCGGCCACCACCGTCTCGATCGCCTGCTCGGGCGCGACCTTCTGGGCGCTCGTCCGCCCGATCCGCCGCCTCGGCATGATCGAGATGCAGGCGGTGAACCTGATGGCGTCCCTCTTCAACTACGCGCCCGTGCGTCTCGGGCTCGTCCTGCGCTGCGCGTTCCACTGGCGCGTCGAGCGCATGCCCGCGACCGAACTCGGCGCGTGGATCGCCGCGGTCGCGATCGTCACGCTCGGCACGCTCGGCGCGGGGCTCGCCGCGGGGCTCGCGCAGATCGCGATCGGCCGCGAGACGCCCTCGCTCGATCTCCTCTGGTTCGCGGCCTACGGCGCGTGCCTCCTCGCAGGCGCGACGGTACTCCTCCTCTTCGGTCGGCTGCCATTGCTGCGCCGCTTCCTGAAGGGCGGCGAACGCGCGCTCGGCGAGCCGCGGGCGCTCGCGACGAGTCTCGCGTTCCGCTCGGTCGATCTCGCGATGTGGTCGCTGCGCATGTGGGCCGCGGCGAAGATCGTCGGCGTCGAGCTCGGCCCCGCGCAGGCGGCGCTCCTCGCATCGGTCGCGGTCCTCGGCGCGGGCAACCCGCTCGGCCGAATCGGCTGGCGCGAGGCGCTCGTCGCGGTGGTCGCCCCCTATGTCGTCGGCGGCGAGGCGACGGGCGAATCGCTCGAGTCGCTGACCTCGCAGCTCGCCCTCCTCGAGAGCGCGGGCGAGGCGGTCGTCACGATCCCGCTCGGCGCCCTCGGAGCCCTCTGGTGCGCACGCGCCGTTCGCCGCGCGGGCGCCGCGCGCGTACCCTCCACCGCGTGAGCGTCGCGCTCCCCATCCTCGTCCTGCCCGTCGCTCCGCAGCGCTACAGCTGCCACGGCTGCGGCAACTGCTGTCGCGACTTCACGGTGCAGCTCCGCGAAGGCGACCTCGCGAAGCTCCGCGAGCAGCGCTGGGAGGAACGGCTCGGCGAGCCCGTCACGACGGAGTTCCGCGGCCGGACCTACCTCAGGCAGCGCGACGACGGCGGCTGCGTCTTCCTCATGGACGACGGCCTCTGCCGCATCCACCGCGAGTTCGGCTTCGCCGAGAAGCCGACCGCCTGCCAGCTCTTCCCCTTCGTCCTCGTCCCCGACGACCGGCGCACGGCGGCGGGTCTCTCGTTCGCATGCCAGAGCGTGCGCGAGAACAAGGGCGCCGAACTCCGCTCGCACCTCGCGGAGGTCGACCGCATGAGCCGCGACCTTCCCGAAACGCGTCTCGCGACCTACGGCGCGATGCTCGCCGACGCGATGGGCGCGAAGGAGGGCGAACTCGACGCGCTCGCCGTCCTCCTCGACCGCTTCCTCTCGCGCGGCGATGTGACGCTGCGCGACCGTTTCGACGGTCTCGCGTGGGTCGCCGCGAGCCTCGGTCGCGCGAAGCTCGCCGAGGTGCGCGCGACGCGCTTCCGCGAACTCGTGCAGGTGCTCGTCGGCGCGCTCCCGGGTGAACTCGAGCATCTTCCGCTCGAACCCGCGCTTCCCAAGCAGCTCCGTCTCCTGCGACAGGCCGTCTACGCGCGCCTCGAGGATGTGCAGGTGAACGCCGCGCGCGCGCGCGGGCGCTGGCGCACCGTCCTCGCGCAACTCCTCGCGAGCCGCGCGTTCACCCGCGGCAAGGGCCCCGTTCCCGCCGTCGCGCGCGGACTGCTCGAGGGCATTCCCTTCGAGGCCGTCCCCACCGTCGCGCGGCTCTCCGAGAGCCCCGACGCGGACCTCATCGACGAACTCCTCTCGCGCTACGCGCGCGCCACGCTGCTCGGAAACCGCGCGTGGGGCGCGGGCTACTACGGCTGGCCCGCGGTGCGCGGACTGCAGGCGCTCGTCCTCAATCTCGCGACGACCGCGTGGACCGCGCGCGCCCTCGCCGCGAAGCGCGGGCGCATGCACGCCTCGATCGAGGATGTCCGCGACGCCCTCGGACGGATCGACCGCCACGCGGGCCGCGCTCCCTGGCTCGGCTCGACCGGCGAGCGCCTGCGGCTCGAGTACTTCCGTCTCGATGACGGCCTCCGCCGCATCGTGCGCGACGGGATCTGAGTCGACCGCCGGTCAGCCGCTCATCAGGCGTTCACGCGCCCGAGCGCCGCGGGCAGCGCGCCGACGAGGACGCGCAGCGCGTTGCCCCGGTGGCTGCGCGCGTTCTTCTCGGCGCTCGTGAGCTCCGCGCTCGTCCGCCCGTCCTCGAGCACGAGGAGCGGGTCGTAGCCGAAGCCGTTCGAGCCGCGCGGCGCAAGCCCGATCCGTCCCTCGAAGGTGCCGCGAGCCTCGGCGACGACCGTCCCTTCGGGGCTGGCGATGCAGAGGACGCAGACGAAACGCGCCGTCCGCCGTGCCTCGGGAACGCCCTCGAGCGCGGCGAGCAGCTTCGCGTTGTTCGCGAGGTCGCGCTCCTCGCGTGCCGCGCCCACGCCCGCGTAGCGCGCGCTGTGGACGCCGGGCGCCCCGTCGAGCGCATCGACCTCGAGACCCGAATCGTCCGCCAGCACCGTCGCGCCGAGCGCCCGCGCGTAGGCGATCGCCTTGATGCGGGCGTTCTCCTCGAAGGTGGCGCCGTTCTCCTCGGGCTCGGGGATGCCGCAGTCGCCGAGGGCCACGCACTCGATCCCGAGCGGTCCGAGAATGGCGGAAATCTCCTCGACCTTATGGGGATTCGATGTGGCGATCGTCAGTTTCGGCACTTGACATCCTCTTTCGGCTTGCAGGTGCGGCGTCTCGCGCGCATCGTGCGGGGCGGAGGATATGGGAATGCGATCGGAACTGTGGATCGGCATCGCGCTCTTCGGAACGCTCGGCGCCATCGCGCCACACGCCTCGGCGGACTTCATCACGATCGGCGCCACGCGCGACGCGGCCATCTACGAGGACCAGGACGGCTTCGCCGCGAATGGCGCGGGGCGGCATCTCTTCGCGGGACGCACGCAGCAGGGGCTGCTCCGCCGCTCGCTCATCCGCTTCGAATTCGACGGTCTGCTCCCCGAGGGCGCGGTCATCACCTCGGTGACGCTCGCGCTGCACGCCACCCAGGGCCAGGGCGGACTGCGCACCATCTCCCTCCACCGCGCGCTCGCTCCCTGGTCGACGGGCTCGAGCAATCCGCCCGAGTCCGAGGGACAGGGCGCACCCGCGACCGCCGGCGACTGCACGTGGATCCACTCGACGACGAACGGCGTCGGTCTCGGGGGAGCGCTGTGGGCGAACGCGGGCGGCGACTTCGCCGCGAACGCAAGCGCCTCCGCATCGACGACCACCTCGGGCCTCCAGACCTGGACGGGCGACGGGCTGATCGCGGACGTGCAGGCCTTCCTCGACGATCCCTCCGCGAACTTCGGCTGGTTCATCGTGGGCGACGAACTCGAGGCGAACCAGGCGACCACCCGTCGCTTCGACAGCGCCGACTCGATCGCGGAAGGCGGCACGCCCCCCGCGCTCACGATCGGCTTCCTGACGATCCCCGCTCCCGCGGCGATGGGCGTGTTCGCGTGCGCAGGCGTGCTCGGCACGCGCCGCCGCCGCGATCAGGTCTGAAGGACGCCTGTCCGGAACGCACCGGGCGCCTGCATCGGCGCCTGCGCCGCGACCGCGAGCGCGAGCTCGAGTTCCGCGCGCGTCTCGAGCGGATCGACGATGCGATCGACCCAGCCACGGCTCGCCGCGTAGCGGATGTCCTGCTGCTCGGTGTAGCTCGCCGTGATCGCCGCGAGCAGCTCGCGCCGCATGTCCTCGTCGATCTTCTCGCCCTTCCGTTCGCGCGCGGCGAGATCGATCTGGAGAAGCGTCCCCGCCGCCTGCGCCGCGCCCATCACGGCGAAGCGCGCGCCGGGCCACGCGAGCGTGAGCAGCGGATCGAACGCGCGACCGCACATCGCGTAGTTCCCCGCGCCGTAGCTGCCGCCGACGACGAGCGCGATCTTCGGCACCACGCAGTTCGCCATCGCGTTCACCATCTTCGCGCCCGAGCGGATGATGCCGCCCTGCTCGCTGTCGCGGCCGACCATGAAGCCGGTCGTGTCGGTGACGAAGAGGATCGGCAGCCCCTTCTGGTTGCAGTCCATGATGAAGCGCGCGGCCTTGTCGGCGCTGTCGTCGTAGATGACGGCGGGCATGTTCGTCGCGCTGGCGGGGCCGGCCTTGCCGCCGGGCATCTTCCGCTGCGTGAGCTTCTTCTGGTTCGCGACGATGCCGCAGGGAAAGCCGCCGACGCGCGCGTACGCGCAGACGAGCGACGACCCGTACTCCGCGCGGTATTCGTCGAGACTGTCGCCGTCGACGATGCACGAGAGGAGTTCGACCATGTCGTACTGCGCCCCCGCCTCCGGGCGGAACACGCGGTGGATGTCCGAGGCCGGCCGCGCCGGCGCGACGGACGCGAACGGAGGCCGCGCCTTCGCGGGAGCCGTGCGGACCGCGGCGAAGACGCGGCGCAGCCGCGCGATGCACGATGGATCGTCCTTCTCGCGGAAGTCGATCGTGCCCGAGATCTGGGCGTGCATCGCCGCGCCGCCGAGCTCCTCGCTCGAGACCTCCTGGCCGATCGCCGCCTTCACGAGCGCGGGCCCCGCGAGGTAGAGCCCGCTTCCCTCGGTCATCAGGAGCGTGTCGCAGAGGACGGGCAGGTACCCGCCGCCCGCGACGCAGTTCCCCATGATCGCCGCGATCTGCGGGATGCCCTGCGCGCTGATCACCGCGTTGTTCCGGAAGATCCGCCCGAAGTCGTCGGTGTCGGGGAAGACGTCCTCCTGGAGCGGCAGGAAGACGCCCGCGCTGTCGACGAGATAGACGAGCGGCAGCCGCGCGCGCTCGGCGATCGCCTGCGCACGGATGATCTTCTTGCAGGTCATCGGGAAGAACGCGCCCGCCTTCACGGTGGCGTCGTTCGCGATCACCATCGAGAGGCGGCCGTCGACCTCCGCGATCGTCGTCACGACGCCCGCGGCGGGCGCGCCCCCGTATTCGCGGTACATGCCGCGCGCCGCGAACAGCCCGCACTCCATCGTCCGCGTGCCTTCGTCGACGAGGAGCGCCATCCGCTCCCGCGCCGTCAGGCGCCCGTTCCGGTGCTGGCGCTCGATGCCCGACTTGCCGCCGCCCTCCTCGATGCGGGCGGCTTCCGCGAGGTATTCGGCGACGGCGGTTTCGAGCGCGGTGGGCTCGCGGCTGGTCTCGGTGCTGGTCGTCATGGGGTCGGCTCGCTTCGGAGGCGTGGAGAATAGGGATTCGATTTCCGCGGCGTGATCACCATGTCCGAGAACACCCGACCTGACCCGCCCGACGGGAACCCCTTGCGTGGGCGCGGCTCCTTCCTGTATTCTCTCCGATCCTCAATTCGAGAGCTCAGGACAGGGGCGGCGGGATTGCCGTCCAAAGGAAAGCCATGCAGAACCCCACCATCGACGCCGTCCGCCACCACGCCAACGACACCGGTTCGACCGAGGTCCAGGTGGCCGCGATCACCTCGCGCATCAACGAGCTCCAGGAGCACTTCAAGGTGCACAAGAAGGATCACGCCTCGCGCCGTGGTCTTCTCCTTCTCGTCGGCCGCCGCAACCGCCTGCTGAAGTACCTCGCGACCACCAACCGCGAAGGCTACCTGGCGCTCATCAAGCGGCTCGGTCTCCGCAAGTAATCGACGCGCGCCGCGCACGCGGCCGCCCGCAGCGGACACTTCGCCTGTCCGCAGGCGATCTCCCTGCGCACGCCGTCTCCGCGGCGCCCCGCGCCTGTGCTGTCGCTCGCCCGCATCGGGCGCGCGGCGCGCGGTCGCCCACCATGCACATTCACTTCCCCTTCACCACAGGGCGCACGAGCGCCCGACGCCGCGAGAGGCGCGGCGACAGGAGACATTCATGCCAGTGACCATCGTTGAGAAGACCATCGGCGGACGCACGCTCCGCTTCGAGACCGGCCGCGTCGCGAAGCTCGCGAGCGGCGCCGTCATCGCGACCTACGCGGAGACCTGCGTCCTCGCCACCTGCGTCCGCGCGAACCCCCGCGCGGGCATCGACTTCTTCCCGCTCACCTGCGACTACCGCGAGAAGACCGGCGCCGCGGGCAAGTTCCCCGGCGGCTTCCGCAAGCGCGAGGGCCAGCCGAACGAGAAGGAGGTCCTCACGATGCGCATGATGGATCGCCCGATCCGTCCGCTCTTCCCCGAGGGCTTCTGCGACGAGATCCAGCTCCAGGCGTGGGTCATGTCGCATGACGGACAGAACGATTCCGACGTCATCGCCTGCACCGCGGCCTCCGCGGCGCTCGCGATCACCGACGCCCCCTACCTCGGACCGGTCGCGACCGTCCGCGTCGCCCGGCTCATCACCGAGCAGGGCGAGCGCTTCGTGATCAACCCGACCCAGGCGCAGATGGAGTTCAGCGACCTCGACCTCGTGCTCTCGGGCCACAAGGACGGGATCAACATGATCGAGGTCGGCGCCGCCGAGGTCCCCGAGGACACGATGGTCGCCGCCATCCGCTTCGGCTACGACGAGGGCATCAAGCCGATCCTCGAGCTGATCGACGAGCTCCGCCAGAAGTGCGGCGCCCCCGCGGTCCGCATGGGCGAGCTCAACACGCCGAGCGACGAGGTCATGGCCGAGGTCAAGAAGGCCGCCTACGACCGCATGCTCGAGGCGCGCAAGATCCACAGCAAGAAGGAGCGCAACGAGGCGGTCGACGCGATCAAGGCCGAGGTCCTCAAGACCCACTTCGCGATCCCCGAAGGCGTCGCCTACTCGGTGCATCTCGCCGCCGAGAAGCGCCAGAAGCAGGCGAAGGAAGCCCTCCGCCTCCTCGAGAAGAAGATCACCCACTACCTGGTCGCGCAGCACTCGATCCGCGCCGACGGCCGCAAGCTCGACCAGATCCGCGACCTCGACATGTCGGTCGCGGTCTTCCCGCGCACGCACGGCTCGGCGTTCTTCCAGCGCGGCGAGACGCAGTCGCTCGTCACCTGCACGCTCGGCACGGTCAAGGACGAGCAGATCGTCGACGGCCTCCTCGCCGAGTACGCGAAGAAGTTCTACCTCCACTACAACTTCCCGCCGTTCTGCACCGGCGAGGCCGGCCGCATCATGGGTCCGGGCCGTCGCGAGATCGGCCACGGCGCGCTCGCCGAGCGCTCGCTCCTCGGCATCCTGCCGTCGAGCGAGGACTTCCCCTACACGATCCGCCTCGTCAGCGACATCACCGAGTCGAACGGCTCGTCGTCGATGGCGAGCGTCTGCGGCGGCTGCCTCGCGCTCATGGACGCGGGCGTCCCGATCCGCAACACCTGCGCGGGCATCTCGGTCGGCCGCTTCACCGACGAGACCGGCAAGGTCACGCACGTGACCGACATCATCGGCGAGGAGGACTTCTTCGGCGAGATGGACTTCAAGGTCTCGGGAACCCGCGAGGGCATCACGGGCATCCAGCTCGACCTCAAGGCCCGCGGCCTCTCCGTCGAGGAGATCGAGTCGATCTTCGCGCAGGCGAAGGTCGGCCGGCTCTTCCTGATCGGCGAGATGGAGAAGACCATCGCCGCGCCGCGCGAGGACATCTCGCCGCTCGCTCCGCGCATCACGATCGTCAAGATCGACCCCGAGAAGATCGGCAAGCTCATCGGACCTGGCGGCAAGACCATCCGCGGCATCCAGGAGATGACGGGTGCCACGATCAACGTCGAGGAGGACGGCACCGTCTTCATCGCCTGCTCGGATGCCGCCAAGTCCGCACAGGCGCGGGCCGCGGTCGAGGCGCTCGGCGCCGAGATCAAGGTGGGGTCGGTCTACACCGGCAAGGTCGTCGCCATCAAGGAGTTCGGCTGCTTCGTCGAGCTCGCCCCGGGCACCGACGGCATGTGCCATGTCTCCGAGCTCGCCCACGGCTACGTGAAGAAGGTCGAAGAGGTGGTCAAGATCGGCGACTCCGTGACCGTGAAGGTCATCAACGTCGACGACAACGGCCGCATCAAGCTCTCGCGCAAGGCCATGATGCCCGTGCCCGAGGGCGCCGGAAAGAACTGAGTTCCCACGATGCAAGCGCCTGTCTGAACGGGCCTTGCGCCAGAGCGATCTCAACGGCGGGAGTGGCGATTTTCGCCGCTCCCGCCGTGTTTTTTCAGGAATTGAACCGCACCACGCCACTGCGCTTGCACCTCCCCCCTTCCGCCCTCACAATGCGCGACGGAGTCAGCTGGCTGGGCCATTTCAGCCACACCGGTGGATCGGCGAAACCCCCGCGCGGCCTGGGCCAGGTCTTCGCGCGCGAATGTTCAGATTGGAGCTCGGCGATGGCGGACGCGCAGTCACTGGTGGATGTCGAGGGCGTCGTGAAGTGGTTCGACGCGCGCAAGGGCTTCGGCTTCATCGTCGGTCCAGACGGTCAGGACATCTTCGTCCACTTCTCCGTGATCGAGCAGAGCGAGGGCTTCCGCGCCCTCCGCGACGGCGAGCGCGTCCTCTACTCCGCGAACGACGGTGACAAGGGCTGGTCCGCGACGAAGGCGCGCAGCCTCGGAAGCCGCGTGCCTCCCGAAGAGCGCCACGGCACGCGCGGCCGCGCCACCAGCTGACGGGCGGCGCCGCGCGATCACACGATGGATCCCCTCTCCTTCTCGCTCGGCCTCGTGGCGGGTGGCGTTCTCGCGCTCGCCCTCGGCGCGGTCGCGCTTCGAGCGCGCATCACGCGCCTCCGCGTCGCCGAGGAGCGCGCGCGGCGGCAGGAACGCCTCGCGGAGCTCGGCGCCCTGACCGGCGGTCTCGCGCACGAGATCAAGAACCCGCTCTCGACCATCGGCCTCAACGTCCAGCTCGCCGCCGAGGCGATCCACGATTCCGCGCTTCCCGAGGACGACCGCGCGACGCTCGTCCGCCGCGTCGAGACCGTCGAGCGCGAGGCGACCCGCCTCGCGAACATCCTGAACGACTTCCTCCGGTTCGCGGGCCGCATCAAGCTCGCGCCCGCCGACACCGACCTCGTCGAGATCGTCACCGACCTCGTCGACTTCTACCGTCCGCAGGCCGAACTCGCGAAGGTGGTGCTGCGCGCCCATCTCCCACGATCGCCGGTCGTCGCGCGCGTCGACGGCGCCCTCGTCAAGCAGGCGCTTCTCAACCTCCTCATCAACGCCACGCAGGCGATGACCGCAAGCGACTCGCCGACGCGTGAACTCCTCGTCCGCATCGAGCCCGCGCCCGAACTGACCGCGCGCGGCAGCCGCCACAGCCCGCCGCCATCGATCGCGATCCATGTCATCGACACGGGTCCCGGCGTTCCCCTCGAACGGCAGCCGGAGATCTTCCGCCCCTACGTGAGCGGCCGCCGCGGAGGATCGGGCCTCGGGCTCGCGGTCACGCGGCGCATCGTCGAGGAGCATGGCGGCACGATCGGACTCCACTCGGAGCCGGGCCGCGGCAGCGACTTCACCGTCCTGCTGCCGGTCGCCGGTCCCGCGTCCGAACGCGGCGAGGGCGAGGACGACCGCGCGCGCCGCACGGTGCTCGACCGGCTCATCCGCCGCGCCGAGCGGCGGGCGACCGAGTCGTAGCGCGGCGCTCCGCCGTTCAGGCGAGCCAGTCCTTCGCCTTCAGCCGCTCGGGCACGTAGGTCTCGCTGACGTACGAGATGTCCTTCGTGATGAGCGACTCGACCTCCATCTTGAAGCCGTTCTTCAGGAGGCCGTCGATCTCCTTCTGCCATCCCTTGTGTCCCTCGAACCAGGGGTAGGCGGCGATCTCGCGGGCGCGCTTGATGTCGTTGTCGGTGAGGTCGATCTTCACGGCGTCGTCGAGGCCGCACTCGCGGAAGTCCTTCGCGCGGATCCCGAGGAACTTCGCATCGGGGATCGCGAGACGCGTCGACTCGAACGCGAGCGAGATCGACCCCTGCTTGATGACGCTGTAGATGTAGTGCCCCCACGGATCGTTGTCGAGGACGCAGATGATGGGAAGGCCGAGCTCCTGGTTGAGCCGCTGCAGGAGCCGTCGGCATCCGCGCGGCGGCTGCCCCGCTCCGTGGGTGAGGATGCAGTTGTTCTTCTCCCAGAAGCGGTCCTCGTTGAACCGGTTCCAGACGGTGCCCTTCTCGACATGGAGGACGAACTTCGCCTCGCACTTCTTGAACTGGATGACGTCGGGTTCGACGATCGACGGCAGCGCGTACCCGCCCGACCCCATGCGCCGGCAGTCGATCTCGTCGCCCTTGTCGACGAGCGTGATGTTGCCGACCATCGAGCCGCGGTTCTCGGCGAAGACATGGAGCTCCTCGCGAAGGACGGCCAGCGCGACCTCGAGATCCTCGAGGATCGGGTCCGACTCGTCCTGCGTGTCGAATGTGTTCTCCTTCGTGCCCGCGACCGTGTGCTTCGCCTTGTAGAAGACGCCACGGAGACTGCTCGTCTTGCCCGCGTCGATCAGATCCTTGATCGTGCTCGCGTGCAGCATCGTCTGCATGAACTGCTTGGCCGTCTTCAGGTCGAAGAGCGGGCGCTCCGCGACATTGTCACCCATCTGGAGGATGCCGCGCTTGCGGTTCCAGATCGTGTTCGACTTCGTGCGCGTGGGAATGCGCAGCACCGGATCGGAGCCGCCGCGGGCGCAGCGCGCGATCTCCTGCGCGAGCGCGAGGAGCTTCGCCTGCGTCTCCGCGTCGCGCTCCTTGAGCGACCGCCCCTTCGCGGGCGATCCGCCGGTCTTCGTCGTGTTCTTCGCCATCGTGTCGTTCCTTCGGTCGTTCAGGCCGTCATTCGGGCCGTCGTTCGGGGCGCGTCGGGTCGCAGGCGAAACTCAGAAGAGACGCGGATCGTCGTCGTCGAAGGGCTTCGCCCGGCCCTTCGGCTTCGGTTCGGCGCGAGCCGCGAGGTCGCGCCCCGTGACGATGCGCGGCGAGGACGGCTTCCCCGCGGGCTTCGACGCGGACTCCGACTTCGCCGACTCCACCTTCGCTTCGCGGGTTCCACCCGTGGCCCGCTTCGGTTGCTGCCCCTGCTTCCGCTCCCGCGTCGCCCCCGGCACGCCGCCCTGCGACACGGACTTGCCGCGCGCGGGCGTCGCCGGCGCCTTCGGCTCGGGCGCGTCGAGCACGACCTCGGTCCGCTCGGCCTGCTCGACCGGCGCGATCGCCTCGCGCACGACGATCACGCCGTCGTCGTCGGGCTCGAGCTCGACCTCCGCGAGCACGCGTCCATCCTCGTCGAGCTGCTGGTCGGCGACCGCCGTCTTCGACCGCGCCTGCTCGAGCAGCGCCTCGTAGATGGGCTTCGCGTCGTCGCCCGAGATCGCCTGGATCGCCTTCGCGATCTCCCCGATGTAGCGCTCGAAGACATCGCGCCGCTCGCTCTCGCGCCGCATCTTCTGCCGCTTGCGGAAGTAGGTGCCGAGCTTGCGCCCACACTCCATGAGCGCGAGCTTCATCTCCTTGCGGATCTCGTCGTAGTCGGCGATCGCCTCCTTCGACTCGCTCGTGAACGGCACCCACACGCTCGCCATGTGGATCATCACCACGAGCGGGCCGACGGGCAGGCTCCCGCGCGGCTGCTGCATGCCGTAGTTCTTCCACGGCGTCTCCTCGACGGCCTTGAAGCTCGAGCACGCGCTCTGCTGGAAGAGGAGCGGCACGCGGTTCGCGAAGCGGATCACGCGCGACGACTGGTCGCCGGGCAGGTCGCCGCCGAAGGCGATCGCCGCCTCGATCTGGAACGGCCGACCGCGGTAGACCGCGGCCTCGCGCGTCGAAGCCGCGTAGAACTCGGCGCGCACGCCCTTGAGGAGGCCCGCGAGCATCTGCCGCACGCCGATCGGCGCGAGGCAATCGGTCGGCGGCGGCGCGAGCTTCTCCTCCTCGAACGCCTTGAAGAGCGCCTCGATCTGCGGAGGCTCGACATCGCCGGCCTTCGTCCGCGCCGTGACGCCGATCCGAGAGCAGAACCGGCTCGCGGTCGACGCCGAAACGCGGCAGAAGCGCTGCTGCAGGAAGTCGTAGAGCGTGCCGCCCTCGCTCGCGTCGTAGTCCTTCACCATCTGGAGGAGGATGCCGAGCTCGATCCCCTTCGGATGGGGCTGGATCTCGCGCGTCTCGGGCGGCAGATCGGCGACCCCGCGCGGATAGACCACGACGCCGCCCGTCTCCGTCGTATGCGCCGGCTCGTTGGCCTTCGAACGCGCGACCTCGGCGGCCTCGGCGCTCGTTCCCGGGAGCAGGTCATCCACCTCCTCCGCCGTCGTCCGCGACGGCGGAACGAACACGATGCGCGCGTGCGGATTCGCGATCGCCGTCAGCTCGAGGAACTCGTCGACCGAACCGCGCCCGCGCTGGTACTTGCCCTCGAGCTCGATCGCGACGGAGGTTCCCGTGCGGAAGCTCTCCGCCGAAAGGAACGCCCCTTCCGCGGAAAGCTGGCGCGTTCCCACCGTCAGCGACCGGAGCCGCTCGGGCGGAAAGTCCGACGACTCCTCGTCGAGGGTGACCTCGGCGCGGTTCGTCTTCGTGTTCATCGCGAGCTCGATGTGGTGCGCGGCCTGGCGGGCGCCCGGCTTCGTGTGGATCACCATCGGACGCCCCGTCGTGATCAGGCCGTTCATGCCAGCCGCCGAGATGCCGATGCCCTGCTGACCGCGCGACATCTTCAGCCGATGGAACTTCGATCCGTAGAGGAGGCGTCCGAAGATGTTCTCCACCTGCTTGCGGACGATGCCCGGACCGTTGTCGACGACGGTCACCCGGTAGCGCGAACTCTTCGCGGTCGCGGGGCGCTTCGGCTCGAGATCCTCGATGACGACCACGATCTCGGGCAGGATCCCCGCCTCCTCGCAGGCGTCGAGCGAGTTGTCGACCGCCTCCTTCACCGTGGTGAGCAGCGCCTTGCGGGCGTTGTCGAAACCCAGGAGGTGGCGGTTCTTCACGAAGAACTCGCTGACCGAAACCTCCTTCTGACGGGCCGACATCTCCTCGGCGGTCGCGCCGCGACGCGGCTTGGGGGCTGGCGCCTTCCGTTCCTTCACTGCGCTCTTCATGGGCCTGGGTTCTTCCCGGGTCCTCGGCCGTTCGGGCCGGGCCACCTGCGTGCGGGGCGTTCCGTCGCCCCGAGGCGGCCGACGATAGCCGATGCCCCGCCCCGCGCGGGCGAAACGGCCACTTCCACGGGGGAAATCGCTACACTCGCCGCCCTTCAAGCCCGTCCACACGCATCCGATTCCGGAAGGAAACCACCATGGAAACCACGCTCATCATCCTGAAGCCCGACGCCGTCCAGCGCGGCCTCATGGGCCGCATCATCAGCCGCTTCGAGGAGAAGGGCCTGCAGATCGTCGGCGCGAAGCTCATGCAGATCTCCCAGGAGCTCGCCGCCACCCACTACAAGGATCACGCGGGCAAGCCCTTCTACAACGGCCTCGTCGGCTTCATGACGAGCGCTCCCGTCCTCGTCCTCGCCATCCGTGGCAACGGCGCCATCGCCATCTGCCGCGGCATGATGGGTGCGACCTTCGGCTCGAAGGCGGCGGCGGGCACGATCCGCGGCGACTTCGGCGTGTCGAACTCGTTCAACCTGATCCACGGCTCCGACAGCCCCGAGGCGGCGGAGCGCGAGCTCGGCCTCTTCTTCGCGAAGGGCGAGGTGCTCGACTTCACCCGCGCGATCGACGCCTGGGTCTACGACTGCTCGGGCGGCAAGCCCGAGTGACCGCGTCGGGCGGTCGCGACCGGATCCCCGCGAACGACCGCCTCCCCCCGCTTCCCAGCGCACCCCCGACCGCAGGCCTCACGCGCCTGCGGTCGTCTTTTTGGCGTCCGCAGACCTGGAGCGGCAGACCTGGAACTACAGGCCTGGAGCTGCAGAGCTGGTTCCACCAACCTGGAGAGGAACACCGACTCAGGTCGTTGCCCCGATGCACGGCAATCCCCCCGGGATGCGGCAAATCCGGGCGACGGCGCGCGTCCTTGTCCGTACATTCGCCGCACCCCGGCCAGCCTTCCGGCGGTTGCGGTCAGGAAGGCGAGCCCCGGATCCCTTGGACGCGGGCACAACGAGGTCCAACCACCAGCGGAGGTCACGCGGCTTGAGAGGACGATGGCGGGCGAGGTTGAGACCGCGGTGCGGAACGCCGTGCGAGAGGCGATGAAGCGCCGCCGAATCCACGCGAGACCCTCCGCACGATGAAACGGACTCAACGATTCTGCGAAATGGTCGCAACGCCGCGAACAGGAAGTGAGGTCGGGGCGTCCAAGGTGGTCTGAACTTTGCGTCCCGAAAGGCTCGAACGAACGGGTGCAAGGCGCTCGCTCTCTCTTCTAAATGTCTGATCTCGCAACACTTGCACCTTGACACGGCATCTCAACTGCCGCACGGAAGATTCTGTCAGCACCAATGCGATATTCCCAAATGACCTCGAAATGACGAGATTTCATCTTCATTTGATGCGAATCGTCGCGAAACGCAGCCCTTGTCGCCTCTCGCTGTAGAACGCGTTCAATCATCGACCGTCATGCCTCGGGACGAGTCCCGCCCCGTAGTCCTTGTCGAGGTTCCCAACTCGAGGACCTCACCCACGAAGGAGCCGCACCGTGCGTCTACCCACTCCCCGCCAGAATGACAGCAGCGGAAAGCCGCTGGCAGCGAAGTCGATGGCCGGCAAGCCTTTGGCGGCCAAGACCTCGATGAGGAAGGCTTCGGCGAGGAAGGCTTCGGCGGGCAACCTCGCGTTGAAGCCATCGGCGAATCCTGAAATGCCCGTGACGCCCGCCGAGCCTCGGATGTCCGAGCCTCGGATGTCGGAGGTCCGCGCCCGATTCGGCGCGGCCGTCGGTGATTCGCCGCTCGCCCGCGCGCAGCGTCGCCAGGGACTGGCCGCGCGCCACCTCGCATCGGCCCGGGGCGCCGCGACCAGCGAGACCAGTGTCGCGGGCGCGAGTTCGACGTCGGGTTCGTTCGGCCTTCGTCCGCTCAACAGCCGCGAGGAGCGCGAGCTTCAGGCGCTCCTTTCGGAGCCGATGGACTACATCGACCACCCCGAGTACCACCTCGCCGGCGCAGAGGAGCGGATCTACGGGATCGCCGAAATCGAGCGTCCCGACGTCACCTGGTACCGGCCGCTGATGGACGACTTCATCTCGGCCCGCAGCCGCAGCGTGCGCACGCCGAAGGCGCAGTCGACGATCCTCCTGACGGGTGCGCAGGAGCGCATCCTCTTCATGAAGTACAACTTCGCTCGCTTCCGGATCTCCGAGATCCAGAAGCTGGTCGCGTCGCGCGCGCCCACCCTCGCCGAGGCCCGCGAGATGCTCCGCTGGAAGGCCGTCGCCTCGCAGTACCGCGAGCAGCTCGCCGAGACGAATCTCGCGCTCGTGCTCGCGATGGCGAAGCGCGTCCGGCTCTCCGAGGTCGATTTTGCCGACCTCATCAGCGAGGGCAACATGGCGCTGATGCGGTCGGTCGACAAGTTCGATTGCGGCCGCGGCTTCAAGTTCTCGACCTACGCCTGCCGCGCGATTCTGAAGGCCTTCAGTCGGCACGGCATCAAGGTGACGACCCACTCCAGGCGGTTTGGAGCGGAGTACGACCCCGCCTTTGAGCGCTCGAATCACCTTGAGATCGTTCGCGCGACCCATGAGCGCGAGTGCGCCGACGAGTTGAAGCACATCGTCGATTCGAACAAGGCCGATCTCTCCGAGATCGAGATCAAGGTGATCAGCCACCGCTTCGGCTTCGATGGCTCCACCGCGCTCATCGCCCTCGGAGGAACGACCGAGGACATCGCCGCCTCCGCCGCGGCGACGGCGCCGCTCACGCTCGAGCAGGTCGGCCAGGTGATCGGCGTGACCAAGGAGCGCGTGCGTCAGATCCAGAACAAGGCGCTCGAGAAGATCCGCGGCGCGCTGCAGGCCGCCAATCCGGACGCCGCTCGCGAGATGTCGGAGGACATCGCCGTCCGCGAAGGCCGAAAGCCCGTGTCGCGGAACTAAAGGAG
>JBJOHC010000187.1:0-20664 GCA_046047955.1 Planctomycetota bacterium
CGGCGCGGTTCGCAGGTCAGGAGGTGCCGCGGCCGCCGCACTGGGGCGGCTACCGCGTGAGCCTCGACCGGATCGAGTTCTGGCAGGGCGACAAGTACCGGCTGCATGACCGGATCGTGTATGCGCGGGATGGACGGGGTGGTGGATACGCGGTGTCGCGGTTGTGTCCGTAAGGGGGGCGGCGGTGGCGCCTTTACCTCGCACACCGAGTACGCCCTCCCCTCTTTCCGCGTACCCGCCCCCTACCGACTACCAACTGGATGTACCCGCCTGTCCTCGGGTACCGCAGCCAGTCCGCCATGGAGACACGTGAGCGATGCCTCCGCAACGGCCGCCCACGGAAGGACCTGAAGCTCCTCCTCGGACAGTTCCTCGCCGAGCAGATCCGCCCACACGTGCCCGCGCTCGAGTTCCGAGCGAATGTCTGCTGTAAGCAACGGCCATGCGTTGGCGTGTCCGCAGTGGCATGCCGCGCTCGACCACTGCCAGTCGGCAGCCGACGGCACCAGGCCGGCCGCGACGGGATTCCGCTCGATGTATCGCAAGGCATTCCGCGCATGCGTCGGGTCCATCACCGTGGAGAAGTAGCGCCCTTCCCAGTTCGATCCGCGCGTGGATCTCCTGTGATTGATGTGCTCGGAGTAGAGGCGATGCACTGTCCCGATGCAGCGGGACAACGCGCGAAGCCTCATCGGGATCGCGATGAGATGGACATGGTTGTCCATGAGACAGAAGCCCGCGATCCGGAGTTCGAACGCACGGCTGAATCGATGGAGAAGCGCCAGGTAGTACCGACGATCCTCGTCTTCATCGAATAGCCACAGTCGATGTGCAGCGCGATGCACGACATGGTGCGGCGCTCCGATGACGATTTCCCTTCTGTAGCGTGCCATCTTGCCCTCCCGGAGGAGCGAGGCTAACGACGGCGAAATCAAGGACTGCGAATGGCGTCGGAAATACGCGCGAAAAGCGTACCTGGTACGTACCCGCCTCAAGCGGGTACAAGCGGGTACGTACCGGGTACGCCTGGAGAGGGACGGCGATCAGCCCCCGATCAACCCGCCGCCCACCCATCGAACCGCACCGTCGTCCCCCCCACCGTCCAGTCCGGCCGTCCCAGTTCCTCGCCGTCGTCCGAGCGCTTGACCACCGCGCGGCCGCGCGCGCACTTCCGCGCCGCGTCCAGCAGTTCCGCCGCGTCGAGATCCGCGCCCACCACCTCGCGCAGGACCGCCATCTCCTTTCGCGGCAGCGCCGAGCGCTTCCGCTTCGGCGGGAACATCGGATCGATGAGAACCGCGTCGGGCGCGTCGGAAGTGCCCGCGCACTCCGCGAGCCACGCGCGCGCATCCGCGCGAACGAGCCGGAGCCGCCCCCCGAGCAACGCCGCGAGCCGAGGGTCGCGCGCCGCCCGCGCCAATCCATCCGCCGCGAGCGCATGCACGACGGGCGAGCGCTCGATCGCCGTCACCGCGAGCCCCGCCGCCGCGAGCAGGAACGCATCGCCGAGAAGCCCCGCCGTCGCATCGACCACCGTCCGCGCCTCGCCCATCGCGCGGACGACCGGCATCGCGCGCGCCTCCGCGCGACCGCCCCGCAGCGACACCGCCGCGAGATCGCAGCGCACGCCGCGCCCCTCACGCTCCCCCTCGCGCCGCAACTCGAGGAACGACGCCGGATCGCCCGCCGCGCCGACACGCGCGAGCACGAAGCCCGCGGGCACCGCCGCGTCAACCTCCGGCACCCTTCCGTCGCCGCTCACACCTTCGCGAGCCCCGTCTCGAGGTCGCGCCAGAGGTCCTCGACATGCTCGATGCCGACCGACAGACGCACGAGCGAGTCGCTGATCCCGAGCTCCGCGCGCATCGCCTCGGGCACGCTCGCGTGGGTCATGATCGCGGGATGCTCGATGAGGCTCTCGACGCCGCCGAGGCTCTCCGCGAGCGCGAAGAGGTGGACGTTCTCGAGGAACCGCCGGCTTTCGCCGATGCCGCCCTTGAGGAAGATCGTGATCATCCCGCCGAACGCGGGCGCGCCGTCGAGCCGCATCTGCCGCGCGGCGAGCGCGTGCTGCGGATGGCTCGCGAGTCCCGGATAGACGACGCGCTCCACCTTCGCATGCGCCTCGAGCCGGCGCGCGAGCTCCATCGCGCTCGCGCAGTGGCGCTCCATGCGGACATGCAGCGTCTTCAGCCCGCGCAGCCCGAGGTACGCGTCGAACGGCCCCATCACGCTGCCGACCGAGTTCTGCAGGAACCGCAGCTGCTCGGCGATCGCCGCCGAGCCCGTGACGAGCGCGCCGCCGACCGTGTCCGAGTGTCCGCCGCAGTACTTCGTCGTCGAGTGCATCACGATGTCGGCGCCGAGTTCGATCGGCCGCGTGAGGATCGGCGTCGCGAAGGTGTTGTCGACGACCGAGACCGCCCCCGCCGTGCGCGCGAGCCGGCACACCGCCTCGATGTCGACGAGCTTGAGCGTCGGATTCGTCGGCGTCTCGAGCCACACCATGCGCGGGCGGTGCTCGGCGATCGCGGCCTCCGCCTTCGCGAGGTCGGAGAGGTCGACGTGCACCACGCGGTGCCCCGCGCTCCGCTTGCGCACGCGGTTGAGAAGCCGGTTCGTCCCGCCGTACACGTCGTCCATGCAGACGATGGTCTCGCCCGCGTCCATCAGCTCGAGCGCCGTCGCGATCGCCGCGAGGCCCGAGGCGAACGCGAAGCCGCCGCAGGTGCGGTCGGCCTCCTCGGAGAGGCCCGAGCGCTCGAGCGTCGCGATGCAGCGCTCGAACGCGAAGCGCGTCACGTTGTGGCTGCGCGAATACTCGAAGCCCTTGTGGACGCCCGGCGACTCCTGGACGAAGGTCGAGCTCGTGAAGATCGGCGGCATCACCGCGCCCGTCGAGGGGTCGGGATGCTGGCCGCCGTGGATGCAGTCGGTCGCGAGGTGCGCGTCGGATGGGCTGGACATGTTCGGAGGCGCTTTCAGAGCTGCTTGCGCAGGTAGTTGATGAGGTCGATCCTGGTGATGAGCCCGTAGAAGTGCCGCTCGTCGGCGACGACGGCGATGCGGTCGGCGCGGAAGATGGGCACGAGGTCGTTCACGCTCGCCGTCGGGCGCACCGTCTCGACGCGGCTCGTCATGAAGTCCTTCACGGGCTTCGCGCCGCACTCGCGGTCGTGGACGAGCGCGAGCAGGACGTCCGACTCGTCGAGGATGCCGACGACGCGGTCGTGCTCGTCGACGACCGCCATCTGCGAGATCGAGTACATGCGCATCCGCTTGATCGCCTGCGCGACGGGGACCTCGGGCGAGAGGCAGTAGTCCTCCTTCTCGAGGTGACGGCGCGCGACGAGGTCGCGGATGTCGCCGTAGACGGGCCGCTGGATGAAGCCGTTGTCGACCATCCAGAAGTCGTTGAACATCTTCGAGAGGTACTTGGCGCCGTTGTCGCAGATGAGGGTGACGACGCGCTTCGGTTCGGTCTGCTCGCGGCAGTAGCGGAGCGCCGCGGCGAAGAGCGTGCCGACCGACGAACCCGCGAGGACGCCCTCCTTCCGCAGGAGTTCACGCGCGGTGTGGAACGCCTCGCCGTCGGGAATCGCGTACGCCTTCGACACGAGGTCGAGGTGGCAGATCGACGGGATGAAGTCCTCGCCGATCCCCTCGACGAGCCACGAGCCGGGCGGCACCTCGCGTCCCTCGTTGACGAGCGGCGCGAGGATCGAGCCGACCGGGTCGGCGAGCACGATCTCGCACGCGGGATTGCGCTCCTTCAGGTACTTGCCGATCCCCGACACCGTGCCGCCCGAGCCGACGCCCGCGACGAACGCGTCGATGCGCCCCTCCATCTGCTCCCAGATCTCGGGCGCGGTCGACTCGTAGTGGGCCTGCGGATTCGCCTCGTTCGCGAACTGGTTGATGTAGTGGCTGTCGGGATCCTCGGCGGCCATGCGCGCGGCGACATCCTGGTAGTACTCGGGATGGCCCTTCGCGACATCCGACCGCGTGAGGACGACCTCGGCGCCCATCGCGCGGAGGTGCGAGATCTTCTCGTCGCTCATCTTGTCGGGAACGACGACGGTCAGGCGGTAGCCCTTCTGCGCCGCGACGAGGGCGAGGGCGAGGCCCGTGTTCCCCGCGGTCGCCTCGATGATGCGGCCGCCGGGCCGGAGCGCGCCCGACTTCTCCGCCGCCTCGACCATCGTGACCGCGATGCGGTCCTTGATCGAGTTCCCCGGGTTCATCGATTCCATCTTGACGAAGAGCCGGCACGGACCCGTATCGATCCGCGTGATCTCGAGCATCGGCGTGTTGCCGATCATCTCGAGGATGTTGTGGAAGACGGGAGCGCGCGCGGCGGAGCTGGCGGGAGCGGTCATGATCGGAGTGTACAGAACGCGCGGAGGGCGTCCGCGACGCGCCGATTCCGTGAAGAACGGACCGTTTGCGGATGAAAGGAGGGGCATTCGGGCCCCGCCGCGCTACCTTCGGAGGGTCGCGTCCGCCCTCGTCGGATCCACCGCCATGCCGATCACCGCCCTCCTCGCGTCGCTTCTTGCCTCGATGCCCGTCGCCGCCCCGCTCGCGACGCCGCTCGCGGAACCGCCCGCGGGCGATCTCCTCGCGGGCCCGAAGGTCGACCTAGACGCCGTCCCCGCCGCGCGGCGCCCGTCGATCGTGCGACGCGACTTCGAGGGAAGGATCGAGCGCGCGGGTCCCGAGCCGGGACGCGCCGCGCTCGAGGCGATGCGCGACGCGGGCGGCGCGTGGGCGCTCGACGACGCCGAGCGCGCCGCGCTCGAGACGGTCACGATCGAACGCGCCGTCGCCTTCAGCGCCGAACTCGAGAGGCACAAGGCCGACATCCTGCGGCTCGAGGGGATCGGCGCGCGCGCGCGCGGTGCGTCGGTCGCGGGTCGCCTCGCGGCGCTCGCCGAACTCATCGGCATCGCGCGCAAGTTCGAGCCCTACTTCGCGCGCGGCGGATTCCTCGACGAGTTCGCGCGCGCGCCCGGCGTCCGCGCCGAGACGATCGCGAAGGCCCGCGAGATCGAGCGCCGCTACATCGAGGCCCTCGTCCGCGAGGCCCGACTCGACGACCCGAAGGCGCTCGAGGCGCTTCTCCGCGTCCGGATCGGCTGGGAGCACCGCGGCGAACTCCTCAAGGAGGCGATCGAGTCGTATCTCGCCGCGGGGACGGCGCGGTTCGAGGATTTCGCCGAGCGGATCGGGCTCGACGGCGCCGAAGCGGAGGGCGTGAAGGCGGCGTTCATGGAGGTCGCCATCGCCGAAATCGCGGGGAATGCGACGGCGCGACAGCGGTTCGACGCGGTGTCGGAGGCGTACAAGGCGATGCGGCCCGAGTCGCGCAGGAGGTTCCTCGCGTACCTCGCGGAGGAGCGTGCGGCGGCGCGGACGGCATCCACCTCGGAGCGCCCGCCGGCGCGGAGCGGACCGGATGCCGACGGCGAGCGGATCGATGCGGACGGAATGGGCCGCGGCGCGGAGGCGATCGACGACACGCCATGAGTGCGGGCCGAGAGTGCGGGCCAAGAGTGCGGGCCCAGGAGTGTGGGCCCAGGAGTGCGGAGCCACGAGTGTCGGCCCACGAGTGCCGGCCCACGAGTGCCCGCCCACGAGTGCCCGCCCACGAGTGCCGACCCACGAGTGCCCGCCCACGAGTGCCGGCCCACGAGTGCCGACCCACGAGTGCCCGCCTGGGCGCACGATCTCGCGTCGCGGCAGCCGCGACGATGCCTTCATCGGACAATGCGGCGAGACGGCAAGATGGCGCTCGCGATGCACGACGATGCATCGCGATGAATCGCGACGAACCACGGCGAATCACGGTGAGCCACGGCGAGTCGCCGCGACGCGCGCCCCGCACGAGGACCTTGGTCGCGCGCAGCGGTGCCGTCGTTCGCGCGGTCAGCCGCGGCCCGACCACGCGCCGTCGCGCCACCACGGCCGCGCCGGATCGACGCGCCAGACCGAGGCGGGGTCGGCGAGATCGATCTCGACGAGCGGCGCGTCGCCCGCGACGACGAGGTCGAGCGACACGGGCCGCAGCGGTCCGAGCCGCAGCGCGAGCTCGATGTCCTCGAGCCGTCGGATCGCGCTCTCGTCGGTCGCGAGGCCGCCCGACGAGCGCATCGCGCGCGCCTCGTCGCGGAAGGCCTGCGCGCCACCGGGAATCGCCGCGTCGAGCGACTCGAGGAGGGCATCCGCATCGTCCTGGCGGAGGGCCGAGAGCGCGCGGCGTCCATCGCCGCGCCGGTGGAAGCTGAACGCGCGCGAAAGGCTCGCGATCTGCGCGGGCTCCACGCGTTCAGCGCCGCGCGCGAGGCCGCGACCACCGACGATCTCGGCCGCCGCGAGCGCGCGCGAGCGCTCGAGGTCGTTCGGCGCGATCGCCGCGAGCGCGAGCATCGCGCTCCGACCGAGGCGCGCGGTGTCGAGCGCGCCCGCGTAGCCGAAGAGCGTGCGCGCGAGGGCGAGTTCCTCCTCGGTCGTCGCCGCGTCGGCGACCTCCTCGCCGAGCTGGAGATAGTCGAGCGGGCGGAGCGGATCGAGCCGTCCCAGCCGTTCATTCCAGCGCGCGGGAGGCGCGGTCGCGGCGGCCGGCGCGGGATGGGCGTGCGCATGGGCGATCGCACTCGCCATCGCGAAGCTGCTCGCGTCGGCGCCGGGGCGGAGGACGGCGAGCGCGCCGAGCGCGATCGCCCGGATCGCGAGCGGGCGCATGCCGCGCCACGCGCGTGCCGCGACACGCGTGCGCGAGGCGCCGCGGCCGCGAAGCGGACGGGTAACGCGCGGCGCGTCCGTGTTCATGATCATGGTCATGGTCTTCCTCATGGACATGGACATGGTCCTGATCCTGGACATCGTCATGGACACGGTGCTGCTCATGCCCCCGCCTCCGCATCGCGTTCGCTCGCGGCGGGCGCGAGGCCCTTCGCGAGAATCTCGACGAGCGTCGAGAGGTCGGACTCGACCTGCGCGCTCGCGCTGGCGGCGAGCGTGCGGGCGCGCCGCGCGGCGCCGAGCCGCTCGCCGAGCTCCGATGCGAGCGCGGGCTGCCGCGAGGCGACGAGCATCGCCGCGTAGTCGACGATCGCCGCGGTCTCGGCGGCCATCCGCTGCGTCGCGCCCGTCGCGATCGAACGGCGCGCCGCGCGCTGCCGCTCGATCTCGGAGATCGGCGCGGGGAACGGCGTCGCGAGGAAGCGGCCGCGCGCCTCCTCGCGCATGGCGTCGGCGACGAGCGCGAGCGCGCGGTCGGCGCGAACGCCCGTCCCCGGCCCGGCACCCGGCTTCCCGTACTCGGCGGCGAGCAGTCCCGCCGACGACGCGAGCTCGGCCGCCGCGAGGTCGAGCGCGTGCGTGCGCCCGTCGAAGAGCCCGCGCAGCCGCTCGAGGATCGCGAGGCGCGCCGACTCCTGCCAGCCGCGACCGACGAGCGTCTCGCCGACGAGGACCGACACGAACTCGTCGGCGTCGCCCGAGGCGGTGCCGTCGGCGAGCGCGTCGAGCACCGCGCGGAGGACATTGGGCCCCGACGCGTAGCGGCTCGAGAGGACGAGCGCGATCTCCTGCCGCACCTCGGGCTGCGATCCGCGGATCGCCTCGTTCGCCGCGAATCGCGCGTCGACGGGACCGAGGTCGCCCGCCGCCGGACGCGCGCCGAGCGCGCGCACGAGGTCGACGCGCGCGGCGGCGTCGCGCGTCGCGCGCATCGCCCGCTCGAACTCGCCGTCATCGACGCCCGACGCGGGAAGCCCCGCGCGTTCGCCTTCGGGCGACGCCTCCCACTCCCTGTCCTCGCGCGTCGCGAGTTCGTCGAACCGCGAGATCGCGGCCTTCGCGACCTTCGCATCGGTGGCCTCGAACGCGCGCGCGGCGCGCGCGAGCTCCACCGCGGCGGCGGCGTTCCGGAGGAGATCGGCCGCGTCGCGGTCGCCGAGCGCGCCGAGCTCCCCGACCTTTCCGAGCCACGGCTCGAGATCGCCCTTCTCGACGAGCACCGCCTCGCCGATCGCCGTCGCACCGACCGCGGGGAACGCGCGATCGATCCGCTCGGCGAGCGCGACGCGCGCGGGTTCGCCCGCGTTCGTGGGCAGGACGAGGTCGGGCCCGTACCACGCGATGCCGAGATCGGCGTCGAGGAGGCTCGTGAAGACCCAGATCCGCGACGGCGGAATGCGCCGGTCGAGCACCCAGTCCGCAAGCGCCGCACGCACCGCGGGCGCATCGGCGCCGCGACCCGTGAAGTCGATCCGGTGGATCGAATCGGCGAGGAAGTCGACGAGCGCGCCCGGCTTGTCGAGCGCACCCGGCGCGCGCAGGCACGCGTCGATCGCGTCGATCGCGGCCTCGTCGCGCAGCATCTGCGTGACCGCGGCGGCGTCGACCGCCTCGGTCCAGCGCGAGGCGTCCTCGAGCGAGGCGATCGCGAGCGCGAGGTCCTCGGCGAGCTTCACGCTCGCCGCGCCGAGCGACTGGATCGCGGCCTGCGCGAAGGGATCGGCGACGCGACCGCGCGCGATGGGAAGCGCTCGGCGACGCAGCTCCTCGCGTGCGGGCGCGGCGATGTCGGGCGGCTGGCTCGCGTCGAGCGCGATCGCCGAGAGGACGCCCGCACCGAAGGCGTCGCGCCAGGCGCGCTGCCAGGCGGGCTTGCCGGCGGCGCCCGTGTCGCCGTCGCCACCGGGAATCGCGCGCATGAAGTCGAGGATCTCGCCCGGGCCGCGCAGACCGCGCGCGGCGAGCCCGATCGCGCGGACGAGTTCGACGCGAGACGCGCCCGAGAGCGGCCAGTGATCGGCGGCCGTCGAGAGCGCGTCGGCGAGCGCGCGGCGCCCGTCGGTGCCGAGCCGCCCGCGGTCGCCCGCGATCGTGCGCTGGGCCTCCTCGACGACCGCGATCCACTCCGCCATCGCGCTCGCCCTCGCGGCGAGTTCGCGCGGCGGCGACGATGGCGTGAATCCCGGCGGACGCGGGAACTTCGCGGGTGCGGCGAGCGCGTCGATCGGCGCGACCAGGGCGCCGTTCGCATCGCGGTCGGCGGCGCCCGACCCCTCGCCAGGGGCGGCGGCGAGTTCGGGCGCGGCCGTCGTCGCACCTGGCGTCACCTCGGGCGCGGGCGCGGGCCGGAAGAAGAGGAAGCCGAGCGCGCCCATCCATCCGAGCGCGAGCAGCGAGAAGATCACGGCGAGCCGCATCTCGGAACCGCGCCGCGCGCCCGACACCTCGTCGCGCAGGACATCGTTGATCCGGCCGAAGACGCGCTCGACCATACCCTCGGCCGCATCGCTCGCGCCGCGCTTCGGCGACTCGAGCCACGACGCACGCGCCGCGCTTCCGACCTCGCCCATCGCGCCGCGCAGCCCCTCGCCCTCCGAAAGGAAGGTGGTCAGACCGAGGACGACGCGCTCGAGGTCGGCGACCGAGACGCCGTGCTCCTCGGCGACGGTCGCGAGGCGCTTCGCGCTCTTGCCGTTCCAGCCGCCGGAGACGACGAGGATCGCGAGCGCAAGCCGGTCGAAGTCGGTGAGGTCGCTCGCGGAGATTCCCGCGCCGGGCCGCGCCACCGCGGTCGGTGCGACGACCTTGATGGGGCCGGTCGCGACGGCGGCCGCCCCCGCATTCGCATTCGCACTGGCACCCGTCGCGGCGGGCCGCGCCGCCGCGCGCGCCGCCTCGCGCTCGAGCCGCTTCGCCGCGCGTCGCGCCGCCGCCGGGTGCAGCGGGCCGCGGCCCTCGAGCGCGATCGCCGACTGGAGCCGGTCGGCCGCGAGCTCGAGCCGCGCGAGAAGCCGCCGCGCCTCGGCCGAACCCGCGAGCGGATGCCGCGCGACGCGGTCGCACGCGACCTCGAAGGCCGATTCGACCTGCCCGCTCTTCAGCGCGCCGTCGGCGGGAAGCGCGAGGATCGCGCGGTCGTCGGGCGTGCCGTCGAGACCGAGGAAGCGCTTCTCGGGGGTCGGAGGTGACTGGCTCATCGGTCGCCTCCTCCGCCATCTTCGCGCGGCGCCGCTTCGGGAAGGTCGCGCGCGATCTCGAGGAAGCGCGCGCGGTAGGGCTCGGGGCCGAGCTCCGGGTAGAGCGCGCGGAACTGCGCGAACACCGCGCCCGCGCGCGCGGGATCGAGCTTCGCGAGGACGCGCAGCTGGTCGACCTTCGCCTCGAACCAGGGATCGGTGCGCGGCGGCAGGCCGCCGACGAGGGCGCGCAGGCTGTCGGCGGCGAGTTCGAGATCGCCCGCGGTCTCGGCGGCGAGCGCGGTCGCGCGCAGGAGCGCCGCATCGCGCGGCGCCTTCGCGAGAAGGCCCTTCGCGAGGACGAGCGCGCGCGCCGCCTCGTCGGGATCGGCCGTCGATCGCAGAAGATCGACGCGCGCGTCGAGCGCGATGCGCGCGACCTGCAGGAGCGTCGCGTCGTCGCCCGCGAGGACCGCGTCGGCGCCTCCGCCGCGCGCGAGGATCGCATCACCCGCACGGAGGATCGTCGCGACGAAGCCGCCGCGCGCCGCGTCGCCCTCGTCGGCGCCGCGCCGCCGCGCCTCCGCGCCGCGAAGCGCGAGCCGCAGCGCGGCGTCGGCCCAGAGCGCGGTCGCCTCGGGCTTCTCGAAGGGCGCGAGCGCCGCCTCGACATCGGCCCAGCGGTCGGCGGCGATCGCGATCTGGAGCCTTCGGTAGGCGAGCTCCTCGTCGGCCTCGCGCGCGTCGAACTGCCCGAGCTCCGCCGCCTTCGCGAGCGCCTCGAGAAGCGACGAGGCGAGCGCGAGCTCGCGCACCTCGTTCGCGAGCGCGACCTCGAGCGCCTGCCGCGCGATGGCGCTGCTACCCGCGGGAAGTCCGGTCGCCTCGTCGGCGGGAAGTTCGGCGAGCACCTCGAGGTAGCGCCGTCCGGTCGCGCGACGGTCGCCCTTCTCGCCGCGGAACGCGCGGTAGAGACCGAAGACCGCCTGCCTGCGCGAGGTCAGCCACTCGGCGCTGTCGGGCTTCACCTCGAGGAGGCGCTCGACATCGGTCGCGCTCGGCGCGGCGCTCGCGGCGACCTTGCGGACGAGCATCTCGGGGACGCGGTCGCTCGCGGGGAAGCGCGAGAGGAACGCGTCGACGCGCGCGACGAGATCCTCGTCGAGCTTCGCGCGGGCGGCCGCGTCCCTCTCGAGGCGGCGCGCGTCGTCGATCGAGAGGACCGCGAGACGCGCCGCATCCTCGGCGCGCGCGCCGACGCCCGCGGCGGCGACCTCGTCGAACGCGGCGGCGGCGGCGGTGAAGTCGCCCGCGGCGCGCAGGCTCCAGCCGTGCATGAGGCGGCAGCTCGCGGCGGCGTCGGTGAAGTTCGCGGCGTCGGCGGCGCCGAGCGCGTCGGCGAGCGCGCCCGCCGCCGCGCGCGCGGGCGCGCGCACCTCCTCGGAGACGAGCCGCTCGGCGTCGCCGCCCGCGGCGTCGACCGCCTGCTGCGACTCCTCGTAGAGCCGCACGGCGCGCACGTAGCGCGGGACGAATCCGGCGCGGTCCTCGCCGAGGACGCCTTCGCCGAAGCGTTCGACGAGTTCGCGCACCGACGCGAGGTCGCGGCGCGCCGCGAGCTGCGCGAGCGCCTCGGTGCGGAGAAGGAGCGCCTCCCTGTCGCCGCCGCCATCCTCGACCGCGCGCGCGACGGCGACGCGCGCCCAGTTGGCGGCGTCGTCGCGGAGGGCGAGCGTCGCGAAGGCCTCGCGCGCCGCCGCGAACGCGCGCGCGTCGAGCGCGGCGACCATCGTCCAGCCGGGCGCGGCGTCGCGGATCGCGGGCGCCGTCGTCTCGTGCCCGAGGAGCGCGAGCCAGCGCTGCGCCTCGGAGAATCCCGCGGTGCGCGCCTTCGCGAGCGCGAGGCCGAGGATCGCGCTCGCGTACGCGTCGTCGGCGCGCAGGTCCTCCGAGACATCGGCGGGCGACAGCCGTCCGTCGCGCGCGCCGAGCATGTCGGCGAAGAGCGTCTCCGCCTCGGCGAAGCTCTCCGCCTCGCGCGCGAGGAGTCCGTGGTAGAGGAGGCTCCACGCCGCGAGGAAGCGCGCGCGCGCGGCGAGCCCGCGCTCGCGGTCGACGCGCGCGGCGGCGAGGTCGCGTGCGAGTCCCTCGGCGCGATCGAGGAGGGCGTCCGCCTCCGACGCGCGCTTCTCGGCGCGGTCGGCGGCGCCGAGGAGCACGCGCTCCTGCTCGGAGAGGAGCGCGATCGCCTTCCCTGGATCGATGGGCGCGCCCGCGCGGATCCGCTCCGCGACGCCCGCGGCCTCGCGGTAGCGCGCCTGCGCCGCGGCGACGCGGAGGAGATCGCCCTTCGCGACCGCGATCTCGCCGGCGAGCCGGTCGGCGCGCGCGAGGAGCCGCGTCTCGCCGTCACCGCCCGACTGCGACTCGAGGAGCCGCGCGTAGAGATCGGCGAGCCGCTCGAGGTAGCCGTTGCGGACCTCGCCGGTCGCACCCTCGGCGAGCGCCTCGAGTCTCAGCGCCGCGAGCGCGTCGAGCCCGCGGGCCTCGAGAAATTCGAGCGTTTCGTCGGGAAATCGCGCGGCTTCGGCCGCGCGCGGCGCGAGCGCGAGCGCGCCAGCCGCGAGGAGCGCGACGGCGATCGCACGGCGCGCGGCACGCGCGACGCGGCGTTCGGCACGCGCGACGCGGAGATCGACACGCGCGTCGCGGAGGTCGACACGCGCGTCGCGGAGGTCGACACGCGCGCCGCGGAGGTCGACACGCGCGCCGCGGAGATCGACACGAAGCTGTGCGGGTTCACTTCGCAGGCACATAGGTCACCGCCTCGAATCCCCTGTCGCGCGCGACCTGGATCGCCGCCGCGACGCTTCCCACATCGACGCCCGGATAGCCGCGCACGAAGAGCCCGCGCTCGGCGGGCAGCGCGGCGAGCGCCTCCGCGAGCGCCTCGCGCCCCGTGAGGTCGCTCGAGCCGAGCCGGTACACGACCGCCTCGCCCACGCGCAGCACCTCGAGCACCTGCGGCTCGAGATCGTCCTTCGCGTCGGTCCCCTGCTCGACGCGCAGGTTCGGCGACAGCTTCGACTCGTTCGTCCCCGCCGCCGAGGTCATGATGAAGAACGCGAGCAGCAGGAACGTCGCGTCGATCATCGACGCCATGTTCAGCTCGGGCGCGGGACGCTGGCGCTTGCCTCGAAAACGCATCTCAGCGCCCCCTTTCGGTCGCGAGGCGGACGGCGGCGAGGCCGTGCGAACTCAGCCTGCGGAAGACCTCGTTCAGGCGCTCGGCGTCGCAGTTCCGGTCGGCGCGGACGAGCGGCTTCAGCATGTCGGCGCCGCCCGCGGCGTCGATCGCGGCCTCGATCGCGCGGTCGAGCGCGGCCTCCGACAGGGTCTCGTCGGCGACGACGACGCTGCCGTCCGCGAGCACGTTGATCGTGAGTCCCGCCTTGTCGGAATCGCTCGCCTCCTCGCCCGCCTCCTTGGGAAGGTCGAGCTGCGCCCGCGTCACCTCGGCCATCTGCGCGGTCACGAGGAAGAAGATCAGGAGCTGGAAGACGATGTCGATGAGCGGCGTCATGTCGACGAGCGACTTCGTGCTTCGGAGGCTGTTCGGCTTGAACTGCACGGGTGTGGTCCGATCGCGCGGCGCGGATTCAGCTCTTGCGCGAGCCCTTCTCGACGAGCGTGACGATCTCCTCGGCGTGCTGCGCGGCCTCGCCGGCGAGCGCCTCCACGCGGTTCCGCAGGTAGCCGTAGATCGAGACGCACGGGATCGCGACGACGAGTCCCTGGAAGGTCGTGATGAGGGCGACCGCGATGTTCGCGGCGAGCGCCTCGTAGTAGTTCGCGCTGTTCGACGCACCCGCGGCGACGGTGTCGAACGCGCCGATCATGCCCTGCACCGTGCCGAGGAGGCCGAGGAGCGGCGCGACCGAACCGATCGTCGCGATGACGTCCATCGTGCGGTAGAGCTTCGCGGTCTCCTCGGCGCCCGCCTCCTCCATCGCGCCCTTGATCTCGAAGGCGCCGAAGGGCGAGCGCAGGAAGCGCTTGATCCCCGCGCCGACGACGCGCAGGTAGTAGCAGTCGTTCGCGGGCAGCGTCGTGTACTCGAGCGCGCCCTCGAGGTCGCCGCGCTCGACCATCTCGCGCACGCCCTGGACGCGCTCGGCGGGCAGGAGCGCCGTGCGGCGGATCTGGACGAAGTGGATGACGACGAACGCGACCGCGACGATCGAGAGCGTGACGATCACGTAGCCGATGACGCCGCCACCCGTGATGAACTTGAGGAGCGTGCCGCCGCCCGCGGGTTCGGCCGACTGGAGGAGGATGGTGGTGAGGGCGCTGGTCATGGTCGGATTCCGGTGTGTCGCGCGGGGCGCGGCGTGTTCGGGTGGTGGATGGGTCGTGGTGGTTCGGGCGTCGCCGGGACGGCGGTCGGATCTCGTTCACTCGCTGGGCGCGCCCGCGGCGGCCGGTCCGCCCAGCCGCTCGGCGCGCAGCGCGGCGAGCTGCGCGGCGCTCTCCGCGTCGCCCGCCTCGCGGAGGAGGGCCTCCGCCTCCTCGAGGGCATACGCATCGACGAGGCCCGTCTTGTCGAGCCCCGACGCGGGGACGGCGAGAAGTTCGAGCGCGGCCCGCTCGAGCGCGAGGCGGCGGGCGTCGGCGTCGCCGCCGGTCGCGCGCGCGAGGCGCGCCGCCTGCGCGCCCGCGGCCGCGAGGCGCCACGCGCCGAGGAACGGCGGCATCTCGGGGAAGGCGCGGTCGAATTCGACGAGCGCCTTCGTGAGGTCGCGCGCGTCGGGCGCGGCGACGATCGCCTCGAGGAGTCCGAGCGCGCGCTCGGCGGGCGCGGCGTCGCGCGCGGGTGCGGCGGGCGCGGCGCCCGCGCCGTCGACGGTCCAGCGCATGATGCGCGCGAGGGTCGACGCGATGCGCGCGGGCGCGTCGCCGCCCGTCCCGCGCGCGGCGTCGAGCGCGCCCGCGAGATCGGCGCGACGGTCGAGCGGCACGAAAGGCGAGAACGCGGGGAGAAGTCCGGTCGCCTCGTCGACGACGGGCGCGAGCGTGGGAAACCGCGTCGGCTCGCCCGCCTCGCGATGACGCAGGACGGCGAGCCAGGGCTCGGCCGCGGCGCGGAGGTCGAGGTCCTCGAGCGCGCAGCGCAGGAGCACCTCGGCCGCGAGCGCGGCGGTCGGCCCCGACGCGCCGCGCAGGCGCTCCCAGTGCCGCGCGACGAGCGCGCGCGCGAAGGGCGCGTCGCCGCGCTCGACGCGGATCCGTGCGCGCCAGAGGTCCTCGCCGATCTCGAGGTACTCGCCCGCGACCGCGGTCGATCCCTCGATGCCGCGCACGAAGTCCCACGGCACGATCTCGCGCCGCTCGGGGCTTCCGGGCTTGGGGCTTCCGGACTCGCGGCTTCCGGGCTCGGGGCTTCCAGGCTCGGCGATCCGCAGCGTGAGCCCCGCGAGATCGGCCGTCGCCCCACTCGCGCGCACGCGCTCGCCCCCGCCGCGGAGCTCGACGACGACATCGGCGTGCGCCGCGCCCGCAAACGGAACGCCCGCGACGAGGAGCGCGACGGCGAAGGAGCGCGGGCGCCGACGCGGGCTCACGGCTGCGCCCCCGCGGGCACGCCGCGCGACGGGACGAAGCGGAAGACGCCGCGATGCCTCTTCGCGAGCTCGACGAGCGGCTCCTTGCCCGCCTCGCTCGAGAATCCGATGGTGTTGATGATGACCTCGCGGCCGATCTCCTCGGCGTATCCGTCGACGTGGTAGAGCGTCTCGCCGGGAATCTCGCCGTCGGTGAGGAAGAAGATCACATCGGGCGGCTGCGGCAGGTGGTAGACGATGTTGAACGCGGGAACGGGGAAGGTCGCGCCGCGCGGATACTGCTCGTCGATCCAGCGCTTCATGCGGTTCACGTTCGAACGGTTCGCCCGCAGCCAGCCGTCCATCTCGAAATCGGGGCGGTACGCCTCGCCCGCGAAGAGCACCACGTAGAACGACGCGAAGTCGGGCAGCGCCGAGATCGAGCGCTTGAGCTCGGCCATCGCGGTCGCCATCCGGTTCTCCTGCTCCATCGACCCCGAGATGTCGACGATGTACGCGAACCGCGTGCCGCGCCCGCCGACGCCGAAGAAGCTCGTGCCGCCGCCGCCCTTCCCGCTGCCGATCCCGATGCCGCTGCCCGCGCCGCCCGGCCCGACGATCGCGCCGACGCCCGGCGCCTCGATCGCGCCGAAGCTGTCCATCGACGGGTTGTCGCTCGCGAGGTCGTCGGAGAGGTTCGGGACGGGGTCGACCTCGGTCGTGATCGGCCCCTGCACCATCGGCGATGGATCGGGGAGCTCGATGTCCTCGCTCGGAATGTCGACCGCGGGCGGGAGTTCCTGCAGGTTGAGCGCGATCGGCGCGTCGGCGTCCTGCTCTCGCTCGGGGAGCTTGATCCACCAGAGCCGCAGCATCACGAGGACGTGCACCACCACCGACAGCGCGAACCCGAGGAGGAGGAGATGCATCCACCGCTCGCGCACCATGCGCCGGCGCTCGTCGCGGAGGAGTTCCTCGGGCGAGCGCGGATCGGCGGAGGCTGGGGATGGGCTCGGTGCGGTCGGCACTGCGGGGAAGTACGCGGAAACGGGCCGCGGATCGGGGGAATTCGCGCGATTCCCGCGCGACGCCTCAGCTGCGCGTGACGAGCGTTCCGATCCGCTCGCCCGCGACGACGCGGCGGATGTTCCCGGGCGTCTTGTAGTCGAAGACGCAGACGGGCAGGTCGTGCTCCATGCACATCGTGAGCGCGGTGAGATCCATCACGCCGAGCTGCCGCTCGATCGCCTCGCCGAAGGTGAGGTGCTCGTAGCGCGTCGCGGACGGGTCCTTCGCGGGATCGGCGGTGTAGATCCCGTCGACCTTCGTCGCCTTGAGGAGGACGCTCGCGCCGAGCTCGATCGCGCGCAGGCTCGCGCAGGTGTCGGTCGTGAAGAACGGGTTGCCCGTGCCCGCGACGAGGACGACGACGCGCCCCTTCTCGAGGTGCCGCAGCGCGCGGCCGCGGATGAAGGGCTCGGCGACGGCGGGCGCGTTGATCGCGCTCATCACGCGCGCGGGCCGGCCGAGGCCCTCGAGCGCCTCCTTGAGCGCGAGGCCGTTGATGATCGTCCCGAGCATGCCCATGTAGTCGGCGGTCGACTGGTTGATGACGCCGTCCCTCGCCATGCGCGCGCCGCGGATGATGTTTCCGCCGCCGACGACGACCGCGATCTGCCCGCCGAGTTCGCACGCCGAGGCGACCTCCGAGGCGATCAGGCGGAGTTCCTGGGTGTCGATTCCGAGCTGTCCCGCGGGCGCGAGGCTCTCACCACTGAGCTTGAGGACGAGACGCTGGGCGACTTTCGAGGGCATCTCCCCATTGCACGCGAAGCGGGCGGACGGGTCAAGCGGACGCGACGGTCGGACCGGCCGGGCGGGCCATGCGGCGGAGGCGGGAATCTGCGCGCAAATCGGCGCGCGCGGCGCGTGCTACACTCGCCGCCCCATGGATCTCGACACCATCCTCCTCGAGTGCGAAGAGCGCATGCAGAAGTCCGCCGACTACCTCGAGCGCGAGCTCAGGGGCATCCGGACGGGCCGCGCGAGCACCGCGCTCCTCGAGTACGTCAAGGTCGACTACTACGGATCGCACACGGACCTCCGCGAACTCGCGGCGATCACCGTCGCCGAGGCGACGCAGCTCGTCGTGAAGCCGTTCGATCCGGGCGCGAAGCACGACATCGTGCGCGCCATCGAGACCTCGGGCCTCGGCCTCAATCCGATGGTCGAGGGCTCGGCGATCCGCATCAACGTGCCCGCGCCGAGCGCCGACCGCCGCAAGCAGCTCGTCACGCAGGTGAAGAAGCTCGCCGAGGAGTCGAAGGTCGCCGTCCGCAACGAGCGCCGCGACGCCAACAAGGCGATCGACGCCGCCGTCGCCGACAAGAAGAACCCGATCCCCGAGGATTCGGCCACTTCCGCGAAGGAGGAGGTCGACAAGCTCACCAAGAAGTACTGCGACCAGCTCGACGCGACGGCCGCCAAGAAGGTCGCCGAGATCGAGGAGATCTGAGCGGCGCGGCCGAGGCCCGGGCTCGAAGCGCGCGCCCGAAGTTCGGGCCACGAAGTTCGGACCCCAAAGTTCGGACCCCAAAGTTCGGACCCCAAAGTTGGGACCACGACGGCCGCGCCCGGCCGACGCCCCCTACTCCCCTTCCGGGAAGAGCTGCGCCTGATCGGGGAGGTCGCGCGGCGATTCCTGCACATCGCGCACCTCGGCGGCGAGGTCGTCGATGGTGCGGAAGTCCTCGTGCTCGCTCGCGAAGCGGATGTAGGCGATGTCGTCGATCGCGCGCAGGCGCGCCGCGACGCGCCGCCCGACCTCGACCGACGCGACCTCGCGCTCGAACTCGCGGTTCAGCGCGTCCTCGATCTCCCGCACGATCGCGAGCTTGCGGTCCTCCGAAATCGGCCGCTTCCCGCAGGCCGCGATGATCCCGCGCAGGACGTTGTCGGGGTTGAACGGCACGCGGGTCCCGTCGCGCTTGACGACGACGAGCCGCTCGGTGCGCTCGTAGCGCTCGTAGGTCGTGAACCGGCGCTTGCAGGCGTTGCACTCCCGGCGGCGGCGCACGGCCGCTCCGCCGTCGGCCTCGCGGCTGTCGATCACGCTGTCGTCGTCGGTCTTGCAGAAGGGGCAGATCACGATCGGATTTCGGGGGGCGGACGCGGAGGAATGGACGCGGCGAGGTGGATGCGGTGAGGTGGATGCGGTGAGGTGGATGCGGTGAGGTGAATGCGGTGAGGTGAACGAGGGCGAACGCGGGTGAAGCTGGGGCCGACTCGCGCGGGCGGACCCGACCCGCCCGAATCGGGCGGAACGCGGCGTCGACGGACCGCGCGTCGCGAGCGGAACCCTATCCGCCAACCGAGCGCCGCGCCACGCGCGCGACCGCTCTGCGGGCGCCCGCCGCGCGCCGCGGCACGGGTACACTCGCGGCTTATGGTCCGCATCTCGCTGCCCGACGGTTCCGTCAAGGAGTTCGAATCCGCCCCCACCGCCGGCGAGGTCGCCGCGTCGATCGGCGCGGGACTCGCGAAGGCCGCGCTCGGCGCGCGCGTCTGGACGAAGGGCGCGGCGGGCGAGGGCGAACTCGTCGACCTCGCGCAGCGCCTCGGCGACGGCGACCGCCTCGCGATCGTGACCGCGAAGAACCGCGACGGCACGGTGAGCCCCGACGCCCTCTACCTGCTGCGCCACTCGTGCGCGCACGTCATGGCCGAGGCGATCCAGCGGCTCCACCCGGGCGTCCAGCTCGTCTACGGCCCGCCGCTCGAGACGAACTTCTACTACGACATGCTGTTCCCCGACGGCAAGGTCATGAGCGCCGACGACTTCGACAAGGTCGAGGCCGAGATGGCGCGGATCATCGCCGAGAACCGCCCGTTCACGCGCTACGAGATGCCCGTCGCCGACGGCATGGCGAAGCTCGAGCGGGAGGGCTCGAAGTTCAAGCTCGACAACGCGGCGCGCGCCGTCGCGGCGGGATCGACCGCGCTCTCCTGGTACGCGACGGGCGAGCCCGGCAAGGACTGGGAGGACCTCTGCCGCGGTCCGCACGTGCCGTCGACGGGCCGGATCGGCGCCTTCAAGGTCCTCTCGCTCGCGTCGAGCTACTGGAAGGGCGACGAGAACCTCGACCGCCTCACGCGCGTCTACGGCACCGCATTCGCGACGAAGGAGGAGCTCGAGCAGTTCGTCCGCATGCAGGAGGAGGCGCGCCGCCGCGACCACCGCACGCTCGGGAAGCAGCTGCGGCTCTTCCACATCGACGAGATGGTCGGACAGGGCCTCGTCCTCTGGACGCCGAAGGGCTCGGTCGTCCGCAACGAGCTGCAGAACTTCATCGGCGAGGAGCTCCGCAAGCAGGGCTACCAGCAGGTCTACACGCCGCACATCGGCAAGCTCGACCTCTACAAGACGAGCGGCCACTTCCCCTACTACAAGGAATCGCAGTTCCCCGCGATCGCCGAGAACGACGAGCTCGCGGCGCTCTGCGAGTCGGGCTGCTCGTGCGCCGAGCTCACCGCGCGGCTCGACGGCGTGAGCGCGCAGTTCGCCGAGCAGCTGAACGCGCGCGCGGGCCGCGAGGTGATCGCGCCCGACCGCGTGATGGACGCCGACAGGCTCGTGAGCGGCTTCCTCCTCAAGCCGATGAACTGCCCGCACCACGCGCGCATCTTCGCGAGCGAGCCGCACAGCTACCGCGACCTCCCCGTGCGCCTCGCCGAGTTCGGCACGGTGTACCGCTGGGAGCAGTCGGGCGAGCTGAACGGCATGACGCGCGTGCGCGGATTCACGCAGGACGACGCGCACCTCTTCGTGCGCGAGGACCAGGTCGCCGAGGAGGTGCTCGGCTGCCTCTCGCTCGTCAAGATCATCTTCGCGACGCTCGGCATGCACGACTACCGCGTGCGCGTCGGCCTGCGCGATCCGGACGGCACGAAGTACGTGGGCGACCCCGCGAACTGGGACAAGGCCGAGGCCGCGTGCCGCGACGCCGCGAAGTCGCTCGGCGTCCCCTTCAGCGAGGAGCCGGGCGAGGCCGCGTTCTACGGCCCGAAGATCGACTTCGTCGTGA
>JBJOHC010000188.1:0-11139 GCA_046047955.1 Planctomycetota bacterium
GCCGCCGCCGCCGCCTTCGAGATGGGGCTCCCCAGCACGACGATCGCCCGAGGACTCGCGAAGGTCGCCGCCTCCGACATGCGGCTCGAGCGGCTCGAGATCGGCGCCTGGACCATCTACAACGACGCCTACAACGCGAACCCGGACGCGATGATCGCCGCGCTCGCCGCCTTCGCCGAACTCGCGGCCGACGCCCCCGCGCGCGCCGCGATCCTCGGCGAGATGCGCGAACTCGGGCCCGACGCGGCGAGCCTCCACGCCGAGGTCGGCCGCGCCGCCGCCGCACGGCTCGCACCCGGCGACCTGCTCGTCGCCGTCGGACCGCACGCGGAAACCCTCTGCGCGGCCGCGCGCGAGGCGGGCTTCGCGGGGGCGACGCTCGCGGCTTCCGCATTCGACGAGACCTTCGCCGCCGAAGTCGCGCGAAGCCTGCCGCCGGTCGCCTCGATCCTCCTCAAGGGGAGCCGCGGCGCGCGCATGGAGCGGTTCCTCGACCCGCTGCGGGCCGCGCGAAGCGCCTGAACGATTCCATTTGAAGGAATCCCCGCGCGGCTTCCGATGAAGGAGTCCGCGCATGCTCTACATCCTGACGACGCGATTCCAAGACTGGCTCGATGCCGTGGGGCTGTACCGCGTCATCCAGGTGTGCACGCAGCTCGAGTTCCGGGCGATGGCGGCGCTCCTGGTCTCCTTCCTCGTGGTGCTCGCGTTCGCGCCGCGGACGATCGCGCGCCTCCGCCGCCTGAAGGTCGGCGACAACCCCGAGTTCTACAACGCCGCCCTCAACACGCTCAACCAGAGCAAGAGCGGCACCCCGACGATGGGCGGCGTCCTGATCGCGGGCGCGATCCTCGCGTCGCTCTTCCTCTTCGCCGACATCCTCTACTCGCGCTATGTGCACCTCGCGATCGTGGTGCTCCTACTCCTCGGGGGCCTCGGCGCGTTCGACGACTGGCTGAAGCTCACCGCCGCGCGCCGGAATCCCGGCACGCGCGAGGGGCTCTTCGCCTGGGAGAAGTTCGTCTTCCAGATCGGCTGCGGGGCGCTCGTCGCGGGCTTCCTCTATTCGGCGGCCGATGCGGGGGCGAACCCCGCCGCCGCGTCCCTCAACCTGCCGTTCCAGCGGACCTACGAACCGAGCACGCTCGCCGATGTCGGCGGGGCGGCGCTCAACCCGGGCGTCATCATCCTCGGCGGGATCTCCTTCATCATCATCGGCACCCTCGCGATCGCGGGGACCTCGAACGCGGTCAACATCGCCGACGGCATGGACGGCCTCGCCGCGGGCACGATGACGATCGCGAGCCTCGTCCTCATGGTCCTCTGCTGGATCTCGGCGAACCGGCCCGCGGCCGAACATCTCCTCGTCCCGCATGTCCCGGGAGCGCGCGAACTGATGGTGCTCTCGGGCGCGATGGCGGGGGCGTGCCTGGGCTTCCTCTGGTTCAACTGCAATCCCGCGCGCGTCTTCATGGGCGACACGGGGTCGCTGCCCCTCGGCGGGCTCCTCGCCTTCGTCGCGGTGGCGATCCGGCAGGAGTTCCTCCTGGCGCTGATCGCGGGCATCTTCTACCTCGAGCTCGGAAGCGTCATGCTGCAGGTCGGCTGCTTCAAGCTGACGGGCGGCAAGCGCATCTTCCGCTGCGCGCCGATCCACCATCACTTCCACCTCGGTGGATGGGGGGAGAACCAGGTCGTCGTGCGCTTCTGGATCATCACGGCGATGCTCGGCGCCCTCGCCCTCGTCACGATCAAGTTGCGCTGAGTCGCGCGCGGCGCGGCCCTTTCGGCGGCGCGCCGAAGCGCGTACCCTTGCCTCATGGCACGGACGCCAGCACCTACGACCGGCTCGCGTTTCGCGGGCATCGGCCGCTTCGCGCGGCGGGCGGTCGCGCTGGCCGCGATCGGCGCGGTGGCCATCGCGCTCCTCGGGGCGCAGCTCGCACGGCTCGCGGTCGTCGAGCACGCGACCCATCGCGCGAACGTCGAGCGCTACCTGGTGAACCGCCGCCTGCTGCCCGCTCCGCGCGGACGGATCCTCGACCGGCAGGGACGCGTCCTCGCGGCCGATCGCGCGGGCTGGGATGTCCTCCTCGAGTACGACGCCATCGTCGGCCGCTGGTCGAGCGCGATGGCGCGCCGCGCGCTCGTGCGTGAACTCGGGCGCCCGCAATGGCTCGAACTCTCGTCCGCCGAGCGGACGAACGCGCTGCTCGCGCGCCAGGCCGACTTCGACGCGCAGCTCGAGCAGGTCTTCGCGCGGCTCATGGAGGCGGGCGCGATCGACCGCGCCGAACTCGACCGCCGCCTCGATGCGATCGTCGCGCGGACCGCCCGCGAGGCGCGGTCGCGCAAGGAGGCGCTCGTCGCGCGCGAGACGCGCCTCTACGGCGAGGACGCGCGCCTCGGCGACATCGAGCTCGAGCGGATCGGCGCCGAACTCGACGCGCATGTGATCCTCTCGGATGTCAGCGACGAGACCGCGTTCTACTTCCAGCGCCTCGCCGAGGAGCTGCCGGGCACGGTCGTCGTCGAGCCGTCGACGCGACGGTGGAATCCCTGGTCGCAGGTGCGCTTCGAGCAGCCGCGCGACCGCTTTCCCAAGCCGATCCGCGAGGACCGGCCCGCGGCCATCGTCCTCGACGGCGTCGGCGATCACATCGTCGGCGGCGTGCGGACGCAGGTCTTCCCCGAGGACCTCGCGCGCCGCCCGATGGCCGATCCCGCGACGGGCGCGATCGTCGATCTCGGCGGATACCGCGCCGACCGCGATGTCGTCGGTTCGTACGGGGCCGAGCGCCGCGGCGAGGACCTCCTGCGCGGGATCCGCGGTCTCGTCGTCCGCGACCTCGAGCGCGACGCGGAGACGCGCACCGAGCCGCTCGCGGGCCGCGACATCGAGCTCACCATCGACATCAGCCTCGCCGCGCGGCTGCAGGCGCTCTTCGCTCCCGAGGTCGGCCTCGCGAAGATCTCCCAGTACCAGCGCGGATTCGACGCCGAAGGCAATCCGCGCGGCGGACCGCTTCCCCTCGGCTGGGAGCTCGACGGGGCGATCGTCATCCTCGAGATCGCGACCGGCGAGATCCTCGCCGCGGTGAGTTCGCCGACGCTCGCTGAAGGCGCCTCGATGCCCGAGGCGCGCCGCGCCGCCGAACACCCCGAGATCTTCCGCCCGCTCGAGGCGCTCTATCCGCCAGGGTCGATCCTCAAGCCGCTCGTCTTCTGCGCGGCGGCCGCCGAGGGGCTCGTCGGCACGGGCGAGTCGATCACCTGCAACGGCCACTACTTCCCCGATAGGAACGATCTCGCGCGCTGCTGGACCTACCGTGCGAACGAGGGGAAGACCGCCACCCACGGCCCGCTCGACGCGCGCGAGGCGATCGCGCGAAGCTGCAACATCTACTTCTACACGCTCGCCGCGCGACTCGGCCCCGAGCGGCTCGTCTCGTGGCTCGGTCGCTTCGGACTCGGCGAGCGGCCCGACACGGGACTCGCGGTATCGCGCACCGACCAGGACGGGACGGTCCGGATCGGCGGCGAGGCGGCGGGCATGGTGCCCGATCCCGCGGAGATCGACGCACTGCGGAAGCGCGGCGACCGCGTCTCGCCGCTTCTTCTCGGCATCGGACAGGGACCGATCGCATGGACGCCCGTCCAGGCGGCGGCGAGCTACGCCACCATCGCGCGGGGCGGTCGCGTCCTGCCGGTTCGGATCGTGCGCGGGCTCGTCGGCGAGCGCGAGCCGCGCGACCTCCGCATTCCCCGTGCGGCGATCGACGCGGCGCTCGGCGGACTCCGCGATTCGGTGCGCGAGTCCTACGGAACGGGCCATCACCTCACCCTCGAGGGCGGCGTGCGCGAACCGCTCTTCGCGATCGAGAGCGTCGATGTCTGGGGAAAGACGGGCACCGCGACCGCCGCGCTCCTTCCCCTCGACGGAAATCGCGACGGCGTCATCGACACCCGCGTCCGCACCGACCACGCCTGGTTCGTCGGTCTCGCCGGGCCGAAGGGCGCATCGCCGACCCATGCGATCGCCGTGGTCATGGACTACGGCGGCTCGGGCGGCAAGGTGGCGGGACCCGTCGCCTCGCAGGCGATCCGCGCGCTCGCGGCCGAGGGCTATCTCGGCGAAGAGGCGCGCGCGGCGGCGACGGCGACGGTCGGGAAGGAGTCGCCATGAACGCGCGCGGCGCCTACACCGCAAGCGAGCTCTACCGCGGCACGGGCGAGGGTGGCGGCACGCGCGTGCAGCTCGCGACGCCCGCGTGGCTCGCGGCGGGGGCGGCGGCGCTCCTCTCGGTGATCGGCATCGCCGCGATCGCGGTGACCAGGCCTGAACTCGCGGTCCGGCAGGGGATCTTCCTCGCGGTCGGCATCGCGGCGGCGACGATCGTCGCCTTCGTCCCGCCGCGCACGCTCCGCGTGGCGTGCTGGATCGTGCTCGCGATCGCGATCCTCCTCCTCGTCTTCGTCCTGCTTCCGTTCGTGCCGCGCTCGATCGTCACGCCGCGGAACGGCGCGCGCGCATGGATCAACCTCGGCGCGGCCGACTTCCAGCCGTCCGAGCTCGCGAAGATCGCCTACATCCTCTGCCTCTCGCAGTGGCTCGCGCTCCGCGGCAGCCCGCGCACGCTGCGCGCGCTCGTCGCGCCCGCGATCCTCCTCGCGGTCCCCGTCGGACTGATCGTCCTCGAGCCCGACCTCGGCTCGGCGCTCCTCTTCCTGCCGACGACCTTCGCGATCCTCTTCGTCGCGGGCGCGCGGCTGCGCTACATGATCGGCGCGCTCGTCGTGGCGGCGGCGCTCGCGCCGACCTCGTACTTCCTCGTCCTGAAGCCCTACCAGCGCGCCCGCATCGACGCCATCGTCGCGCAGATCGAGGGCGACACGCGGTACGAGCGCGACATCGGCTTCCAGGGCTGGCGCGCGATGCGGCTCGTCGGTGCGGGAGGACTCGCCGGCAACGATCGCGAGCACGCGCGCGCCCTCGTCGTCCACAACGCGCTCCCCGAGGAGCACAACGACATGATCTTCGCGGTCGTCTGCTGCCGCTTCGGCGCGATCGGCGGGGCGGTCGTCCTCGGCGCGTACGCGCTCTTCGCGGCGAGCGCGCTCGCCGTCGGCCTCCTCGCCCGCGACGGCTTCGCGAAGCTCGTCGCGACGGGCATCGCGGGACTCCTGTTCGGACAGATGACGGTCAACATCGGGATGACCATCGGCCTCCTGCCCATCACGGGCGTCACGCTGCCGTTCCTCAGCTATGGTGGCAGCAGCCTCCTCGGCTGCTGGACGCTCGTCGGACTCCTCGTCGGAGTCGGCACGCGGCCGCCCGCGGGGACCGAGAAGGCGGTGTTCGATGCGTGAACGACGGAATGCGACGGACCGACGCGGTGGCGGAGCGGGCGGACGACTGCCCGACGCCGAGGTCGCGCGCCGCGACGAGGAATTGCGACGCTGGCTCGCCTTCGACCCCGCGCCCGAACCGATCGCCCCCTCCGAGGCCGATCTCGCGCAACTCGAATCGATGGGCATCGCGCTCGAACCCACCGAGATCGATCTCCTCGCCCGCTTCCTCGGCTGCCTCTTCGCGACCAACGAGCGGATCAACCTCACGCGCATCGAGCGGGAGAGCGCCTGGTCGCGCCATGTGATCGACAGCCTCACGCTCCTCGCGCCGCTCGCCGGACTCGAGGAGGTGCACGAGGCGATCGATGTCGGCTCGGGCGGTGGCCTTCCCGCGATCCCGCTTGCGATCGCGCGCCCCGACATCCGCTGGACGCTGCTCGAATCGACCGGCAAGAAGGCGCGATTCCTCGAGGCGGTCGCGGCGCACCTCGGCCTCGCGAATGTGACCGTCGTCGCCGAACGCGCCGAACAGGCGGGGCGCGGCCCCATGCGCGAGCGGTTCGATGTCGCGACCTCGCGCGCCGTCGGCGCGCTCGGCCCGCTCGCGATCCTGTCGGTACCCTTCCTCCGGATCGGCGGCGTCATGCTCGCGATCAAGGGCGCGAAGGCCCCCGAGGAGATCGCCGAGGCGAAGCAGGACCTCTACGCGCTTCACGCGCATGTGGTCGGCGAGCTCGCGAGCGCCTCGAACACGATCGTCGCCATCGAGAAGATGCGGAAGACGCCGGCGAAGTTCCCGTGAGAGACGGCTGATCGGGCGAATCAGCCGAACGCGCGCGCCGCGGGTATGACCGCGAATGCGCGCGTCGGACCTCGCGGCGACTCCCACGCGGACGAGGCCTGAGATTCGAATGCTCGGGACTTGACGGCTTGGGACTCGAAGGCTTGCGACTTGAAGTCTTGGGACTTGAAGGCTCGGACTTCTTGACCGACAACTTCGAGGCTCGTGACTTCGAAGCTCAGGACCTCGATGCTCAGGACCTCGATGCTCAGGACCTCGAGGCTCACGACTTCGAGCGGCGCGGCATCGTCCACCGCGCGAGAAGCTGCGCGAGATCGCCCCCTCCGGTCGTGCGGTCGAGGTCGAGATCGGCGGTCGGCGCACCCCAGCTCGCGACGAGCAGCGCGAGGTCGCCGAGCCCGACGATGCCGTCACCGTCGAGATCGGCGCGGAGATCGGCGGCGTGTCCGCGCATGCGCGCGAGGTCGTCGGGCGTGACGAACCCGTCGCCGTCGTAGTCGAACCAGGCGCCCGCGCCGCGCGCGCGCGTGCCGACGACGGCGATCGCCGCGTCGAGGTCGTCCGCATCGGGCGCGCCGTTCCCATTGCCATCGCCGAGAAGCGCGGGATGCACGACGCCGTACGCGCCCGCCGCGATCGACGACATGCGGCGCTCGGCACCATCGGGAAAGAGCACGACGATCTCGTCGAACGCGGCACCCGCGCGCCCCTCGCGCGGCTCCGCGGCGTCGAGCCCGAGATGGACCTCGAGCGTCGACTGCCCGAGGTACCCGACGCCACCCGCCTGCACCTCGCGCACGAAGAGACGCCCGTCCCTTCGCGCCTCGACGCGCGCACCGATCGCGTCCGCGTTCGGCGCGCGCCCCTCGAGGCGAAGCCGCACGCTCGCGACGCCATCGCCCGCGTGGTTCATGTAGACGAGAAGATTCGCGCCGAGCCCGAGCGAGACGAGGTCGAGATCGCCGTCGCCGTCGAGATCCGACGCGACCGTCGAGTAGTTGTACTTCGACGGCACGCCCGCGGCACCGCCCGCGTTCGCGATCTCGACCGCGGGCGGCGCGCCGGGATTGCGCCAGAGCGCGTTCGCCGTCCCCTGGTGGTTCACGAAGAGATCGAGCCGCCCGTCGTCGTCGAGATCGACGAAGAGGGCACCCCATCCCGTGCGCATGTCCTCGACCTGCCAGAGCGCCTCGCCGCGGGTGAAGGTCGCGTCGCCGTTTCCCAGGAGAAGCGGATTCACACCGAAGACGGGTGCGTTGTTCGCGGGAATATTCGTGACGAGAAAGTCGAGGTGCCCGTCGCCGTCGAAGTCGCCGGACGCGACGCCCATCGAGAAGCACGCGACATCGGCGCCCGAGCCCGCCGACGCGTCGACCAGACGCCCGTCGTCGTTCCGCCAGAGCGCGTTCTCCGCGAAGAGGGGCCCCAGATGTCCCCGGTCGTTCGAGATGTAGAGGTCGGGATCGCCGTCCCGGTCGATGTCGCTCCAGACGCCGAGGAAGGTCCGTCCGGGTGCATCGATGCCGGTTTCGCCGGCGATGTCCGACCAGTGCCCGCCGTCGTTCCGGAAGAGCTGGTTCCGCACGAGCGCGTACGGCCCCGAGTCGTGCAGGTAGTTCGCGAGGAAGAGGTCGAGATCGCCGTCGCCGTCGAGGTCGCCGAAACTCGCCGCCTTCGCCGCGCCCGACGGCGCGAGCGACGCTTCGGACGGCATCGTCGCGAAGGCGAAGGCACCGAGATTCCTGTAAAGGCGATGCGGCTGACCCACCTGCGTGAAGAGGATCTCGGGCAGGCGGTCGCCGTCGAGATCGGCGATGGCGATCGCCGAGGCCTGCGCGAGCGGCGCGATGCCGCTCGACGCGACGCGGTTCACGAAGCGCCCCGTGCCGTCGTTCTCGAAGAGGCCGACCTGTCCGTTCTGCCGACCCACGACGACGAGATCGTCGTCGCCATCGTGATCGAGGTCGGCCGCCGCCACGCCGAATCCGTAGAGACCGCTCGACTGCGGGATCCCCTGGACGGGATAGACGACGCCGCGCGGGATCGCCTCCTGCGTGAACGGCGGAAAGCCGGATGTCGCGTGCGCCGCGAACGACGGGTACGCGACGAGAACGCAGGACACGCGCGCGACGCATGCCCGCCACCTTCGAAGGAAGTCGATCGACATCGGGAGGCCCATCCCGATCGGCAGCCTAGCTCCGAAGGGCGCGGATCCAATCCCCCGCGAGCCGAATCGGTCGAGATCGCCTGCGCCGCCCGCCCGTCACACCTCGATGCGATCGACGACATAGGTGCCGCCGCGCAGTCCGAGCCGCTCGGGCAGGTCCGTCACGACGATGGGCGTCCGCCCCGGGGCGATCGAGACAAGCCGCAGCGAGGCCATCCCGAGCTCGGCGCCGAGATCGACTCGGAACGCGGTCTCGCCAGTCCCTGAATCGGGCTCGAGCGACGCCGCGACGCGCGCGGGCGTCGTTGCAAGGACGCCTGCCGCGTTCGTTCGGATCACCACCGACACGGCGCACCGATCGGCATCCGGCGACGACTCGCCGTCGAGCACCGCGAGCGTCACCTCGAGCATCGAGTGCCGCGCCACGCGCCAGACGACCGTCGCCGTCCGCGGGGCGACAGGTTCCCCTGAAGGCGAGGGCGCGGAGCCCGCCGATCCTGACGCGGCGAATCCCGAAGCAACGAAGTTCCCGAGGATCGCAGGCGTCATCGCGGACCTCCGAGGACGCGAGCAAGGATCTTCGTCGCACGCTCGATGCCCTTGCCCGACTTCGAGATGGTGTTCGCCAGTCCGTCGAAGAACCGGCAGAGTTCGAGCAGTTCATCGATCCGCTGGTCGTGCGCCTTCGCCGCATCGGAGCGACGCCCTGGCTTCTGCGTGACGCGGCAGCCGCCGAGCTCGTCGAGGAGCGGGTCGAACTCGCGGCGCTTGCGCGCGCGGAGGATCGTGTAGAAGAGCTTCCAGACGTCCTGCTCCGCCTGGTGGAACTCGCGCCGATCGCCGCGATCGCGGCTCTTCACGCGCTGGACGAGCCCCCATTCAGCGAGCTGCCGCAAGGTCGTCGAGACGCTTCCACGCGAGATCGCGAGCCGCTCCATGATCTCTTCGGCCGCGAGCGGTTCGCCCACGATGAACAGCAGGGCGTGCACCTCGGCCATCGATCGCTGCACACCCCAGCGCGTGCCCATCTCGCTCCAGAACGCGATGAAGCGATCCTGCGCGAGCCGCATCTCGTCGAGCGCGGGCAGGGGCTCGGTGGTGGTGGAGGGCGTCGGTACCCGCGAAGCGGACATGCCTTCAGCGTAGCACGAACCTCGCGCGTCGCGAGTGTACTTTCAGAATCTTCTGAAAGCAGAGCCTTCGCGATCGCGCAAAGAAACAGGCCCCGCCGGATGGCGGGGCCTGTGGAATTGGCGGATTTCACAACGCGGCGAGCGTCGGATCAGAGCGGCTCGAGCGGGTTGTTCACGCGGATCTCGACCAGGTCGTACCAGACCTCGTGCGCCCGCGAAAGACCGAGGCCGCAGGTCCAGATGCGCATCTGGATGTTGCCGGAGACGGGATCGACATACTTCGTCGCGTCGCCCCCGTTCGGGAGGTCGAAGTTCAGGTCGCCGCCGACCGTGGTGAGCAAGTCGGCTCCGATGAATTCGAAGCGGTTCGTCTCGAAGTTCCGGATGAAGGCACCGAGGAAGGTGAAGTTGCGGGTCGAACGGGCGTTGATGGTGACGCCGACGTTGTCGAGCTGCGTCTCTCCGTTCTGGAGCGGGGGAAGGAGCTCGGCGACGAGGTCGGTGGTGGGGCCGGTCGCGAGGTAGGTGAGACCCTCCTCGATCTGGCCCGCACGCGCGCGCTCGGTCTCGATGCGCAGGTAGTTCGCGTCCTGCGCGCGGATGAGGAACGAGACCCACGGCGAACCCGCCGGCTGGATGCCGGTCACGACGCGGATGTCGGTCGGGTTGCCGTCGACGAAGTCGCCGCGCAGGATCGAGTTCGCACCGTCGACAAGGAGCGGGAAGCTGCCGATCGGCTTGAAGATGCCGTCACAGTCGGGATCGAGCTCGACATTGCAGCAGTCCTCGATCGGAATGCCGCATTCCTCTTCCGACCAGGCGGTGGGGCACTGCTCGCGACCCGAGCCGAGCACGCCCCGCAGCTGCGCCGGCGTGATCGGCGTGCCGAACACCTGCTTGGCGAAGGTCTGGAGCAGGGCCGCAGCGCCCGCGACCGTCGGCGAGGCCGAGCTGGTGCCGTTGAAGGTCTGGGTGTAGGTGCGGAGCTGGTTCGCCTCGAACGGGTCGGCGCCAAGTGGCAGGTCGTGGTCGTAGACCGCGATCGGCTGACCGAGCGTACCGACCGTCGCGACATAGCTTCCCCAGCCTGCGACATGGACTTCGCTCAGTCCGTCCTCGCCGGAGTAGTTCGAGAAGCCGCAGCGGATCGTGCGTCCGAGACAGGCGTTCCAGGCCAGACACGCCGGGGCATCCGGATTCCGGCTTCCCGGATACGCCGCACCGACGACCACCGCGTTGCAGTCCTCCTCCGCGGGCTGCGGCTGGATCGGGCAGTCGCTGTTTCCTGCGGAGCAGAAGGTGGTGATGCCGAGATCGCTGCCAAGCGCGATGAGGGTGTAGTACTGCTCCTGCGAGGGGAGCGGAAGATCCGGCGGGCTTCCCCACGAGTGGTTGATGATGTCGCCCGCGCGGAACTGCTGGAAGCAGTTGATGATCGCGTTCTGGGCTCGGAAGCCTTCCTCGAAGGAGACGATCGGGAAGAAGTAGCCCTGCGCGTTCTTCGCGATGCCCGTCACGCCGAGCCCGTTGTCGGCGGCGACGACCTGACCAAGGCAGGCGGTTCCGTGCTGGGCGTTGTCGTTGTCGGTGAGGACGATCGTCGGTCCCTGCTCGGCGATGACGCGGGGCGTCGAAAGGAGCGGTCCGTCGAAGGGGCGGGTCGGATCCGTGGCGGGACCCGAGAG
>JBJOHC010000189.1:0-32098 GCA_046047955.1 Planctomycetota bacterium
TGCCGAGCGTCAGCGAGCCCTTCGGGATCGCCCCCCTCGAGGCGATGAGCCACAACGTCCCGGTCCTCATCTCGAAGTCGTCGGGCGTCAGCGAGGTCCTCATGCACGCCCTGAAGGTCGATTTCTGGGACATCGAGGACATGGCCGACAAGATCATCGCCGTCCTGCGCCGACCGCCCCTTTCGCGCCAGCTCGTCGAGCACGGCTCCTTCGAGATCCGCGGCATCAACTGGGACGGCGCCGCCACGAGGACGATCCGCTGCTACGAGCGCGCCATTGCGAACGCGGCAGGCGCCGCCTACTGACCGTCGCCCGTCCCGCGCCATCGGTCGCGGTCCGCGACTCCCTCCGATCCACGCGTCCCGCGCGCGTCGATCGCCGCCCGAAGCCGCCCTCCACCTATACTGCGCCCCTTCCATGGCGCTGTTCTTCAAGAGCAAGAAACCGTCCGTCCCCGCCCCCGCACCGGCCGCGAAGGCCCCGACGGGCGCGGCGGCCGCACCCGCGGACCCCGCCGTCGAGGCGCGCACCCTCGAGATCGGCGCCGACTTCCTCGCGCGCGCCCGCAACGCGAAGACCTCGATGCTCGCGGTCTGGAGCGAGGGACTGATGGACTGGGCGATGAAGGACGAGGCCTTCAAGGTCCAGATCTTCCGCTTCGTTGACTGCTTCCCGACGCTCAAGGACAACGACGCGGTCTACGACCATCTCGTCGACTACCTCGCGCAGCCCGGCGTGACGCCGCCGCCGTTCGTGGCGACCGCGCTGAAGGCGGGCGTCCTGATGAAGGGCGTCGTCACGAAGACGATGTCGTCGCAGATCACCTCGATGGCGTCGAAGTTCATCGCGGGCACCGACGCGGCGAGCGCGCTGCCGACGCTGCGGAGGATCTGGGACTCCGGGCTCTGCTTCTCCGTCGATCTCCTCGGCGAGGCGTGCGTGAGCGACGAGGAGGCCGACGCCTACCGCCAGAAGTACCTCGACCTCGTCGAGAACCTTCCCGGAACGGTCGCGTCGTGGCCCGCGAATCCGCGGCTCGAGAGCGACCATCTCGGCGCGATCCCGCGCACGAACGTGTCGATCAAGATCAGCTCGCTCTCGGCCCGCGTCGACCCGATCGACACCGAGGGCTCGGTGCGCGGACTTCTCGACAGCCTCGGCCCCATCCTCGAGGCGGCGAAGCGCCGCGGCGTCCTCGTCAACTTCGACATGGAGCAGTTCGCGCTCAAGGACCTGACGCTCGAACTCTTCATGCGCGCCTGCGAGCGCTACGACTTCGAGGCCGGTCTCGCCATGCAGGCGTACCTGCGCTCGGGCGACGACGACGCGCGCCGGATCATCGACTGGTCGAAGCGGACGGGGCGGCAGGTCACGGTCCGCCTCGTCAAGGGCGCGTACTGGGACTACGAGACGATCAACGCCGAACAGCAGGGCTGGCCCGTCCCGGTGTGGAGCCGGAAGTGCGACAGCGACGCGAGCTTCGAGCGCATGGCGCGCGCGTTCGTCGCGTCGACGCCCGCCTCGAAGGGCGAGGGCGGCGTGAAGCTCGCGCTCGGAAGCCACAACGCGCGCTCGATCGCGGCGACCCTCGCGGCGCTCGAGAGGCGCGGACTTCCGCCCGCGGCGCTCGAACTCCAGATGCTGTACGGGATGGGCGACCAGCTGAAGGCCGCGGCGACCGACATGGGGCTGCGGCTCCGCGAGTACGCGCCCGTCGGTGAGCTGATCCCGGGCATGGCCTACCTCGTGCGGCGACTCCTCGAGAACAGCTCGAACGAATCGTGGCTCAAGGCGGGCTTCAAGGACAACGCCTCCACGGAGTCGCTGCTTGCGAGCCCCCATCGGGTCCATGAGAACGATCTTGGCGTCGACCGCATCGAGAAGGCTCCCGAGAGGCACGCGCTGAGCGCCGCGCCGAGGGGGATCGGCAACGGGCGGCCGTTCTACACCGAGCCGATGCGGAACTTCGCCGTTCGCGAGGTGCGCGAGCGTTTCGCTGGCGAAATGGCACGGGCGACCGTGCCGCCGGTCGCGAACTCGGGGACCGCGGACGACGCGCGACGCGCCGTCGATACCGCCGACCGCGCCTTCGCCGCCTGGCGCGACACGCCCTACGCGGATCGCGCGAAGATCCTCGTGAAGGCCGCCGGCGAGATGCGGTCGCGGCGCGATGAACTCTCCGCGTCGATCGTCCGCGAGTCGGGCAAGGTCTGGCGCGAGGCGGATGCCGACGTCTGCGAGGCCATCGACTTCTGCGAGTACTACGCCCGCGAGGGCGCGAAGCTCTTCGAGCCCGAGCGGCTCGGCCAGTTCGTCGGCGAACTCGACGAGCAGTGGTACCAGCCCCGCGGAGTGTCGGCCGTGATCGCGCCATGGAACTTCCCCCTCGCGATCTGCTGCGGCATGACGGTCGCGGCGCTGGTGACGGGCAACACGGTCGTGGTGAAGCCCGCGGAGCAGACTCCCTCGATCGCACGCACCATGTGCGAGATCCTTTGGCGCGCCGGCACGCCTCGGGAGGTCCTGCAGTTCGTCGCGGGTCCTGGCGAGACGGTGGGCGCGGCGCTCGTCCGCGACCCCAGGGTCGCGCTCATCGCCTTCACGGGCTCGAAGGCGGTCGGGCTCGACATCGTGCTCGCCGCCGGCGTGGTCACGCCTGGCCAGGAGTTCGTCAAGAAGGTCGTCTGCGAGATGGGCGGCAAGAACGCCGTCATCGTCGACACCTCGGCGGATCTCGACGAGGCCGTGCTCGGCGTCCGCCAGAGCGCCTTTGGATTCTGCGGGCAGAAGTGCTCGGCCGCGAGCCGCGCGATCGTCGTCGGAAGCGCGTACGAGCCCTTCCTCCACCGACTCGTCGGCGCCACGCGGGCACTCGTCGTCGGCGACCCCATGGACCCGGGAACCGACATCGGCCCGGTGATCGACGAAGAGGCGGCGGGCAAGATCCGCTCCTACATCGACATCGGGCGCGCCGAGGGGCGTCACGAAGTCACGCTCGACATCCCCGAGGGGCTCGAGGCGAAGGTCGGCAAGCCGTATGTCGGGCCGACGATCTTCAGCGGCGTCCATCCCGACGCGCGCATCGCGCGCGAGGAGATCTTCGGCCCCGTCCTCGCCGTGATGTACGCGAAGGACTTCGACGAAGCGCTCGCGATCGCGAACGCGCCCGAGTACAAGCTGACCGGCGGCGTGTTCAGCCGCAGGCCGGAGCACCTCGCCCGCGCTCGGCGAGAGTATCGAGTGGGCAATCTCTACCTCAACCGCGGCATCACCGGCGCGCTCGTCGGTCGCCAGCCCTTCGGCGGTTTCGGGATGTCGGGCATCGGCTCGAAGGCCGGCGGACGCGACTATCTCCTGCAGTTCGTCGAGCCGCGCGCGGTCTGCGAGAACACGATGCGCCGCGGCTTCGCTCCCGGACTCGAGTGACGGGCGGACGCCCGCGATGACGGGTGGAACGAGCGGACCCGGAAGCCGGGCGCTGCGAGCGCGCGCGACGCACGCACGCGCGCTCGTCGCTCTCCAACATCCTCCGCGGACTGCTCGCGATCCGCGCGGATCGATCGCGCGACCATCGGGGATCCCGAGGCGCATTCCCCGTCGAACGCGCGGCGCGTGGAGAGTGATGGATCCCCATCGCCCCCGCGACGAACACCGCCGCGATTCCGCATCTTCTTTCCGCAGAAACGACAATTCCACGAGTCGCGCGTCTGACGCGGGTTAGAACCCCGCGCCATGCAGCGAGTCCTCAGCTTCGCCCTTCGCGGTATCGACGCGGTCCCGATCGAGATCGAGTGCGACGAGTGGTTCCCCTCCGCCGGCTCCGGCCCGTCCGGCGGCGAGGGAGAACGACGCGGCGCGCGCTTCGTGATCGTCGGGCTGCCAGACGCCTCCGTGCGCGAGTCCGCGCAGCGGGTCCGCGCGGCGCTCGGCGTCTGCCAGCTGCCCTTCCCGAAGGGCAGCTGCACGGTGAATCTCGCTCCCGCGGACATCCGGAAGGAGGGACCGGTCTTCGACCTCGCGATCGCGGTCGCCCTCCTTCGGATGCAGGGCGTCATCGGCACGGAGTCCGACCGGCGCCTCGACCGCTTCCTCATCGCCGGCGAACTCGCGCTCGACGGGAAGATCCGGCCGATCCGAGGCGCGACGAGCATGGCGGTCCTCGCCCGCGCCCACGGCCTTCGCGGAGTGATCCTGCCGGCGGAGAACGCCGCCGAGGCCGCGATCGTCGACGGCGTCGAGACCTACGGCGTCTCGCATCTCGGGGAGGCGGTTGGCTTCATCAACGACCGACTCCCGCTGACCGCCGAGCCTCCCCCCGCCGGATCGACCGCCGCGTTCGGGTCGATTCCCGACTTTCAGGAGATCCGCGGCCAGGAGAGCGCGAAACGCGCGCTCGCGATCGCGGCGGCCGGTGGTCACAACGTCCTCCTCATCGGACCCGCGGGAAGCGGCAAGACGATGATGGCGCGCGCGCTCCCCGCGATCCTGCCGCCGCTCGGCGATGCGGAGTCGCTCGAGGTGACCCGCATCCACTCCGTCGCGGGCACGATCGCGGCCGGTACGGGACTCGTGCGCCAGCGGCCGTTCCGCTCCCCGCACCACAGCGCGAGCGCCGCGGCGCTCGTCGGCGGCGGGTCGATCCCGAGGCCCGGTGAGGTGAGTCTCGCCCATCACGGCGTCCTCTTCCTCGATGAGCTCCCGGAGTTCCCACGGCTCGCCCTCGAGTGCCTGCGCGAACCTCTCGAGGACGGGTTCGTCACGATCTCGCGTGCGAGCGGCACGCTTCGGTTTCCCGCCCGCGTGATGCTCGTCGCGGCGATGAACCCCTCGCACCAGGGCGGATTCGCCCGTTCCGCGAGCGAACGGCAGGCGCAGGAGCGCTACATCGGCCGCCTCTCGGGACCGCTTCTCGATCGGATCGACCTTCATGTCGAGGTCCGTGCCGTCGGCTTCCACGCGCTGCGGGCGGCGCGTCCAGGTGCCTCGACCGCCGAGCTCCGCGAGCGTGTGCAGTCGGCGCGCGAGCGGATGACCATCCGACAGGGACGCGACCGTCCGAATGCGACGCTTCGTGGCAAGGAACTCGATGTCCACTGTCCGCTCGACGCCGGCGCGCAGGGCCTGCTCGAGTCGGCGATGCAGGACCTGCGGCTCTCCGCGCGTGCCTACGACCGCATCCGACGGACGGCGCGGACGGTCGCGGATCTCGAGGGAGCGGAAGCCGTTCTCGAGGCGCATGTCGCGGAGGCGATCCACTACCGGATCCTCGATCGGCTCCGCACGACGACGGGGGGTGCCGCATGAACTGCAGGGCGATCCATGCGCTTTGGGCCGCGATCGAGAGGCTCCGAACGGCGACGCGAAGCCTCGTCGCCTGGTTCACGCCTCTCCGCACCCAGCGCCTCGTGGCGCGATTCCTCGGCGCGCGAGCCACGGATCCGCGAGGTGGGGCGCCGCATGGTCGGTGCGCGCCATCCCTCGTCCGCAGCGAGCGGAAGACGTCGCCCCGGCCCCCGTCACCTCGGCCGACGCAGCTTGCGGAACCCCGACGGCTTGCCATCGGCGAACTCCCAGACCTCGACATCGAGCTCACGGACACCCCACGCGATTGCCTGCTCGTGCGTCGGGAAGAGGACGTCCAGCCGATTCCCCTTGATGGCGCCGCCGACATCGAGCACGGGGACGCACTCCCCGCCGTCGTAACCGGGAATGCCGAGAATGGACCCGAGCGGGAGCACCTTCGGATCCGCCGCCACGAGGCAGCCTCCGTTCGTCGAGACGGAGTATCCGCTGGCGGTGATGCCATCGGCACTCGCGCCGCAACTGCGCTCGTCGGGGCTGTAGGCGGTGACCCGCATGCGAATGGTTCGCGCGAGGCGGACGGGCCTCCCGTCGTAGATGCGCGTGGCATCCACGACGTCGGCGGGCGCGGACTGCGGCGGACGAAGCACCGCCGCCGGCGCCGGCTCCGCAAGCGGCTCCGTTGGAAGCTCGATGACGGGACCGGTCCGATCGTGATCCGCGTCCGCGAGGACCGCCACGGTCGCGTCGAGATCGTCGTTTCGCGCGGTTCCCGCACTGGTGGCCGAACGTCCCGTCGCAACGCCGAGCGCGACCAGGACGGACGACGCCGCGACGACGCTGAGCGCCCTCGCGAACTGGCCCCGCCGACGGGCGACCCTGTCGGTTCGGGCGCGGTTCGGTTCGACGGCAACGGCACTGCGCTTGATCTGGTCGCTCATTCGCATCTTTCTCGTTGTATGCCTGACCGTGCGGTCAGCGCCTCGGGCATCCCCAGCGGGAGTGCTTCCGACGTCCTCGAAGGCACGGACCTCGGGAGTCCAGCCGACGGGAGCCGTTCGAGAGGCTATCCGCTTCCCGTCGAGCGCCAAGCCCTCGGACAGGACTTCCCGAAGAAGGGCGCGGAACCGCCATCACAAGCGGCACGATCGGCATTTCCTGCCCATGGCCCTACCGGCGACTCGGAGCGCATCCGCACGCGCCTCGCGATCCAGCACCCCCCAGCCGGCTCCCCGACATCTGTACCCTCCCCGCATGGAGTGGACCGCGACGCAGATCGTCCTCACCGCCTCGATCGGTCTCGCGGGAGGCATGCTCGGCGGAATGGTGGGGCTCGGCGGGAGCATGGTCATCCTGCCGGCACTGACGCTCGCGTCAGGCAGCAATCAGCACCTCTACCAGAGCGCGGCTCTCTTCACGAACGTGCTCGTCGCGATCGGCTCCGTCCTCAAGCATCGCGGCCGCGGCACGATCCGCAGGGAACTGGCGACCGCGATGTGCGTCGCATCGGCGGGAACCGCTGTGGTGGGTGTCCTCGTGAGCAACGCGGTTCCGGCGCTTCCGCTCGCCGCGCTCTTCGGGTGCTTCCTTCTCTTCGCGTCCGCATCGATGCTTCGTTCGGCACTCCCGAAGGAAGTCCCAACGGCCGGAGTCCACGACCGGACGCGCTCCTCATCCGCATCGATCGTGGGAGCACTGGGCGGCTTCGCCTCCGGGCTCCTCGGCATCGGAGGCGGAGCGGTCATGGTGCCGCTCCTGCAACGGTGGTCGGGGCTGACCGTCCGCGAGGCGGTCGCAACCTCGTCCCTCGCGATGATTCCGACCGCGGCGATCGCCGCATTCGCGAAGATCGCGTCGATTCCAGAACTCACGACGCCCGACGGTCAGCCGCTGACGCGCGGAAGCGTCCTCGTGCTCGCGGTCCTCCTCGGTCCCCCCGCCATGCTTGGTGCGAGCCTCGGCGCGAGCCTGGTCTACCGGCTTCCCGTGCGGGTGATCAAGACGCTGCTCGCGGCGATGCTCATGGTCGCCGCACTTCGGATGCTGAGCCTCGCACTGTAGGACATCGCCTCTCGACACTCTTGAAGTGCCGGGTGATCGAACGACAGGCCCTTCGTCGGCTCGAGACGACGAAGGGCCCTGGAGTCGATGCACCGCGGAATGCGATGCCATTTCCGTACGGAGAGCGCGATGCCTACCGGCCGAAGCACCCTTCATGGCCCTTCGGAACGACCTGACCCCAGACCGCGAGCTGCTGCTGCCGAGAGGTCGTGTAGATCGTGAAGGGGATGTATTGCACGCCGAGCGTGTCGGCCGCAGGCGTGATTCGGAAGGTCATGTGCGTGGTGTTTCCCTCGACCGAGGTGCCCACGAGCTCGACCTTGGCCGCGCTCGACGCACTCGCCGCCGTCGCGATCCGCTCGCCCTCCGGAAGGTCGGTGACATCGACGACGAACTCCGCGGCTTCCCCCTGCTCGATCCGCCCGAACGAATGGCGGTAGTCCGTGAGACGAAGTACCGGCCGCGGAAGCGTCGACTCGTGGCGGATGTAGACGTCGACGAGCGGGCAGTCCGCACGATCCGTCTCGATCATCCAGTGCCGGGGCATGTTGCCATCCGGGAAGTCCTTGGCGAGATCCCACTCCACCGCATACATCGATCGGAGTTCGTCCGACTCGGGATTGAAGCCGATGAAGCGCACGGGCTTCCCGCCGATCGCGCAGACCTTGAAGGGCTTCCCATCGATCGACTCGAGCACGATCCGTCCAGCCTGCGGCTGGCCCTTCACGCAGTTGAGGATGGCCGGACTCACACGGATGGGAAGGGAAACCTCGTTGCGGAGCTGGATGTTCACCACCTGGGTGTATCCGTCGATGAGGACCTTCATCTCGGCCTTCTTGATGCCCGGCGCGGATTGCGCCTTCATCGCCGAACGGAGTTCGATGAAGCCCCCCGGAGGGATCACCTGACCCGAGATGTCGTCGATCGTCGTGCACTTGCAGCTTGGCTGCACCGTCAGGATCTCGAGGGGACGATCGCCGGTGTTCACGAGCTTGACGATGCCCTCCTTGGTCTCGGAAGGACCGACGATACCGAAGTCGAGCACCTCGGGCTCCAATCGAATGGGCGGAGCGGCGTCGATCGGTTCCTGGTCAGCGGTGAGATCCTCGGCCGACGCGCTCGGCGAAGACAACGAGTCCGAATCCGAAATCGGGGAAGGCGAAACGGGCGCCGATGAACTCGAGGCCGACGACTCGCTTTCCGTCACCGCTGCAGGTTCGTTGCCGGCATCGCAGCCATGCATCGGAACGAGCGCGCATGCGCCGAGAACGGCAATCAAACGAAGGAGCGAAGTGGCGGAGACGGGCATAGATCGCATGTTCTGCATGAGGGGTTCCTGCGGGCGACCACGAAACTCAGGATCGTGTATCGGCGCGAACGAGTCTATCGGCGCGGTAGGACGGGTATGGTGAGATCGGCTCTACCTGGGGCGACCCCAACGGATGCGACCGTCGACCGCTCGGCGACGACTCGCGTGCGCGATCCGGAAGATCCACGAGAAGGCATGGGCGGCAACGTTCAGGTGCCGCGTGGGAAGCCCTCGGGATCCACTGCCATGCCGACTATGAAGGATCTGCAAGTCTCTTGCCCTATGAGACTTGCACCATTCGCGACGGCAATTCCAAGAAAAATACACCGTTGACTTGCACACGGCCACTTTCGTGACATCTTGTTGTTGTCGGAAGCATGCTTCCGACCCCCAAATGCCCTTTTCCCTCCCTCCGCCCCCGACCTCGGTCGGGGGTCTTTCATTTTCGGGCTCGGGCGCATGCCGTGAGGGGCTCAGTGATGGATCTACCCGACCGTCGCTTCACGGTGTTCGGGGTGAGCTTGTCACCCTGGGGCGAGCCCGATCCGTCCCTCCCGCGAGAGCAGCCCGACGGGATCGGTGGAGACCTGCTAACCTCCCCATCCCCCTCTCGAGAAGGAAATCGATTTGAACAGCACTGACCTCAGCCCCGGAATGGCCATCAAGATGGATGGCAAGCTCTTCCTGATCACCGAGACCGAGCATCGCACCCCGGGCAATCTCCGTGCGTTCGTCCAGATCAAGATCCGCGATCTCAAGTCGGGCTCCCTCATCGAGAAGCGCCTTCGCTCCGGGGAGGACGTCGAGCAGGTCGACCTTGACCGGCGGCCGATGGAGTACCTCTACCAGTCGGGTGATCTCGCGGTCTTCATGGACCTCGAGAGCTACGACCAGCACGAGCTCCCGAAGGAGGTCGTCGGTGACCTTCAGCTCTATGTGCTCCCCAACACCCAGATCATCGTTCTCTGGTGCGACGGGAAGCCGATCTCGGTCGAGTTGCCGCTGACGGTGACGCTCGAGATCACGGACACCCCCCCCGGCATCAAGGGCGCGACGGCGACCAACCAGCTGAAGGAAGCGACCTGTGAGACCGGGCTCAAGACCCGTGTCCCGCCGTTCATCACGATTGGCGAGAAGGTGATCATCAGCACGTCGGATGGTTCGTACCGCAGCCGCGCCTGACCTCCGTCGAGTGAATCGAACGATGACAGGCTGACGCCTGAAGCCGCGCCATTGGATTGGACTGCGTCAGCGATCCGATCACTCGCGATGAACGACCGGGCTTTCCGAAGGACGAGTAGCCGCTTCAGATCCTGGTTCGGGAGGACGTGAGCAAACCAAGGAGTTGCCCCGCCTCCGCCGCGGGCGCAGCCCGGCTATGACGAAGGTCCGAGGATCGTCGATGCGCGCTGCCCGCGCGGTTGTTGCGTGATCAGTGAGACGCCGATCACGACGGCAAACCCGAGCGGAACGGTCACGAGGGCCGGCTGGCTGAAGGGAACCAGTGCCGCCTCGCTCGCAGCCTGCGCGCTCATTCCATAGACCTTCTCGAACGTCGCCTCTGAAGCGAGGATCCACGCGAGGCTGGTCACCAGACCGCACGCGATCGATGCGATGACGCCCTGCTTGGTCGTTCCGCGCCAGAAGAGCAGCATCACCAGCACGGGCAGATTCGCGCTTGCCGCGACATTGAAGGCCCAGCCAACCAGAAAGCTGACATTGAGCCGCTCGAACAGGATTCCGAGCACGATCGCGCCTCCGCCGAGGCAGACCGCCGCGATCCGCGCCGCCCGAACCTGGCCGCGATCATCGAGCCGCACTCCGAAGACGCCTCCGAGGAGATCGTGCGCCACCGCTCCCGCCCCAGCGAGGATCAGTCCACTGACCGTTCCCAGCACGGTCGTGAACGCGACGGCGCTGATGACGGCAAAGACCCCCTCGCCAAGGCTGCGCGCGAGGAGTGGCGCGGACATGTTCGAGTCGGTTGGATCAAGCGCCCCGCTCGTCATGGCCCCGATCCCAAGGTAGAGGGTCAGCACATAGAAGGCACCGATCGCGCCGATACCCACGACGGTGCTCTTCATGGCTGCGGATGCGTCCTTGACCGTGTAGTAGCGGATCAGGATGTGGGGCAGACTCGCCGTCCCGAGAAATAGGGCCAGCATCAGGGAGATGAAATCGAGCTTTCCCACGAGCTCCTGACCTCGGACGGAAGCAAAGACGGGGTTCGACCCGGGCAGAAGCAGGTCCGAACCGGCGCGCTCGACGGGCTCGAACCGAACCTCGCCAGCCTCCCCGCTCCGCCGTTTCCAGGTCGTGATGGTCGATCCCGCGAAGGTCGAGAGATACTCGATTGGGCCGAGCGGACCCGTCCTCGAAACCCCACCGGGGAGTTCGGCGACCGAGCCGAAGCCGACGCCGTGGCGATCACGCAATGTCGTGTCGAGCTGGTTGTCGGCCGAGAGCGGCTTCCCGTTCACCTCGACTCCCTCCGGCGAGACACGCATGCTCTGCACCTCGCCCGCCGCGATCGGAGTCGACGGAACGGCGAATCCCCGCCCGAGCAGGAGTACGACCACGTACCCGCAGATTCCAACGAGGAGTGTGCCCTTCAGGAACTGCACCCAGGTCGTACTCACCATCCCCGCGGTCGCGACGATGAGCGTGACGACGACGCCGACCAGCACGACTCCCGCCCAGTGAGGCAATCCCAGCAGCGGCTTGACGAGCGCTCCCGCGCCGACCATCTGGGGCACGAGGTAGAAGAGCGAAACGACGAGCGTCGAGATCGCGACGACCGCCTTGACCCCCTTTGAGCGGAATCTGGCGTCGAGTGCGTCGGCAAGCGTGTAGCGCCCCATCTTCTTGATGGGTTCCGCGACGACGAAGAGCGCGACGATCCATCCCGCGAGATAGCCGATCGAGTAGAGAAATCCGTCGAATCCGTGGAACGCGATCATCCCGCAGATACCGAGGAAACTCGCGGCGGAGAGATAGTCGCCCGCGAACGCGATCCCGTTCACGAACCAGCCCACCTGCCCGTGCGCGGCGAAGTAGCCGCCCGAGGTACGCGCCCGCGAGCCGAGCCAGACGCTGAGCGCCAGCACTCCTGCGACGAAGATCGCGAAGACCACGATGGAGAGACCGCTGGACCCGTGGATCACGCCCCATCCTCCCCGCGCCCAGTCGCGATCCGAACCCGCACGATGGCGTAGGCGAGAGCGAGAAGGAACGCTCCAAAGATCAGCCCGAAACCGCCCACGACTCCCCAGTTCAACCCCGAGTACGCCTCCGCTCCAAGCCCGCCGATCGGCCGACCGGAGTCGAAGGTCGCGAACGCGGCGACGGCGACATAGGCCGTGTAGGCGATCGAGTAGACGCAGAACAGAATGAGTCCGAACTGGTTCGGGGGAGGCGCGCTTTCCATGTCATGCTCCATGACGGCGGTGTCTCCGATCGACTGTGGGGCGATCCAAGGGGCGTGAGGGAACTTCCTTGGGAGCAGGTCCTTCGTGGGAGTCGTCCGTCGCGGAAAGCGACACCCGCCCCCACCATCGTGCCTGTGCGAGAGGCTCGAGCCCCCCGTTCACGCCCGCTCCGCCCCGCTCGCGAGCTGCTCAAGCGCGCGCGTCGCGAGTTGCCCGAGGATCGCGACCACCGCGACGGATGCGACGATGCCCGACACGAGCACCCAGGTCGGCGTGTTCCTGTAGACCTCGACCAGATCGCTGGCCCCGGCGGAAACGGCCGAAGCTGCGAGGAAGCACACGATCGCGGTACGCGGCAGCATCCCGATCGGCGTGGCGACCATCGCGAGCCAGAACGGAACACCCGTGGCTCCCAGCATGTAGTTCGTCATCGCGAACGGGGAACTCGGAGGGAGTCGGACCAGCGTCACGACGGCGAAGGTCCGCCACTTCGACCCCCGGGCAAGCGCATCCCGGATGACGCGCCCCTTGGGATGACGGTCGATCCACGCGTCGACGCTCCGCCCGGTGACCATTCTCGAGAAGAGGTATCCGATCGCCGCCGCACCGGTGAACCCCATGATCGCACCCGCGAGCCCCCAGGAGAGGCCGAACACCCAGCCCCCGAGGAAGGCCTGCGAGTAGGTCGGGAGCAGGCCGAGCCCCGCGGTCACGGCGAACACGGCCACGTAGGCCCAGAAACCATGCTGAAGATCGGATTGGAGAAATTCCGCGATGGACGCGAGGTCGTAGAGGATGTAGAGGCCCGCGAGAGGCGGCAGGGTGATCCACGCCACCCCGAGCGCACCGCTCGCCATCAATCGCCAGTCCCGATCCACATCGGACGCCCGACTCTCCTCGACGCCACTCGCCGGAGTTGCCTGCGGCTCCGAGAGCGGTTTCAAAGGGGCGTCGTCACGGCGGCCTGGATCCATGTCGGCAGGGTACGGTAACTTGTCGCGCGCTGCGCGGCATGCGCCTCCACTCCATGCCGTGTCCGCCTGGAAGCTCCCGATATTCGGGGGGGCGGCCACCGATGTTGCCGATACGGAGGCACCTCACGGACTCCCTGCCATGCAGACCCTCACTCGCCTTCGCCACCACTTCAGCCTCCCTCGGACACTGACCCTCGGACTCGTCGCCAGCGCGCTCGCTGGCTGCACGACCCGCTCCCAGGTCTTCGAGGGCTACTCCGATGATCAGCTCTGGACCGCGATGGTCGCCACAGCCAACGCTCCCGAGTACGAAGATTGGCGCATCCGCCGCAACGAGGTGTACGTCGACGACGACTCGCGTCGGATCGAGGTGTTCCGCATTCTCCGTCGCACCTTCGTCTCGCCGCATGCCGAGCCATCGCGCCAGGAGCGTGAGTGGCGCTTTGAGATCCTGCTCGCCCGAGATGAGGAGCTCCAGGTGCCGATGGTCGACTTCACCGCACGCCAGATCTCAGTCCCCGCGCACGTCTGGCAGGAGGCGGACCGCTACTTCGCCCAGATGCGCACACTGCTCGGACCCGTCGCCGCCCCAGCCTCGGAATCGGAGGACATGGAAACCGCAGACGGGGTTCCGATGCCGCCTCCTCTCGAGGACGAGGACGCCTGACGGCGAGGGGTTGACTGACAGCCTTGGACTGACAGCCTTGGACTGACAGCCTTGGACTGACAACCTCGGACTGACAACCCAAGCCACGGTTCGATCTCACAAGGGCTCCGGCCCCGTCATCGTGGAAGCCAGTCCGAGGGCTTTCAGGCGCGGACGGGCGTTCATACGCCCCTCCCGCACGATGAGCGGACTCGACCCCGACCGAAGCGCCAGCGCGCGACTCCCAACCGAGGCCCCGCCCCACGCGGTCCGCACAAATCCCGCGCACGCGTCCAAACGGCGATCGGAACGCCGTGCTCGAATCGCATCCATCCCCGACCCAACCCCGGAGCGGCTATTGCAGGTTGGAATAGACCTTCTGCACGTCGTCGTGATCCTCGAGCGCCTCCACGAGACGTTCGATCGCATCCGCGGTCTCGCCCGAGGCAGCGACCGTCTGACCTGGAATCCAGACGATGTCCGCGCTCTCGACGGAGAAGCCCGCACCTTCGATCGCCGCACGGAGCGCTGCGAGCGCGGAGGGCTCGCCGAGGACACGGAACACCTCAGGTTCACCCTCCTCGGCTGTTCCCGATCCCTGGATGTCGTCCGCTCCCGCCTCGAGACACGCCTCCATGAGCGCCTCCTCGGACGCACCCGCGACGATCACCTCCGCGCGCTGGTCGAAGCCGAAGGCGACGGACCCGGGAACACCGAGCTTGCCGCCGTTCTTATCGAAGAGGACGCGAAGATCCGCAGCGGTCTTGTTCGCGTTCGCGATCAGGCACTCGACGATCAGCGCCACCCCGCCCGGGGCGTAGCCCTCGTACCGCGCGAACTCGTACCGTTCCTCAGAGCCTTCGCCGGTGCCCTTGCGGATCGCCTTCTCGATCGTGTCGCGGGGCATGTTCGCCGCGCGCGCCGCATCGACCGCGAACCGGAGGGAGGGATTGAACGCCGGATCTCCGCCGCCCTTCTGGGCCGCGACGATGAGCTGCCGCGAGACCTTGCTCCAGATCTTGCCGCGCTTCTTGTCGACCGCGGCCTTCCGGTGCTTGATGTTCTTCCATGCACTGTGACCAGCCATGACTCGAATCGCTCCTGTCTCTCGCGCGGATTCCCAGTGAAGACGCGAGCATACATCACCTTCGGCGCTCGACCGGTCCCCTACGGTTCGTCCCGCACGGGGAGTTCGGCGACGGCCGGAGGCCTTCCCTCCGCCACATCCCGCAACTTGCGGTCGGCCCGTTCGACGGTGCGCCCGAACTGACGCCTCGCGACCTCGCTCGGATCGGCGATGACGACGCCGTACTCGCGCAGCTGGAACGCGGCGATCGCCGCACGCGTGGCGTCGGGCGGATGTCGCAGGCGCGCGACGCGCCCCACCTCCTGCCAGCATCGCACCGCACCGGACTGGTCTCCATCACGCCAGAGGGCGTCGCCGAGATGATCGAGGGCTGCGATCGACGGCTCCTCGGGGCGAAGCCGCAACGCCTGTCGAAGAAGCGTGATCGCACCGGCGCCCTTCGCGTCGTCTCGAATCCTCCGCTCGAGATACCGGATGAACCCGAGCGTATCGAGAATCGACGGATCGTCGGGAAGCGCCGCGGCGGCGACCTCGGCCATCGCCGCCGCGCCACCCGCGAGATCGCCGCGCTCGGCGCGAAGGTAGGCGAGATCGTTGAGCGTGCGCGCGTGGCCTTCATTCTCGGCGAGCGACTCGATGAGGATGCGCTCGGCACCGCCCTCGTCGCCCATCATGGCGAAGACGCCCGCCGCCCTGCGAAGCGCCTCCGCAAGCGTCCATTCGGCGTCGGCTGGCTCGAAGATCCTGACGCCGCGATCGGCGAACTCCCGCACGAGGCCAACCGCCTCGGCAGGATCGACTCCCGCGGCGGCCTGGAGCGCGACCGCGGAGCGCGCGAGCAGCGAACGCAGGCCCTCATCGAGCCGGGAGTCGGCTGCGACCACCGCCGCGACACGGCCGGCCAGATAGGGATCGCCGTCGACCGAGACGAGCCGCTCGAGCATTCGCGAAAGCGCGGGCGCATCGGCCCCATCCGATTCCGCCAGACCAGGCGCAATCCGCCCCACCGCGGCGACCACTTCCTCGATCGGGAGTCGCGCCGAGAGGGCGAAGCCGAGCGCCGCGTCGAGATCGGCGACGCCCGCGGGTTCGACGCGCTCGGCGAAGCGGATGAGGTCCCGAGCCGAGGGCGTCGCCCGGGATGGATCGCGTTCGAAGAGCCTCGTCGAAGCACGCAGAAGCGCCCGCGCCGCTTGCGGCGGAATCGCTCCATCGGCGCCCGACGCCGCCCGGGCCAGCGCCTGACCTGCGCGCTCGGGATCGTCCGCATCGAGGGCCGCCTCCGCGATCGCGGCGCTCGAGGCCGGGGTGCGCGGCCGAAGGGAGGTTGCGGCGATCCTCGCATTCGCGAGCACCGAAGGGCTGGCCGACTCCCGGGCGTCGACGCGGGCGGAGAGCGGAGCATCCGGCAGCGGCTCGCTTGATGAAAGGCGTGGCGTGGCGCGAAGCGCCGCGATTCGTCGCGACGGAACGGCCGGCGATTCCTCCCGCAAACCCGCGAGGAACGGCGGAATCCCCTCGACCGCGGGACGCGCGAGCCCCGATCCGCCGAGCCGCGCGGCCAGCGCGATCTCGGCGCCGCCCGCACCGTCGAGAAGACATGCGAGCGCGAGGCACTCGACGGCGAGCGGCGAGCGCGATTCGTCAAGCAGACGGATGGCCTCCTCGATCGTTCGAGGCCGCGCGCGATCCACTTCCTCTCCGAGCCCGCGAGCGCGGAGCGCCGCACGCGCGCCACTCGCCGTCGCTCCGCCCTCGGCCGCGATCTCCTCGAGTCGCCCGATCGCCGCGGCACGGGTGTCGCGACGCCCGAGCCGGGCGATCTCGAGGAGGAGGAGCATCGCCTCATCCCGTTCCTCATCCCGTTCCTCGTCCCGTGGCGCGACTCGAAGCCCACGCTCGGCCGCAACCACCGCCCGATCGGGTCGGCCGACCGCAAGCCATGCCGCAGCCACCGTCCGCGCGAGCCGGTCTCCTCCGGCGCGGACCTCGAGCTCGAGTTGATCGATCAGCGTCTCGTCGCGGAGCGAGGCCGCCGCGAGGATCGCCGCCACCAGCGCCGCGCGTGAGGCGCGATCGCGCGAATGCGCCGTCGCCGCGACGGCATAGGCACGCTCCGCCTCACCCGCGAGGGCGAGGATCCTGCTCCGCAAGGCATCGCCCACGCCACCTGCGTGATCGCCTTCGATCGCACGGAGAACCGCGTCGATCCCGTCGCCCGAGAGAAGGAGCGCCCGGACGATCCGATCGACATCCTGCGGAGACTCCTCGGCGAGCGAAGCGGCGAGCGCCACGGAACGCGCCACATTCTCCCTCGCGAGAAGTCGCATGCAGGCGATCAGCGCCACATCGTCGGCGAGGAGCTCGCGCGCGATCGGCTGTCGGGCGCAGGCGTCGCCAAACCTCGGATCAAGCGCGACGGCCAGCACCGCCGCACGTGACGGGCGCCCATCCATCGCCCCATCGGCGAGCGAACGCAGCTCGGCGAGAGCCGCTTGCCCCCCGGTCCGCGCGAGTTCACCGAGACGAGACAGCGCGAACAGGAACGCACCGTCCTCGTCCAACGAGTTCGATAGCGAATCCGACGGCCGCAGCACTTCGGTCCAGCGTGCCACCGCGTCCGCCTTCGGCGTCCCGAGGCGCTCGGCCAGCCGCTCGTCGCGAACGCGGACGAGAAGCGGACCTGCGGGACCGAGCGCGCTCCCGATCGCGTCCCGATCGATCTCCTCGATCCGCTGGCGGGCCTCGACGAGTCGCCCCGAAGCCGCAAGCGCATCGATCCGGAGAAGCTCGAGCCTCGACCGCGACAAGGGGGAGAGCCGCGGCTCGTCCAGCCCCGACTCGACGGCGACGAGCGCGAGTTCGTGCCGCTCCATGAACAGCGCGGCGAGTGCGGCCTGCTCGGCGAGCTCACCTGGTGCGGAGGGAAGCGGAATTGCGCGACCCCGGCGCGGCAGTTGATCGGGCCCGATGAACCAGCAGAGTCGTCGGAGCGCGTCGTCGAAGCGCCCCTCCCTGGCCGCCTCCAGGCCATCGGACGCGATCGCGATCGGGTTCGTCGGATCGCTCCGCCGGATCTCGCGCAGGACCGTCGGGACAGCGTCGACCGCGCCGCGCGCAAGCTGCGCGACGAGCAGCACCTCGAGCGGTTCCGCGCGGCCATTCGACCGCCGCACCGCGTCCTCCGCGAGGAGCGCGGCGGACTCGTGGTCTCCCGCGTTGAGGGCCGAAGTCGCTCCATCGAGCAGTCGATCCACTTCAGGCGGAAGCGGTTCGGACGGCGGGAGATCCGACAGTGGCTCGCGGCGCGAGCGGATCTCCGCATCGACCTCCGCGCGATCGACTTCGACCGTTCGCGCGGGCGACGGAGACGACCCGTCCGCCCATGACGACGCCGTTCCGAGCGCGAGGACGGAGGTCGGCGCAACGGGACGGAACGCCGAAAGCCGTGCGACCGCCGCAATCTCCGCCGCGCGCCCCTGGGTTGACGACCGAAGGCTGGCACGATCCGTCGTGCAACCGACGAAGAGGGCGACGAGGACGAGAGGGACGCAGGCGACGAAAGAGACGGAGGAGGCCGAGACGAGCGAACGCTGACGCATCGCCCCCGCACACCGACGCTGCTCCGATCTCTCGCCGATCGCAGAACCAAAGACGCCGGAGCCTGCGCCCGACCTCGACCTCATCGAGGGCGTCCGCCGCTCAGCGCACACGCCGCTTGCCCTGCGACTTGCCGGCTCCCGTGGCACGGACGGCTCGCGAGGCGCGCGACGAGGAAGTCTTCGAGGTCGTCTTCGAGGCCCTTCCGCTCTCCGCACGACTGGCCGACTTCGATGGCTTCGCGGGCTTCGACGGCTTCGTGGGCTTTGACGGCTTCGTGGGCTTTGACGGCTTCGCAGACTTCGACGACGTCCCGAGCTTCGACGATTGCGCAAGCCTCGACGACTTCGCGGGCTTTGACGGCTTCGCGGCCTTCGACGACTTCGCGGGCGTCACCACACCCGCGGACTTCGACCGCGCTGCACCGCCCGCCGTCGTGGCGGCTTGCTTGACGGAGCGCTTCGAAACCGGCTTCGTCGCAGCCTTCGCAGCCACCCTCAACGCCGACCTTGACGCTGACCTTGACGACGACTTTGACGCCGACTTCGAAGCCTGCTTCGCAACCGAACCCGCGGCCCGCTTCTTCGACGCGGCGCGCGACGCCCGCTCCGCCGCCGCCTGACGCGCCGCGACCTCCTTCGCGCGAAGTGCGGCGGCCTTCTCCTTCTCGCGACGCTTTCGTTCGGCTTCCGCCTCGCGCTTGGCCGCCCGCTCCGCCTGCACCCGCGCACGCTCGATCTCGCGCGCCCGACGCGCAGCCTCCCGCTCGGCCGCGCGCTCGGCCTCACGACGGCGGCGCTCGGCCTCCTTGGCACGCGCCGCCTCCTGCGCCGCGCGCTCGGCTTCGCGACGGGCCTTGAGTTCCTCGCGCTCACGCGCGGCCTTCTCGCGCGCGGCCTCGCGCTCGGCCTTGGCCCGCGCGCGGGCCGCTTCGGCCTCGATGCGGGCCCGCTTCTTCGCTTCCTCCGCGTCGCGCAGGGCCTGCGCGCGCGCCTCGGCCTTCGCGATCTCCGCGAGCCGCTTCGCCTCCGCAGCCGCCTCGGCTGCGCGCAGCTTCGCCTCGCGCTCCTCCTCGATGCGACGGAGCTCACGCTCCTCCGCCTCGCGGAATCCGACATGGCGCGCACGGAACGCCCCACGGACCTTGACGCCGGACTTGGCGCCCTCGCTCCACGCGGTCGCCGCCAGCGCCTCGAGAGCCGCATTCACACGGGGAAGCTCGTCCTGCTTGTGATTCCGCCCGATCCACTGGACGACATCATCAAGCGTCGCGGTCGGGAGCACCGCGTCCATCCGATGGAGCAGTTCGACCATCGTCTCGTCGACAACGGGCGCAGGCAGTTCGAAGGCGAACTGAAGCGTTCGACCGACCACGAACGGTGGGATCTCCGCGAGTCCCTCGATGTAGCTCCGCTGGTCCTTCCGCGAGGCGTTCCGCAGGTGATCGAGCGAGGTCCGGTGCTGCCGACGGTAGATGTCGTTGAGCGTCGCACGGAGCCGTTCGGCCCGCTCCTCGACGAAGGGATACTTCGGCCCCATCGCCTCGACGAGCTCGGGCTCGAGCATGACGCGGAGTTCGTTCGCGTCGACGGCGAGCCCCGCCATGCGCGCGGCGGCCTCGTCGGCCAGCGGCGCGCTGCTTTCCCAGAGGAGATAGCTGCCCACGAGGACGGTGAGTGGATCCTCCGGCCCGAAGAACGCGAGTGCGGGCGCGGGCGACAGCGCGGAGCCCGCGCCGTGCTTGCGGACGATCGCCGAGAACTTCGATCCGAGGACGGGTTCCACCTTCATCGTGCTGCGTTCTCCGATTCTGGTGCGGCGTGATCTGGACCGACGGTCGTCGCGTCGACCGCGGGGGTGTCCGTCGCCTCGTCCGCACGCGCTCCGTCGGCGACCGCCTGGCCGCCGGCGCGAATGGCCTCGTCAAGCCGCGCCTGCCGCTTGATGGACTCGTCACCTTCGAAGACGAGGCGCGGCACGCGGTGAATGCGCGTCTCGTCCATGAGTCGTCGTCGCAGGAAGCCCGCCGCGGCGCGAAGCCCCGAGAGGGCGAGCGGCGCGCGCTCTTCGGGCATCACCGACACGCGCACGCGCGCCTCCGTCAGGTCGGGGAGGACCTCGACGCCCGTGATCGACACGAGCCCCTGGATGCGGGGGTCGTTCAGTCCGCGCGCGAGCGCCGCCTGGAGCGCGCGACGGATCTCCGCGCCCACCTGCGCGGGGCGGTCCGATGGCGCGTCCGACGGACCGAGCGGCCCGACCACGCGACCTCGCGCGGCGCCGCGACCGGCAGCGCCACCGCGCCCCGTCGCGGAACGCGACGGCGGGCGAGACGCGGAACGGCCTTCCGAGCGTGAGGTGGAGCGCGACTCGAAAGATCCACCGTCACCGTGGTCCGTGTTCCTCCGGGCCACCTCAGCTCCTCGCCACCGTGATGGTCTTGTAGCACTCGAGCACGTCGCCGGCCTTGATGTCGTCGTAGCCGACGATCTTCATGCCGCACTCCATGCCCGCGCGGACCTCCTTGGCGTCGTCCTTGAACCGCTTGAGCTGCTCGAGCCGGCGGTCCTTCTCGACGACGATGCCGTCGCGCGTGACGCGGATCTGCGCATTCCGCTCGACGATGCCGTCGAGCACCATGCAGCCCGCGATCGCTCCGACCTTGGAGATCTTGAACACCTGGCGCACCTCGGCGTGTCCGAGGACCTCGAGCTTGAGCTCGGGCTCGAGCATGCCGCGGGCAGCCTTCGTGACGTCGTCGATGAGGTCGTAGATGACCTCGTAGAGGCGGATCTCGATGCCCTTCGACTCGGCCATCTGGCGCGCCTTGCCGCTCGAGGTGACGTTGAAGCCGACGATGATCGCCTTCGTCGCCTCGGCGAGCGAGATGTCGCTCTCGGTGATTCCACCCGCCGCGGCGTGCTTGACCGAGACGGTGACCTCCTCGGTCGGCAGCTTCGAGAGCATGCCCTTGAGCGCCTCGACGGAGCCCTGCACATCGGCCTTGACGACGAGCGCGAGCTCCTTGCGCCCCTGCTTCTCGAGGTGCTTGAAGATGTTGTCGAGGGTGATCTTCGGCGCCGCGAGCTCGCGCTCGCGGTCGATGCGGCGACGCTCCTCGGCGGCCTCCTCGGCGGCGCGGATCGACTCGACCACGAAGGCCTTGTCGCCCGCGTCGGGGAGTTCGTCGATGCCCGAGATCGCGATCGGAGTCGAGGGGAACGCCTCGGTCACACGCTCGCCGCGGTCGTTGATGATGTCGCGGACGCGACCGTAGCCGCGGCCGATGACGATGCAGTCGCCCTTCTTGAGGCGGCCCTCCTGGACCATGACGCGCGCGACCGGACCGCGGCCCTCCTCGATCGACGCCTCGAGGACGGTGCCGCGGGCGAGCCCGCCGAAGTCCGCCTTGAGGTCGAGCAGTTCGGCCTGGTAGTCGAGCATCTCGAGGAGCTGCTGGATGCCGTCGCCGCGGATCGCGCTCGTCCGGATGACTTCGGTCTCGCCACCCCATTCGACGGGATTGAGCCCGTGCTCCGCGAGCACGCCGAGCGTGCGCTGGATGTTGGCGTCGGTCGCGTCGGGACGGTCGATCTTGTTGAGCGCGACGACGATCGGGACGCCCGCCGCCTTCGCGTGGTTGATCGACTCGATCGTCTGCGGCATGACGCCGTCGACGGCCGAGACGACGAGGACCGCGATGTCCGTGACCTTCGCGCCGCGGGCGCGCATCGAGGTGAACGCCTCGTGACCGGGCGTATCGATGAAGGTGACCACGCGGTCGACCTCGCCCGCCTTGACGGGCACGCTGAAGGCGCGCGTCGACTGGGTGATGCCGCCGGCCTCGCCCGCGGCCACATTCGTGTTTCGGATCCGGTCGAGAAGGCTCGTCTTGCCGTGATCGACGTGACCGAGGATGGTCACGATCGGCGCGCGACGACGCTCGTCGACGCGCTCGCGGTCCTTGAAGCGCTCCTCGATGATGTCGGCCGCCGACTTCGCCTCCTCGACGATCAGCTCGATGTCGAAGTCGATCATGATCTCCATCGCCTTCTCGCGGTCGATGGCGCTGTTGATGGTCGCCATCATGCCGCCGAGGAAGAGCTTCTTGATGATGTCGGCGACCTTGACGCCCGTCGCGGCAGACAGCTCCTTGATCGTCAGCGGCTCGGAGACGTGGATCGTCTGGATCTCGCCCGGCTTGGGCCCGGTGCGCGATCCCCCGCCGCCGCCACCACCCATGCCGCCGCGCGGAGTGCGATGGCTCGACATGAAGCCGCGGGCGCCCGCGAGACGCGCCTCACGATCACGGAGATCCTGCGCGCCGAAACCGACGCGCGCCGCCTCGCCCGCACGACCGCTTCGCGAGGAGCCGATGCCGCTGCGTCCCGCGGGGGGGCGCCCCATCGGCCTGCCGCCTCGCGCGCCAGGTCCGGTCGAATAGCCTCCACCCGTCCCCGCGCCCGGCCCCGTGCGACGCATCGGAGGCGGCACCGGAAGATTGTCGGCCTGCTCGACGCGAACGACCTGAGGGCCGGCAAGCGTCGTCTTCGTCTTGATCTCGAGCCGCTCCCCGACCGGGGTGACGACGGTCGGACGCTTCGGGACATTCATCACCGGCGGAGCCGATGGCGGCGCGGTGAGCGATGCCGGCGGCGGAGGGGGTGCCGTGATGACGCGGCGCGTCGCCGCGGGGCGCACGACCTCCGCGACGGGCTTCGCCGTCGACTCGTCGTCGGCCGACTCCTGCATCCGCGAGGCGGGCTGCGCGGTCAGCCCCGCGATCATCCGGGGGCGCCGCACTTCGGGCTCCGCGGCCTTCGGCTCAGGGCTTTCGGGGGCCGAAGTCTCGGTTTCGCCCGACCCAGCGACCGTCGGGGCGGGGGCGCTCGCGACAGCCTGCGGAATCGGCTTCACGGGCGCCACGGGAGGCGTCGCATCCGACTCGGCGGGTGCCGTCGGCTCCGTCGACTCCGCGGCGACCGCCGGAGCGGCTGCCGCCGATGGAACGACGCGGGACGACACGACGGGCGTGGCCTCCTCCGCAGCCGGCTCATCGTCGGTGATCAGCTTCTTCTTGGCCCTCCGCGGCAACGCCCGAGGTGCGGGCTTTTCCGCCGCAGGTGCGGGCGCGGCAACGACGGGCGGAGCATCGGTCGTCGAGACGGCCGTACCCCCATCGCCTTCGCCGCCGGCGAACCACTCGCGGATCGTGACCGCGAGGCCCACCGAGACCGGCGAGAGATGGTTCACGATGTCGGGGATCTGCTCCGCCTGGCAGCGGGCGACGACATCCTTGGAACTCACACCGAGTTCCTTGGCGAGCTGGTGAACCTTCAGCGATGCGGGCTTCTTTGACAAGCGTTCCTCCAGATTCCTCACACACGTTCTGCGCCCGGGCGGGATCGCCCGCGACGCGCACTCTTACCCCTGCCGGCACACGGCCGGCCTCTGGCGGAACGGTCGCACCGTCCGCCCCAACCGATCTCGTTCACTGACCGCCGAACCCCAGGATGGAGTCGGCGGCGCTCTCCGCCGCGGCGTCGGGCTCGGCCGTGGCCGGCGCCATGCCATCGCCGAGGATGGCGTCCGTCGCCGCCGCGTCCTCCGCCGCGCGCGCCGCGGCCTCGGCCGCCTCGCGCTCGCGCTCGATCTCGACCTCGCGCGCCCGCGAACTCGCGGCGGCGCACATCGTGTCGGCGAGTTCGTCCGTGATGCCGAGCTCCTCGACGAGAAGCTGGGGTCCGATCTCCTCGACATCGAAGACGCTGATCATGCCGAGCGCGCCGATCTTGTCGAGCAGCTCGTCGGTCACGCCCTCGATCGGACGCAGCGTCTCGCCGAGGATCTCGAGGCCCTTCGCGAACTCGACCGGGGTCAGGATGTCGATGTCCCAGCCAGTCAGGCGCGCCGCGAGGCGCACGTTCTGACCGCGCTTGCCGATCGCGAGCGAGAGCTGGTCCTCGCGGACGATGATCGTCGCGCGACCGAGCTCGAAGCAGAGACTGACCTCCTCGACCATCGCGGGACGGACGGCGTTCGAGATGAGCACCTGGCTCGACTCGTTCCAGAGGACGATGTCGATCTTCTCGCCGTTCACCTCGTCGACGATGTTGCGGATGCGGCTGCCGCGGACGCCGATGCACGCGCCCTTCGCATCGACCTTGGTGTCGACGCTCGCGACCGCCACCTTGCAGCGCTGTCCGGGCTCGCGGGCGAGCGCCTTGATCTCGATGACGCGCTCGGCCACTTCGGGCACCTCGGCCTCGAAGAGCCGGCGGATGAAGTCGGGGTTGCCGCGCGAGAGGACGATCTTCACCTGGCTGCCACCGTCGCGGACATCGAGGACGAGGCAGCGGATGCGGTCGCCGGGCTTGAACATCTCGCCGGGGATCTGCTCGGACTTCGGCATGAACGCCTCGGCGCGGTCGACCTGCACGATGAGCGCGGGCCCCTCCTGCCGCACGACGGTGCCCGTGACGATCTCGCCCTGGCGCTTCGCGAACTCCTCCATCAGCGAGTTCCGCTCGTCCTCGCGGAACTTCTGGATCATCACCTGCTTGGCGGTCTGCGCGGGAATGCGCCCGAGCCGTTCGATGGGGATCATCTCGCGGCCGACGGGATTCCCCTCCTCGTCGATGAGGTTCCGCCAGATCGAGATGGCGCCGGTCAGACGGTCCATCTCGCAACCGAACTCGTCGGGATCGAGCGAGTCGAAGTGCTTGCGCGCCGCGCTCATCATCGCCATCTCGAGATCGCGGATGAGGTGCTCGCGATCGATGTTGCGATCGCGGGCGATGGAGTCGAGGATGCGGAGCGTTTCGGGAGTCATGGTGGCGTGGACCTGTGGGGCGTGTCGTTCGATTGTGCGGGACGGAATGTGCGAAACGGATCTGGCGAATCTGGCGCTCGGCCCTGGCGGGGCCGACGTCTGACGAGCGAGGCGCGGAAGGCGAGGCTGCCCGACCGAGCGGCCGGCGCCATCGCGACGGTGCGAACCGATCCGAGGACCGGGCGACCGCCCGAGCCGACGCACTGCTCGCCGGACAAGGCTTCCGAGGGTCTTCCTGGACGCGCGAACCTCTCGGAACGCTCGAAGGGAGACCAAAAACACACGACCACGCATGCCCGAAGGCATCCGTGGTCGGTCGGCAAGATCCTGGCGCGCCTCAGTGGATCAGAGGCGCCTCCCAGGAGCGCGGAAGGGCGAATGACACGCCATCCCGCCAAAGCGCTGGATCCGGGACGGAGACTCGACGAACCGCTCGACGAGACCGACACCGCACCCAAGTTGCGGACCAGAGCGGAGATGGGACCTCGAGGGCCTCATCGCGCGCTTCCAGCCCGGGCCGCCTGAACGCTTGACGAATCGCGAAGTTGTGGTGCCGATGGCACGAACGAAGTCGCTGGGTTCGGAAGCATGGACGCCCCGCTCGGTCGCAGACCGAAAAAACTGATGCGAAGGGCACCACGGGATGCCCGACGAAGAGGAGAGGATATCGCCCTGCCCCGACGGGGTCAAACCTCGGGAGGACGCTTCTCGGACTCCACCGCGCCGCGGACCGCCATCGGCGGATGATCCGCCGCCTCGGATCGCGCTCAGAGCGCCGAATCGCCTCCGCCGAGGTCGATCCGCTCGCCTGGCGCGACGGCCCGCTCGATGCGCAGCGCCCGATTGCCCCGGAACTGCCCGATCCGGGCAAGGAACTTCGGCTTCCCCTCGACCCCGAGGACGGCCGCGCCGTCGGAAGGCCGCGAGGTGACGATGAGGTCGCCGACCTCGAGGTTCCGCAGTTCGGAGAGCGAGATCGTCGTCGTCGCGAGTGTCGCCTCGAGCTCGACGCGCGCCGCCGAGAGTCCACCGGCGATCCGATCCGCCGTTCCCGCCCCGTTCGCGGCCTTTCCGGTCACGAACCAGCTCTGCGCCGAGAGATCCTCGATGAGCGGCTCGATCGCGTTGTACGGGATGCACAGGCTCATCGGCCCGGCGCGGTTCGTGAGCCGCACCTCGAACCCGATCACGACGACCACCTCGTTCGGCGGCACGATCTGGACGAGCTGCGGGTTCGACTCCATCTCGCCGAGGGCGAACTCGATCCGACGGATCCCCTGCCACGCCTCGCCGAGACCGTCCGTGGCGCGCTTGAGGATCTTCTGGATGAGGCGCGTCTCGATGAGGGTCATCGGGCGCTGCGGGACGAAGAGCTCCTTGTTCGAGCCGCCGAGCAGGCGGTCGATGATCGGATAGATGACGAGCGGCGACACCTCGAGGCAGATCTGCCCCTCGAGCGGCGGACACCGCACGAGGTTGAAGCTCGTCGGATTGGGCAGGCCGCCGATGAACTCCGAGTAGGTCATCTGGGTCGCGCTCGTGACGCGGACCTCGACGATCGTGCGAAGGAGCCCCGAGAGCGACGCGCCGAAGTTCCGCGCGAAGGTCTCGTGCAGCATCTCGAGCGCGCGCATCTGGTCCTTCGAGATGCGCTCGGGACGCTTGAAGTCGTAGGGGCGGATCTCGATCTTCTCGCGGTCGCGACGCGCGCGGGAGAAGATCTGCGTGGGCGGAGCCTCGGCGGCGACCTCGGGCTCGCTCGCGGCGTTGAGGAGCGCGTCGATGTCGGACTGGTTCAGCACCTCGCTCATGGTCGGCCTCGCTGCCTGTTCGACCCGGCTCCGCCGGGCGGTGGTCGGTCCCCCGCTGGAACGGCCGATATCGGCGGCCCCGCGCGGAGCGCTTGAGGATCGGGAATCGGCCGCCGGCGTCGGGAACCACCCGACGGCGCACGGCAACGGCGATCGCCCACCCCCGTAGGATGCGCGCCATGAGAAGCCCCGATCGGACGGCCGCCTTTCCGACCCTTCCCCCGACGCCCCCCGCCGCGATCCGCACGCGGGCGGTCGCAGGCCCGGGCGCCGTGGCAGCCGTCGGGCGCGGCATGCGCGCCCTGATGCTCCTCGCGGCCCTCTGCGCGGCGCTCCTCGCGAGCATCCCCGCCTCCGCGGGGCAGGCGCCCCCGAAGTTCCCCGGACTCGGCGGCCTGCCCGCCTTCGGGAAGCCCGCCGCCGAGGAGCCGCCCATCTTCGGTGACTCGCGCGACAAGGTCGAGGTGACGGCCCGCTTCGCGGCACCTTCCGCCGCACCCGGGGCCGACCTCCCGCTCGCGGTCGTCTTCCGACTCTCGAAGGGCTGGCACATCTGGCCGCACCCGAAGGCCGACCTCGGCGAGTTCGCCGAGTTCGACGGCATCCGGACGACCCTCGTCGTGAACCCGGGCGAGGACGGAGCGGCCCGGCCCATCGCCGGACTCGACCTCCACGAGGGCTTCGCGCAGTGGCCCGCGCCGCACGGGTTCGAGAGCGACCAGGGCGAGGGGCCGCGCAACTACGCGGTCTACGAGGGCGACTTCGCCGTCTACTTCCCCGCGACCGTCGCGGCCGACGCGAAGGCGGGCGAGATCGAGGTGCCGATCCGCGTCGAATTCCAGGCCTGCGACGAGACCGGGTGCCTCGGCCCCGCGAGCTTCACGGTGGTCGCGCGGCTCACCGTCGCGCCCGATGCGGCGGCGGCCCCCGCCGACGAGGCGTTCGACGACTTCGACCCTGCGGTCTACGGACGCATCCGCGCGGGCGAGAAGCCGAGCGAACTCCTCGAGTTCAACCTCCTCTCCTACCGCTTCTCGATCGACCCGAACGGCGCGGGGTTCCTCTTCCTCCTCCTCCTCGCTGCGGCGGGCGGCATCCTCCTCAACTTCACGCCGTGCGTCCTCCCGGTCATTCCGCTGAAGATCATGGGGCTCGCGCAGGCCGCGCAGGGGAACCGCGCGAAGTGCTTCGGCCTCGGGCTCACGATGTCGCTCGGCGTCGTCGCGTTCTGGATGGTGCTCGGCACCCTGATGGCGACGGTGAAGGGCTTCACGAGCGCGAACCAGCTCTTCCAGATGCCGCAGTTCACGATCGGCGTCGGCGTCGTCATCGGCGTGATGGCGATCGGCATGGCGGGCTTCTTCGCGGTGCGGCTCCCCGACTGGGTGTACATGGTCGAGGCGAAGCACGACTCGCACGGCGGCTCGTTCCTCTTCGGCATCATGACCGCGGTGCTCTCGACGCCGTGCACGGCGCCGCTCATGGGGACCGCCGTCGCGTGGTCGACGACGCAGGGACCGGCGACGATCCTCACCGTCTTCGCCGCGGTCGGCGCGGGCATGGCGCTCCCCTACCTCATCCTCTCGGCGCGGCCCGACCTCGTCGAGAAGATGCCGCGCACGGGCCCCGCGAGCGACCTCATCAAGCAGGTCATGGGACTCCTCCTCCTCGCGGCGGCGGCGTACTTCGTGGGCGCGGGACTCTCGGGTCTCCTCGTGACGCCGCCCGAGCCGCCGAGCACGCTCTACTGGTGGTTCGTCGGCGCGTTCGGCGCGTCGGCGGGCGGCTGGCTCCTCGTCCGGACGATGATGCTGACGAGGAAGGCGCTCAACCGCGCGGCGTTCGGCGCGCTCGGCGCGTTCATCCTCACGGTGAGCGCGTTCGTCGGCTTCTCGCAGACGGCGAAGGGCCCCATCGACTGGACCTACTACACGCCCGAACGGCTCGCCGAGGCGCAGGCGTCGGGCAAGGTCGTCGTCGTCGACTTCACCGCCGAATGGTGCGCGAACTGCAAGACGCTCGAGGCGCTCGTCCTCAATCTTCCGAGCGTCTCCGGCGAACTGAACGCGGACGACGTCGCCGCGATCAAGGTCGACCTCACGGGCAACAACGTCGCGGGCAACGCGCTCCTCAAGGAGGCGAACCGCGTCACGATCCCGCTCCTCCTCGTCTACGGCCGCGACGGCTCGCTCGTCATGAACGCCGACAACTACACGCCGCAGCAGGTGCTCGACGCGATCGACGCCGCGCGCGGTACGAAGGCGCGGGAGGCGGGCGGTGGCTGAGCGGACGGCGTTCGCGGCGGAGCCTTCGGGCCGCTTCGTCTACACGGTGCGCGCGCGGTTCGCCGATGCGGCGACGCGAGCGCGGTTCATCGCGTGGCTCGCGGACGGGCATCTCGCGGATGTCGTGCGCGCGGGCGCGGTCGACGCGGAACTCGTCGAGCTCGCGGCGGAGGAGGCGTCATCCCTCGGCGATGTCGAGGTGCGCTACCACTTCGCCGACGACGCCGCCTTCGCCGCGTACGAACGCGGTCCCGCGCACGCCCTTCGCGCCGAGGGACGCGCGCTCTTCCCACCCGAGGCCGGGATCTCGATGACGCGCTCGACGGGCGTCGCGCGCGGACTCGTCGTCGCGCGAAGCGTGGATTGAACGACGGATTCAGCCTGGATTCGCGGCCGTTTCGCCCGTCCCTGCCGGTGGATCTCCCGCGGGGGAATCCGCGGAGGCCGCGGCATCCCGCGCCTTGTCGCGGGCGGCGCGGAGAAGCGCGCGCTCGCGTTCCGAGAGCTGGGCGAGCGGGTCGAGCGACGCGCGGTCGTCGGCCTCGAGCGCGCGCGTGAAGGCGCGTTCGGCCTCGGCGGGTCGCCCCGCGCGCGCGAGCGCTTCGCCGAGATCGGCGAGGCGACGGGCGCTGAACGGCTGGCGCATCGCGGCGCCTTCGATCGGTTCGAGAAGCCGTGCGGCGAGCTCGATCTCGCTCCGCGCGGAGTCGCCCGCGGCATCGGGCGCGGGCCTCGCGCGGAGCTCCTCCATCGCGAGATCGGCGCGCATCGCGTAGGCGCGCGCGTCGGGGCGGAGTCCGATGGCGCGGTCGGCGAGACGGCACGCCTCGCGGAAGGCCTCCGTGTCGACGACGCTCCCGCTTCGCACGCCCGTCGCGCGGCGGCCCGCGGCGGCGAGCTGCTTGATCGCCGCCTCGATCGGCACGCGGCTTCTCGGATGGCGGTCGGATGCGTCGACGAGGATGGCGGCCGCGCGACGGCGCGCGGCGCCATCGATCGCGACGAGCGCGGCGTCGACGGCGGCGGGTTCGTCGGCGAGGACCGCGCGCGCGAGCGCGGCGCGGGCGGGCTCGCCCCCCGCGAGGAGGGCGGCCTCGAGAAAGGGCGCGGCGTCGGTCGCACCACCCGCGGCGCGCGAGCGCGCGAACCCGGCGAACGACGCGCGGAGTTCGGCGAGTGGGCGCACCTCGGAGGCGGCGGCCTCGAGCCGCGCATCGAGCGCGCGCGCGTCGGACCACCACGCGAGCGAGAGCGCGGCCGACGCGATGGCGGCGACCGTCGCGAACGCGGCGCCCGGCCGCGAACCGCCCGCACCGAGCGTCGTGCCGCACGCGGCCGCCGCGAGCGCAAGCACCGCACCGCCCGGAATCCAGGCCGTCACCTCGATCTGCGCATGGACGACGGCGATGAAGGCGAAGGCGAGCGACGCCGCCGCGAGCGTCCGCGCCGAGAGCCTCGCGAGCGCGCGCGCCGCGAGCGCGGCGACCGCGACCATCGCCGCGAGCGCGGCGGCGCGGAGGCCGAGCGTGGCCGCGTCGAGGGCCGGTCCTTCGACGAGCGCACCTGCGACGAGCGCGGCCACCGCGACGATCGCCGCGATCCGCAGCGCCACCGGCGACGGGTCGTCGCCATCGACGCAGGAAGGTGCGGCCGACGCGTCCAGTCTGCCGCGGAAGGCGAGGGCGACGAGCACCATCCACGCGCCGCCGGGAACGCCGAGCGCGACGAGCCAGTCGACGAAGATCGAGTGGATCGAGGTCACATCCTCGGGACAGTTGGCGGGCTTCACCGCCATGAACGCGGCCTGCACGCCGTCGGGGCCGACCCCCGTCGCGGGATGGAGGGCGAGGAGGCGCGCGGCGCCCTCGAGGTAGAAGGAGCGGAAGAGGACGCTGAGTTCACCGAGCGAGGTTCCGACCGCGCCCCGCGCGACGACCGCGCCGACCGCGAGCGCCGCGCCGACGGTGACGACCGCGCCGCGAGGGAGCGCGCGACCGGCGGCGACGAGCCCACCGACGACCGCTCCCGCGGCCGCGGCGGCGATCGCTCCCTTCCCTCCGTTCGCGGCGAGGAGCGCGAGCGCGGCGAGCGCCGCGACGCCGAGCGCCGCCGATTCCGCCGTGCGCCGACGGCGGACCGCGCCCACCGCGACGATCGAGAGCCCGACGCCGCACGCGGCCATGACCGTCGAGAACGGATTGCTCAGACCGAACCAGCCCGTCGCCTCCGCCTGCCGAAGGCGCCTCTCGTAGGTGCGCGTGGCGCTCGAGTCGGGCGTCCATCCGCGGTCGGCGAGGAAGGCGGCGCGGTTCTCCTCGTAGGCCGCGACCGTCGCGGGATGCTCGACGAGGATCTGCACCGCGCCGCGCGCCGCGAGCGGCACGGACGACGCGAGGAGGACCGAGAGCGCCACGACGCGGAGTCGCGGCTCGCGAACGAGGTGGGCGAGCGCCGCGAACGCGAGGATCGCCGCGAGCCAGGTCCCGCCGCGGAAGGCGTCGCCCGCATCGCCCGCGCCGTGCCAGGCGACCATCGCGCCGCCGGCGAGGGCGAGCGCGAACGGCCACGCACGGACGCCGCGCCCCGCGAGTCGCTCACCGAGGATCGCGACGAGCGCCGACAGGGCGACGATCGCATCGAGGAGGTGGCTCGCCGCGGGGCCGAGCGCGAGGAGCGGCATCGGATCCCGCGCGGGATCGACATCGAAGAGGACCTGCGGCTGCACCGACACGAGCGCGCGCAGCGTCGCGGCGACCAGCATGCC
>JBJOHC010000190.1:0-7112 GCA_046047955.1 Planctomycetota bacterium
CCACTCCCCCGCGCGAGGGTCGCGATCGCCTCGACGAGCTCGAAGGGCGAATCGCCCGAGAAGTCCGCGCCGATCTCCTCCGCGAGGCCCGGAGCCCTCGCGAAGACCCCGCCGCCGACTCCGATCCGCATGCCCGGCACGGGGTCGTTCGCCCGGACGGCGTCGATGAAGCGCCGGAGACGCGGCGCGTCGGGGCCCGAGGCGGCGAAGTGGACGACGAAGTCGGGACCGCGCCGGCCGACCTCCGCGTAGAGGTCGTCGCTCTCGACGCCGCCGCCGAGGAACACCGTCTCGAAGCCGCCCGCTTCGGCGAGCCCGGTGAAGATCTCGCCCGCGAGCTCCTCGACGGGCGCGCGGCCGCTTGCGACGACGACCGTGCGCCCCCGCGCGGGCTGCCGCTCGAGTCCGCATTCGAGCCGCTGCACGAGCTGCGAGAGGAGGACGATCGCCGCATGCTCGGCGACCGCCTCGATCCGGTCGCGCCGGGCGAGCGCGTCGATCATCCCGCACGCGGGCCAGACGAGCGCGCGCATCGCGTCCGCGGCGTCGTGACCGTCGTCCATGAAGTCGCGCAGGGTGTCGCGGCAACCCGAGCGGTCGCCCGCCATCAGTTGCCCGAGGAACGCCTCGAGCCTTCGGCCCGTGCGGCGCGCGGTGCGGTCATCCCCGAAGTCTCCGTTGAATCCGTCGTCGAGTTCCGTGGCCTGAGGCATGGCCTGACTCCAACGCAAGGAACGGCTGGACGAGTCCCCGTCGCCCCGTTCGGTCGCCTGTTGGGCCGGATCCTCCGACCATGTGGGTGCGCCCGATCCATCGGGCAGGCGGACAAGCCTCCGAGGCCCTCGGATGTTTCGCACGGCCGGATCCCTCGGCGCTCCCCTTCAGTTGCGCGCGACGCGACCGAGGCTCGCGACGCAGGTCCCGAAGGTGAGCGGCTTCTGCACGACCTCGGCGAAGCCCGCCGAGAGCATCGCCTCGCGCAGCGCGTCGCGGTCGAGGAAGGTCTCGACGCTCCGCGGCAGGTAGTGGTAGGCACCCGAACCGTCGCGCGCGACGAGCGAGGCCGTGAAGGGCATGATGCGGTGGGTGTAGAGGCGGTTGCAGGCGCGGATCAGCGCGTTGCGCGGCTCGTCGAACTCGAGGACGACGAGCCGGCCGCCGGGCCGGAGGACGCGGCGGAACTCGGCGAGCGCGCGGCGCGGGTCGCCGACATTGCGGAGACCGAAGGCGATCGTCACCACGTCGACCGAGGCGTCCCCGAGTTCGAGCGCGGTCGCGTCGCCGTGCTCGTAGACGGGGATGGTGCGCCCCGCGCCCGTCGCCCGCGCGCTCTTCTCACGGGCGATCTCGAGCATGCGCGGCGTGAAGTCGAGACCGCGGACGCTGCGGGCGCCCGTCCGCGCGAAGAGCTCGGTGAGGTCGCCCGTCCCGCAGGCGATGTCGACGACGTCGTCGTCGGGACGGACCTCGGCGAGCCGCACCGCGACCCGCCGCCAGCGCTGATCGAGTCCGAACGAGTGCAGCCGGTTGTTGAGGTCGTACGCACCCGCGATCGCGGAGAACATCTCCCGCACCTTCTGCGGCTTGTCGTCGCGTCGGTGGGGGTCGGTCGAGAGTTCCTCGCGCTGCCAGACGGGTTGGGCCATTCGGCGAGTATAGGCGCGCCCGACCGCGCGTCCCCGCGGCCGCGCCTGCGCGTCCCCCGCCGGGCGCTACAGTGCGCGCCCGATGATCGTCGATCTCGAGACCAGGCTCTGGCAGTCGCCGGAGGAGCTCGGACCCGAGCTCTCGGATGCGGTGCGCCGCCTCGGGGCGTCGCGCTGGCTGACGCCCGACGGCTCGGAGGACGCGCACGCCTCCGCGACCGCGGGAATCGACGGCGCGCTCGTCGTCGGCTTCCGAAGCGCGATGCTCGGCGCGCGGGTCGACGAGGGCGTCCTGCTGCGGCGGATCGCCGCCTCGGGTGGCCGGCTCCGCCTCGCCCGCGCGATCGACCCGACGCAACCCGGAGCACCCGACGAGGTCGAGTCCGCGCGCGCGTCGGGCGCCTCGGCGATCTGGATCGATCCCGCGCTGCAGGGCTTCCATCCGAGCGACACGCGCGCGATGCGCGTCCTCGACCGCGCCGATGCCGAGCAGCTTCCGGTCCTCGTCGGCTGGTCGGGTCCGCAGCCTTCGTCGGCTCGAATGGAGTACGCGCGCCCCTTCCTCCTCGACGAGGCGGCGCGCGCGTTTCCACGGCTTCCGATCGTCCTCGCGGGATTCGCGGCGCCGTTCGCCTCGGAGACGGTCGCGCTGATGGCGAAGCACGACCGCGTCTTCACGACCACCGCGGGCATCGCCGCGAAGCCGTGGGAGCTCCTCCACGCGCTCCAGTCGGCGCGCGACTGGGGGGTCGACGGCAAGGTCCTCTTCGCATCGGGCTTCCCGTTCGACACGCCCGCCCGCGCGGCGGAATCGGTCTACGCCGTGAATGCGATGCTCTCGGGCACGGGGCTCCCGCTCATCTCGCGCGCCGCGCTCCGGGACATCGTCGAGCGCGACTCGATCAGTCTGCTCGGACTCGGCGCGGTTCCGCCGCCGCGCGCGGCGCTTCTCGAGCGCACGCTCGCGGCGGGGCTCCTGCCCGCCACCGCGACCGGTCGGGGGATGGAAGACTTGAGGGAAGCCTCGAGGGAAGACTCGAAGGAAGAATCGAACGCATGACGCTCGTCCATCGCATCCTCGCCCTCGCCTCCGCCACCCTCCTCGCAACGGCCTGCGGCTCGCTCGACTCGGTTGGCGAGGTCGAACTGGTGGCGCTCGGCTCGGCGCCGCTGCGCTTCGAGACGGCCTTCCGCGAGGGCGTCTACGCCGTCCGCGACGCCGAGGATTCGTTCTGGTTCTCGACGGTGCCGCTCGACGCGCTCTACGCGCACGAGAACGGAACGCCGCTCGACGAGGCGGTCTTCCTCCACGCCCAGCTCCTGTGGACGCCCGAGGCGGGCAAGACGCCGGTCAGCGAATCGGCGACGAATCTCGTGACGCGCGTGGTCGTCGTCTCCCGCGGCAAGGTCGGCGTCTACGGCGGCGCCGCGTTCGCGCGCCTCGAGGGTGAACTCGGCGAGGGCGCGGTCGAACTCGACATCCGCGGCGGAACGCTCTCGCTCCTCGAGCACGGCGAGGGATTCCACGATCTCCTGAGCCCCGCGGGTCTCACCGCCGTCGTGCGCGCGACGCCGTCCGCGACCGACGCGAACCGCTGGCGCCGCGCCGTCTCGCAGTTCGTGACCAACGCGATCGGACGCTCGACCTGGGTCGACGCGCGGGCGCGCGGCGACGCGATCGCGTCGCGCTAATCGCGGCGGCGCGACGCCTCGAGATCCGCGCGGAGCCGCGTGAAGAGCGCCGGGTCGCACCCCGGAACGCGCTCGCGATCGACGACGATCCCGACTCCCTCGCCGGCACGCGCGATCGTCAGTGCGACCGCGACGAGTTCGAGCGGTCGGACCGTCTCGCGCGATCCGTAGTCGCGGTCGCCGACGAGCGGGAACCCCGCATGCGCCATGAGCGCGCGGATCTGGTGGAAGCGCCCCGTTCCGAGTCGTAGCAGCGCGTGCGATTCGCCGCGGCGGTCGGCGGCCGGCGCGACGGCGAGCACCTCGTGCCGCGCGGGATCGCCACCACTCCGAACGACTTCGGCGAGGCGACCGCGGCGACGGAGATACCCCCGTTGCGGACCGACGAGGTCCGACGCGACGCGGGCTCCACCTCCCCCGGCGGCGCCCCCCGAGGACGGAAGGCGCGCGACATACCACTTCGTCCACCGACCTTCGCGCTGCTCGGCGGCATGCGCCGCGGCGACCGCGCGGTTGGCCGAGATCATCAGGATCCCCGCGGTCGGCCGATCGAGGCGATGCGGCAGCTGCGCGTCGGGCCAGCCGAACTGCGTGCGGGCGAGCACGATCGCCGACTCGGCCGAGGCGTCGGCGACAGACTCGACCGCCCTCGCCACGGGCGATGGGTCGCGATGCAAGGAAGGCCGCTCGCTCGACAGTCCCGCGGGCTTCCAGACCGCCGCCTCGCCTTCGCCGGCCCAGAGGACGCGAAGAGGGGCCCGCGAAGCGCTCACGCCTTGATGAAGCCTTCGCGCACCGCGTAGAGGGCGAGCTCGACGCGATCGTGGATATCGAGCTTCTCCATCACGCTCGTGACATGCTTGTCGACCGTCTTCACGGAGATGCCGAGCATCTCGGCGATCTGCTTCTTCGCGTAGCCGCGGCCGACGTAGCGGAGCACCTCGAGTTCGCGCTCGGAGAGCGCGGCGCCCCGCGTTCCGACGACCTTGCGCCGGCGGATGTCGGCGGCGCTTCCGCGCACGCGCTCGGCCGCGGCCGGCGAGAAGTACTGTTCGCCGCGCGCGACGGTGCGCACCGCCGCGGGAATGCCGTCGGGATTGTCGCTCTTCACGACGTATCCGAGCGCACCGACCTTGATCGCCTGCTCGATCGTGCGGTCGTGGTCACTCGCGGTGAGGAACATGATCGCGGTGTTCGGCCGCAGCTGGAGGATGTGCGACGCCGCGTGGAAGGCGTCGACGCCCGGCATCTCGACATCGAGGATGACGACGGCAGGCGAATGCTTGTGGGCGAGCTCTACGGCATCCGCCCCATTCGCGCTCTCCGCGATCACGCGGATGTCGCTGGTCGAGTTCAGGACGGCGACGAGCGCCGAGCGGATGAGCGCATGGTCATCGACGACGAGCACCGTGATGTCGGAGGGGCTTGGCATGCTGTTTCGCAGCATATCCGACGCGATCGAAGCGTGATTCCGATCGGCCGCGGGCCATGGCGTGCACCCCTCGGCGGCAGAGTTCCGCGTCCGGTCCCTGCGGACGCACGGTCGCGCCGCGCGGGGTGCGTGCCTCCTTTGGGGGATTGTCCTGAGAGACATCGACCTCATCATCCGTATTCTCGGCGTGCGGGTCAGACCGCACTGCACCCGGCGATCGAAGGGCGGTTCGTTCGCCACCACGGGTGCCCGATCGGCAAGCCAACCCTTCAGAGGAGCGTCTTTCCATGGCTGCCACAGAGAACCGGGCGTCGCTTGTACTGGAGCTGTTCGACCTCTACTACGAGCGCGTGTACGCGTTCCTCCGCAAATCGACGAGTCCCGATGTGGCGGAGGATCTCGCGCAGGAGGTGTTCGTGCGGTTGCTCCAGCACCCCGAACTCGAACGGCTGACCATCTCGATCAGCTATCTGCTGAAGATCGCGCACAACCTCCTGAAGCGCCGCTACCAGCGCGCGAACCGGCTGCGGGAACTCCTCGAGGAGCGTGCGCATGCGAACGGAGAGGCGGCGGGTGCGCCGACGCGTGCCCGTCCCGATCCGCTGCCGCTCTCGAACGACGTGCTCGAGACGGCGCTGGGTCTCCTCGGTCGTGACGAACAGGACGCGATCCGGCTCATCGTCTGCGAGGGCAAGAGCTACCAGCACGCCGCCGAGTCGCTCGGCGTCTCGGTGACGACGATCAACAACTGGAAGCACCGCGGCATCGTCAAGCTCCGCAGGATCGTCGAGGATGCCGCGGGCGGGCCGGAGGCTGAATCCGCTCACGATGCGGGCACTCACGATTCCGCATCCCTTCGAGGAGGGAGGCACGGCGGGCGCCTCGGCTCCTTCGCCGAGAGCGACACGGTCTCGCTGCGCACGCGCCCGTCGCGGACATCGGCGCCAGGGCCGTGGCCCGCGGTCGCGGACGACGTCGCCTGACGCGAAGTCGGTGGGCACCGCCGACTCAAGGCGCGCCCACGACCGCTCCGAGCACGCGGAAGAGCCAGAACAGCCCCGTGCCGGCCAGGAGCGCCGCGATCAGCAGCCAGACGACGAGTTGCGCGCCCCCCTTTCGGAACCAGCCGTTCCGAGGGGGGCGCCTCGTCGTGTCACCATCGATCCACGAGAAGCACGCGGGACAGATGTCCGCGGCGTCGTAGATCTCGGCGCCGCACTCGGGGCAGAACGCGGTGTCGCGGGCGCGTGAACGCCCCTCGCGGGAGTCGTCCTCATCGTCCTCGAAGCCGTCGTCGTCCTCCCACGAGGCCTCTCCGGTCCCGTCGAGGGGATCGTGATCGTCCTGCCAGGACTCGGAAGGTTCGTTCGGCATCGGTCGGATCCCACCGGAGCGTGCGGCGCGAGGAATGCGCGGGGAGTGCGCGGGGAACGCGCGGAGCGGCGACGCACCTTCGCCCGGTCTCCGCCCCTACCTTATCGCCATGCCTCCACTCGCAAGTTCGATGATCCCGCTCGGAACGCCCTGCCCCGCCTTCGACCTCGCGGACCCGCGCGGGTTCCGCATGGGGCTCGACGACGCCGCGGGGCGGCCGCTCCTCGTCATGTTCCTCTGCAACCACTGCCCGTACGTGAAGCATGTGCGCGCGGAACTCGCGGCGATCGGCCGCGCGTACCTCCCGCGCGGCGTCGCGATCGCGGCGATCAGTTCGAACGACCCCGTCGCCTACCCGGACGACGCACCGGAGCGGATGACCGCCGAGGCCTGCGAGGCGGGGTACCTCTTCCCCTACCTCTTCGACGGAACGCAGGAGGTCGCCCGGCGCTTCGACGCCCAGTGCACGCCCGACTTCTTCCTCTTCGACCGCGCGCACCGGCTCGTCTACCGCGGTCAGCTCGACGACAGCCGCCCGAAGTCGGACCTCCCCGTCTCGGGGCGCGACCTGCGCGCGGCGCTCGACGCCGTGCTGCGCGGAACGCCCCCCGATGCGACGCAGCGGCCGAGTCTCGGCTGCTCGATCAAGTGGCGGGCGTGAGCGGAATCGAGCCCTCCCGTCGGGTCGGCTCGAGGCGCGCCGAACCACCGCGGTCCGGTGGCGCGTGCGCCCGCGAGGCCGAAAAGCGAACGAACCCCTCGGGAAACCGAGGGGTTCGCGCGCGTATGCAGCGAGGCGGACGGGGGTCGAACCCGCAACCACCGGCGTGACAAGCCGGTACTCTAACCAATTGAGCTACCGCCCCAACACCTTCGCCCGAAGGCGAGGGACGGAAAGAGTAGCAATCTTTCGCGGCGCGTCAAGAGGGAAGGGACGAGGGATCGTCGGGGGTTCGGGATCGTCGGGG
>JBJOHC010000191.1:0-5808 GCA_046047955.1 Planctomycetota bacterium
GGATCGCGGGCTCGAGGATGTAGGTCAGCGCGACGAAGCAGGTCGAGCCGTCGCCCTCCTCGAAGGCGAGCTCGCGCAGCGCCTCGATGTAGAAGCCGTTCTCGTAGTCGCCCGCGGTGCCTCCGACCTCGACGAAGACGACATCGGCCTGCTTGCCGGCGTTGCCCGTCATGGCGAGTTCGCGCAGGCGCATCTTCACCGAGCCCGTCACGTGCGGGATCATCTGCACATCGCGGCCGAGGTAGCCGCCGCGGCGCTCGCGCTCGAGGACCTCGGTGTAGATCTGCCCCGCGGTGACGAAGTTCCGGCGCGTGAGGTCCTGGTTGAGGACGCGCTCGTAGGTGCCGAGATCCATGTCGGTCTCGCAGCCGTCACCGAGGACGAACACCTCGCCATGCCGGTACGGATTCAGCGTGCCCGAGTCGATGTTGAGGTAGCCCTCCATCTTGATGGGGGCGACCGAAAGGCCCTTGTCCTTGATGAGCTTCGCGAGCGAGCTGGAGAAGATGCCCTTGCCGAGGCCGCTCATCACCGTTCCGATGACGACGACGAACTTGGTGCGTCCGCGCTGGTAGCCGGCGGGCGCGGGGGAGTGCCATTCCGAGCTCTCCTCGCTCTTGCCGAACTGGGAGAGGAAGTTGCAGGCTTCAGGAGCGTTGGAAGGGTCGGAGGGATCCGAGTGGGGCATTCCTGAATGTAGTCAGGAAGACCACGGCTTTGCAAGGGCGGATGTCTGCGAATCCGCGGCGAATCCGAGCGGTGGACCGGTGGTGACGGGCGCGTCGGGGCGCGCGCGGTCATCCACCGTGCGCGCGGGCCGCATGCCGGGCGACGAAGGCGCGGTACTGCTCGGGAGTGTCGATTCCCTGGCTCGAAGCGTGGCGGACGGCGACGGCGATCCGGTGGCCGTGCTCGAGCACGCGGAGCTGCTCGAGGCTCTCGGTCTCCTCGAGTGGGGTGGGTGCCCACGAGGTGAACTCGGAGAGGAAGGCCGCGCGGTAGGCGTAGATGCCGACATGGCGGAGGGGCGCGGCGCGGGGGCTGCGCCCCTCGGCGGCGGCCTGCGCGTGGTCGCGGTGGAAGGGGATCGGCGCCCGGGAGAAGTAGAGCGCCGCACCGTCGACGCCGAGGACGACCTTCACGCGGTTCGGGTCGAGCGGCGACTCGCCCGTGGCGAAGGGCGACGCGACGGTCGCGACCGACGCCCACGGAGACTCCTGAAGGAGCGCAGCGGCGGCGTCGATCGTCTCGGGCTCGATCTCGGGCTCGTCGCCCTGCACGTTCACGAAGATCTCGGCGTCGATGGCGCGCGCGACCTCGGCGAGGCGGCTCGTGCCGTTGGGGTGGTCGACCGAGGTGAGGATCGCGCGCCCGCCGTGGCGCTCGACCGCCTCGACGATGCGCGCGTCGTCGGCCGCGACCACGACCTCGTCGAGCCGCGTCGCGAGGCGCGCCTGCTCGAGGACATGGAAGACGAGGGGCTTCCCCGTCTCGGCGGCGAGCACCTTCTCGGGAAAGCGCGAGGAGCGAAGTCTCGCGGGGACGACGCCGATGGTGCGTGGGCGCATGGAGTGTGTCGCAGGCGGCATGGCGGCGCCGCGGCCGTCAGGAGGGGAGTTCCTTCAGGAGCGTGTCGATCTCCTTGCGGCGCTGGCGGATGTCGCGGTAGGAGATGTCCTTGCGGACGATCGCCGAGCAGATCTCGCCCGCATCGCGTGCGTACGCGCTGTTCTGCTCGGCGCGGGCGAGCGCCATGAGCGAGAGCATGAGGTCGTACTTGATCGGCAGCTCGCGCTCGCTCTCGCCGGCGCCGAGGCCGGTGATCGCCTCGCGGAACTCGCCGACCGCCTCGGAGTGCCAGCCTTCCGCGGCGAAGCACTTGCCGAGATAGTGGGTCGACGCGATGCGGAGCTTCGCCTCGTCCTTGCAGGACTGGAACGCCGCCATCGCGTCGTCGTAGTTCTTCAGTTCAAACTCGATCCGACCGAGCTCGAACTTGATGGAGCGGTCGGTCGGGTAGTTCTTCTGCCGCTCGCGGAGTTCGGCGCGCTCGAGGTCGAGGAACTCCGCCCGCAGCGCCTTGAAATCGGCGCGCGCCGCCTCGTCCTCGGGATCGGCCTCGACGCGCTTGCGCGCGGCCTCGACCGCGCGGCGCTTGTGCGAGAGGCGGATCTCGCCCGCGAACATCTTGAAGCGGTATTCGCTCAGCCGCTCGAAGGCCGCCATGTACATGGCGGCGGCCTCGTTCTCCGACTCCTCGGTACCGAGGCGGCGCAGAAGCGTGCCGAGCTTCTGGACGACCTCGGCGGACATCGGGTTCGCCTCGAGTTCGGCCTTGGCGCGTTCGATGGCGCGCTGCAGCGTGTCCTCGGACGCCGAGATCGACGCGGCGTCCTGCAGCTCCTGCTGCTTGTCCTGGTCCTTCACCATCGCCTGGAAGTTGCCGCCACCGCCGAGGGCGCGGTCATAGCCGCCCGCCTTGATGGCGTTGCGGGCCATGAGGTCCTTCAGCTCGGCGGTGAGGTTCGCGTCGGTGGGATCGACGCGGACCGCCTCCTCCATGCAGGCGAGCGCCTCGGCGAACGCCTCGACGCCCGAGAAGAGCGTCTTCGCCTTCAGCCACATCGCCTTCGACTGCTTCTTCTGCTTGCGCAGAAGATCGAGGATCTTCGGGGCGATCCAGCAGCCGAACTCGATCTGCGAGGCCTTGCCCGCCGTCTCGAGGAGGCGGAAGCAGTTGTCCATGTTGACCGGCTCGCGGCCCCAGATGTACTCGGCCTGCACGAACTTCTCGATGGGCCCCGCGCCCTCGAGTTCGCGGATCTGCACCTTGCCCGCGGGCGTTCCGCCCGCCTGGAAGTGCGCGATCGCGATCCGAAAGAACTCCTCGTGACGCGCGAGCGACCGCGGATCGAGGCGCAGTCCCTTCGCGTAGAGCATCAGCGCGTATTCGTAGTTCCCCGTTTGCGAAGTGGTCTTGGCGTGCGCGAAGAACTTCTCAGCCTTGTCGGGCTGGGGGACGAAGGCGCCGGCGGCTGCGCCCGACGCGGGGGCGTCCGCGGACTCCGCGGGCTTCTTCTTGCCGAATGAAAAAAGACCCAATCCAGACTCCTTACGGTGCGGTCCTGGCGACCGGGTTCGGGGCGCTCGGTCCGACGCTCTGCCCACGGCGGCCGAAAGGGGAAAGGTAGCCGCTTCAACGGGTTCGGGTCAAACCTCCGCGCGGGTTCCCGAGCGGGCGGGGGACGGCGCGGGCCACGCCGCCACCGTAGGATGGGCGGATGCCGAAGTTCCGCGAAATCGCCGTGTATCCCGACCCAGTGCTCCGCCGGAAGGCGAAGCCCGTCGAGACGATCGACGAGCATGTCCGCGAGGTCGTCGCCGACATGCGGCGGATCGCGACCGAGCTCGACGGCGCGGGGATCGCGGCTCCCCAGGTGGGCGAAAGCCTGCGCATCTTCCTCGTCTGCGCGCGCGGCGAGGAGCCCGAGCGCGTCTTCATCAATCCCGTCATCGAGGCGGTCGGCGCGGTCGTCCCGCACGACGAGGGCTGCCTCAGCCTCCCCGACATCCGGGCCGAGATCCTGCGGCCGGCGAAGGCGCGCATCACCGCGCTCGACCTCGAGGGGAACGAGTTCACCCTCGAGAGCGAGGAGTTCGACGCCCGCGTCTGGCAGCACGAATTCGACCACCTCGAGGGGATGCTCATCATCGACCGCATGCGGCCGCTCGACCGGCTCGCGAACCGGCGCGCCATCCGCGATCTCGAGCGTGGAGGCTGACGATGCGCGTCGTCTTCCTCGGTTCGGGTGCGTTCGGACTGCCGACGCTCGAGGCGCTCGTCGCGGAGCATGAGGTCGCCCTCGTCGTGTCGCAACCCGATCGGCCGGCGGGACGCGGGAAGACCCTCACTCCGACGCCCGTGGCGGCGCGCGCGCTCGAACTCGGGCTGCCGCTTCTGCGGCCCGCCGATGTGAACGCACCCGAGTTCCGCGACGCGATCCGCGGCGCCGAGGCCGAGGCGTGGGTCGTCATCGCGTTCGGGCAGAAACTTTCGCGCGAACTCCTCGACGGCGTGTTCGCGGTGAATCTGCACGGTTCGCTTCTGCCCGCCTATCGCGGCGCGGCGCCGATCCAGCGCGCGGTGATCGACGGATGCGCCGAGACGGGCGTGAGCGTCATCTCGCTCGCCGAGCGGATGGACGCGGGGCTCGTGTACGCGACGCGCTCGCGTGCGATCGGACCGACCGAGACCTCGGACGAGGTGCACGACGCGCTCGCGGCGCTCGGCCCCGAGGTTGTCGGCGAGGTGCTCTCGCGACACGCGGCGGGCACGCTCGTCGGCGAGGTGCAGGATGAGTCGCGTGCGACGCGCGCGCGCAAACTCTCGAAGGCGGAGGCGACGATCGATCTCGCGACGGTCGACGCGCGCACCGCGCGGGCGCGGATCAACGGGCTCAACGCCTGGCCGGGCTGCACGGTGGCGATCGGGGGCGAGCCGGTGAAGCTGCTGCGCGTGGTGGAGTGCGAAGTGGGCGAGTGCGGGGAATCGGCCGTGGGCATTCTCGGCGCCGGCGGCGTGGTTCGAACGGCGGCGGGCGCGATCCGCATTCTCGAGGTCCAGCCGCCCGGCAAGCGCGGAATGGAGGTCGCGGCGTTCCTCGGTGGGCGCGCGAGGCTCGTCGGTTCGCCCATCCTGCCATGGGCGGCGCCCGCACCCTGACGGCCGTTGAAGGCCCGTGCCAGGTCCGTGCCAGGTCCGTGCCAGGTCCATGACAGGCCCGTTGCAGGATCGGGCGCGATCGAACCGATAGCGGCTCGCCGAGTCGCCGATGGCCTGCCTGCAACTCCTCTTCGACTTCATTCGGGACGAGCCCGCTGCCTGCGGCGGGCGGCGGCGTCCCCAGCGGCCTGCCTCGGTGCGGAGAAGACCCGCGCAGCCCCGCGAGGGGAGCGAGATCGTGGGGCTCTTCCCTCGAGACGCGGGCGACTCCGCGCTCTCCGCACCGCCGACGGACGAGCGGCCGCTTGCCTCTGCGCGTTTCGTGCCTGCGGTGCCTCGGGCCACGCCTCCGGCGTTTCGAACCACAAGCACAACCACAAGCACGACCACGACCACAAGCACGACCGCGCCGGTCCGCCGCATGCCGCGCCGTCCCCGCGGGATCGCCGACACGCCGATGCAGCGCCGCTACGACGCCGTCGTCGCGGAGATGCTCGAGCGCTACGGCCTCGTCGTCCGCAAGTGGCGTTCGAGCCTCTCGGGGATCGCGATCCACCGCATCTACCGCGACGGTCGCGAGGAGCGGCTCCTCGAGAGCCCCTATCCGACGAGCCCGCTTCGCATGTCGATCTTCCTCCACGAAGTCGGTCATCACGCGATCGGACTCGGCATCCATCGTCCGCGCTGCCTCGAGGAGCACCTCGCCTGGGAGTGGTCGGTCGCGCGGATGCGTGAACTCGGGTTCGCGACCGAAGGCACCGTCGCCCGCCGCGTGCGCCGGTCGATGGAGTACGAAGTCTCGAAGTCGCTGAGGCGTGGCCTCCGGCGGTTGCCCGCGGTCGTCATGCCCTATGCGCCCGAGTCGGTGCGCGCCGCGGCGGACGCGCTCGCGGCGTAGCGCGGCGACCGGCGCGCGTGCGCTCAGACGATCAGCATCGCGTCGCCGTAGCTGTAGAAGCGGTAGCGCTCGCGCACGGCGGTCGCGTACGCCTCGCGCATCAGTTCCATGCCCGTGAACGCGCCCACGAGGGCGAGGAGCGTCGAGCGCGGAAGATGGAAGTTGGTGAGGAGCGCGTCGGTGAAGC
>JBJOHC010000192.1:0-13945 GCA_046047955.1 Planctomycetota bacterium
CCATGGCTGGCTTCCTTTCGAGGCGCATGCCGCGCCGGTGTTCATTCGTTCATTCCATCGGGCGCGCCACCCGAAGCCGACGCGCCGCCGGATCCGCTCAGGATCCCCAACTCAGGATCCCCAACTCAGGATCCTCAATTTCAGGATCCGGAGAGTCCTTCTCCGGATCCGTGATTAATGCGTCTGCCACTCGATCTTCGAGACGTCGATGCCTTCCTTGTAGAGATCCCAGAGCGGGCTCATCGTGCGGAGGTGCTCGACCGCCTTCACGATCCCCTCGATCGCGTGATCGACCTCCTCCTCGGTCGACCAGCGGCCGAGCGAGAGGCGGAGGCTCGAGTGGGCGAGCTCGTCGCCGATCCCGAGGCTCTTGAGGACATAGCTCGGCTCGAGGCTCGCGCTCGTGCAGGCCGAGCCCGACGAGCACGCGATCTGCTTGATGCCCATGAGGAGCGACTCGCCCTCGACATAGCCGAAGCTGATGTTGAGGATGTGCGGCAGGCGCCGCTCGGCATGGCCGTTCACCTGGACGACCTCGAGCCGCGACGACAGCTCGCGCTCGAGCTTGAGGCGCAGCGCGAGCAGGCGCTCGCGCTCGGAGTCCATCTCCTCGAGCGCGAGCTCGCACGCCTTGCCGAAGCCGACGATGCCGGTCACGTTGAGCGTGCCCGAGCGCATGCCGCGCTCGTGGCCGCCACCGTCCTGGATCGCCTCGAGTCGCACGCGCGGATTGCGGCGGCGGACATAGAGCGCGCCGACGCCCTTCGGGCCGTACATCTTGTGGCCCGACCACGACATGAGGTCGATGTGGTCGCGGTTCACGTCGGTCGGCATCTTGCCGACCCACTGCGTCGCATCGGTGTGGAAGATGACGCCGCGCTCGTGGCAGAGCGCACCGATCTCGGGCACCTCGTTGATGGTGCCGATCTCGTTGTTCGCCCACATGATCGAGACGAGGATCGTGTCCTCGCGCATCGAGGCGGCGACCATCTCGCGCGTGATGACGCCGTCGGCGGGCGGATCGAGGAAGGTGACCTCGAAGCCCTCCTGCATGAGGCGCTTGCACGGATCGAGCACGGCCTTGTGCTCGTGCGCGGCGGTGATGATGTGTCCGCGGCCGGTCGAGCCCGCGGGCGCCTTCGCGTACATGCGCGCGGCGCCCTTGATCGCGAGGTTGTTCGACTCGGTCGAGCCGCTCGTCCAGACGATCTCCTTCGGCGAGGCGCCGATGAGGGCCGCCGCCTGCTCGCGGGCGAGATCGACGCCGTCCTCGGCCTCCCAGCCGAACTTGTGGTTGCGGCTCGCGGCGTTGCCGAACTTCTCGGTGAAGTAGGGCAGCATGGCCTCGACGACCCGCGGATCGGTGCGGGTGGTGGCGGCGTTGTCCATGTAGATGGGCAGCTTGACTGCCATCGGCGGCTCTCCTTCGGGCGCGACCGCTTGCGGAATCCGTCGGGACGCCGCGGGCGGTCGCTGGGCTGGCGTGCAGGTCGCGCGGTGCGCCCGTTGGCGCGGTCCGTCGCTGCGACTCGGTCTCATTCTAGAGACGGCCCCGCGCGATCGGACGCGTTCGAGCCGCTGTAGAATCGAAGATTCCGACGAAAGTTCCGCGTTGCGTCCCCCGCGCAGCCCGACGCGATCGCCCGACGAAGCCCCCCCGCCCCGCTCCCGCCCCGCCCCCGCCATGCGCGTCATCCACGACCCCACCGAACTCCGCGACCCCTCGTTGTGCGGATGCGCCTTCGTCCCCACGATGGGCGCACTCCACGCGGGCCACGGCTCGCTCGTCACGCTCGCCGGCGCCGAGGGGCGACCGGTCGTCGTCAGCATCTTCGTGAACCCCACGCAGTTCGCACCGAACGAGGACTTCAACCGCTATCCGCGCACGCTCGACTCGGACTGCGCGCTGCTCGAGCCGCTCGGCGCCGCGGCCGTCTTCGTGCCGCCGGTCGAGGCGATCTATCCCGAAGGTCTCGAGGCGTCGAACGAGGCCGCGCGCGCCCTCGCGCTCCCGGCGGTCGCGACGGAACCCGGGCTCGAGGACCGCATCCGGCCGGGGCATTTCGGCGGCGTGGCGCTCGTCGTCGGGCGGCTCTTCGACCTCGTCCGTCCGGCCGTCGCCTGCTTCGGCGAGAAGGATTTCCAGCAGCTCCGCCTCATCGAGGAGATGGTCGAGGCCGACCGCGCCCGCTACGGCCCGCTCCGGATCGTGCGCGGCGCGACCGTCCGCGAGCGCGACGGGCTCGCGATGTCGAGCCGCAACCGCTACCTCTCGGCGACCGAGCGCGAGCAGGCGCTCGCCCTGTCGCGCGCGCTGCAGGTCGCGCATTCGGCGCAGCGGGTCGGAACCGCCGAGCGCCTCATGCGCGAGACGCTCGAGGCGCACGGGCTCGAGACGGAGTACGCGGTGGTCCGCGACGCGCGGACGCTCCTTCCCGTCGAGGGATTCGAGCGCCCGACACGCGCCCTCCTCGCGGCGCGCGCGGGATCGACGCGGCTCATCGACAACGCGGCGATGACGGTCTGGCGCTGAACGGCGCGGCGGAGCGTGATCGCGCGGGAATCCTGCGACTTTTCCGCAGAACTGCGGCGCGGGGGCGGTTGCAGGATGGCGACGGGTACACTTCGTCCCGCTGAAACGGAGTACGCCATGACCCACGCCCGCCACACCCACGCACGCCGCTTCCCCGCCTTCACCGCCGCATCTCTCGTCGCCGCCCTGCGGCCATTCGCCCTCTGCACGGCGCTCGCCGCGACGATCGCGATCGCGGGCGCCTCCGCGTTCGCGCAGGACACGGGACGGAAGTCCGCGGAGGGGAACTCGACCGCGGCGCAGAAGTCGAAGTCGGGCGCGCAGTCGCGCCGCGAGGAGGCGGCGAAGAAGGCCGAGCAGAAGGCCAAGGCGAAGTGGTTCGACAAGCTCGACCGCGAGGACAAGGCGGCGCTCGAGCCGGTCGTCGGTTTCGCGCTCCCCGAACTCCCCGAGTCCGACGAGCGCCTCCACGCCGACTTCACCGACTTCAAGAGCCTGCGCGGCAAGGTCGTCGTCATCCAGACCTTCACGACCCGCAACGCGGGCGGCCTGGCCGCCGCCGAGCGCGCGCGCAAGGCCGTCGAGGCGAGCGGCGTCGGGAAGGATTCGGTCGTCCTCGTGGCGATCCACACGCCCGACGGCATCGACAAGGCGAAGGCGCTCCTCGAGAAGCACGGGCTCACGATGCCCATCGTGCTCGATGCCGAGGGCGTCCTCTGCGACGGGCTCGGGGCGTTCCGCCGGCCGCTCGCCTATGCGATCGACCGTCAGGGCAACATCCGCTACGCGGGGCTCAGCGACGACGGCATCGAGGGCGCGGTCAAGGAACTCGCCGCCGAGGCCTTCGACGCCGCCGTCGAGCCGACCGCCCGTCCCGAGACGATCGAGGTCGACGCCTCGGTGCCGTTCCCGCAGTACTCCTCGCCCGTCGGAAGCGCCATCGATCTGCGCGGCAAGCAGGCGCCCGCGTTCGCGATCGGCGAGTGGTGGAACGGCGCGCCCAATGTGGCTGGAAAGCTCGCGATCGTCGATTTCTGGGCCACCTGGTGCAACCCCTGCCGCGCGGCCATCCCCCACATGAACGACATCGCGAAGGCCTATCCGCAGGATGTCGCCTGCATGGGGATCAGCGACGAATCGAAGTCGAACTTCGACGAGGGCTGCGTGAAGCACAAGCTCAAGAAGAGCGACTTCGCGTACGCCGTCGGCATCGACCCCCAGGCGCGGATGAAGAACGTCTTCGGCGTGCGGGGCATCCCCCATGTCGCGGTGATCTCCGCCGACGGCATCGTCCGCTGGCAGGGCCACCCGTCGGGGCTCACGCCGCAGGTCGTCGGCGAACTGGTGAATGCGAACCGCGCGCTCGTCCAGAAGGCGCTCGGCGCGCGGGGCGGCGTGTCGGACCGCTGGTCGAAGACGAAGCGCTGACGCGCGTGGACGGCCGCAGGCCCCGCCCGAGCGCTTGGGCCCGAGCGATCGGGCCCAAGCGATCGGGGTTCGAGCCAGCGTCCGTCGACGCCTCCGCCCATCGAACCTCCGCCCGACGCCCCGCGCGTCGGGCGGTATCTTTCCCGACCCTCCGATACCGATCATGCCTAGGAACACCGCCTCCACCTCCTCGTCGGGCCGCACGAAGGCCTCCTCCGGCACGAAGCAAGCGAAGAAGCAGAAGAAGAAGGCCCCGCGCGCGCGCCGCGAGGGCGTCTGGCGCACCGCGGCCAACAGCGACCGGCACGAGCTCTACGAACTCGCCGTGCAGGAGGTCGTCAGCGAGTGCGACTTCATCGACCGCGTGTGGCGCTCGCTGCGCGGGCGCACCGCCCGCAGCCTGCGCGAGGACTTCTGCGGCACCGCGAAGGCCTGCACCGAATGGGCGCGCCGCCGCGCCGACAACACCGCGATCGGAGTCGACCTCGACGCGTCGGTCATCCGCTGGGGCGAGCGCCGGCACCGCTCGAACCTTCCGGGCGACATCGCCTCGCGCATCACGATCCTCGAGGCGAACGTCCTCGAGGTCGACACGCCCGGCGTCGAGACGGTCGTGGCGATGAACTTCAGCTACTTCATCTTCAAGGAGCGCGCGACCCTCGTCGCCTACTTCCGCCGCGTCTTCGAGAGCCTCGCGGACGACGGCATCCTCATCTCCGACGCCTACGGCGGCAGCCAGGCGCACGCCGAGGTCGAGGAGGAGCGCGATCTCGACGGCTTCACCTACGTCTGGGACCAGAACCAGTACAACCCGATCACGGGCGATGTGGTGAACCACATCCACTTCCGCTTCCCGGACGGCAGCGAGATGAAGCGCGCCTTCACCTACCGCTGGCGGCTCTGGAGCCTGCCCGAGATCCAGGACGCGATGCGCGAGGCGGGCTTCGCGCGGACGACCGTCTACTGGGAAGGCACCGATCACGACTCGGGCGAGGGGAACGGCGTCTTCCGGCCGTCGACGAAGGGCGAGGCCTGCGAGGGCTGGATCGCGTACATCGTCGCCGAGAAGACCGTGCCGGGCGCGAAGGGCGGGCGCGGGGCCTCGAGGGGCGCCGGGTCGAAGCCGGGCGCGAAGCCGGGCGCGAAGCCGGGCGCGAAGAAGGCCCGGCGATCTTGATCGCCGCACGCGTCGTCGCGCGTCCAACGGACCGTCGGGTGCGAAGCGCGGCAGTCTCCCGGAGCGAACGAACTTGAGCCAGGCCCTGCCCGACACCCTCCTCGCCGCCGACATCGCCGCCGCGCTCGCGCGCGTCGAGACGCTCTTCGAGTCGCAGCTCTCGAGCGACTTCCCCGCGGTCAACGACCTCTGCCGGCATGTCGAGCGCTACCGCGGCAAGATGCTGCGGCCGACGCTCGTCGTCGTCTGCGGGCTCGCCTTCACCGAGGAGGGCGCGCCGCTCGCGCCCGCGCACGATGTGATCGCGGCGACCGTCGAGATGATCCACATGGCGACGCTCGTCCACGACGACGTGCTCGACGACGCCGAGATCCGCCGCCGCGGACAGACCGTCAACTTCCTCCGCGGGAACGAGATGGCGGTCATGCTCGGCGACTACCTCATCTCGAACGCGTTCCACCTCTGCTCGCGCGCGGGCGATCCCGCGCTCAACCTCCGCCTCGGCGAGGTGACGAACACGCTCTGCGAGGGCGAGCTCGTGCAGCTCTCGCGCCGGCACGACCTCGGGCTCGACGAGAACACCTACTTCGAGATCGTGCGGCGGAAGACGGCGGTCCTCGTCGGCGCGTCGTGCGAACTCGGGACGCGCCTCGCGGGGGCGGGCGACGCCGCGGTCGCCGCGATGCGGCGATTCGGCGAACTGCTCGGGACGGCGTTCCAGATCCAGGACGACCTGCTCGACCTCCTCGGCGACGAGGAGACGGTCGGGAAGTCGATCGGGCGCGACCTCGAGAAGGGGAAGCTGACGCTTCCGATGATCCTCCACATCGCCCGGTCGGGCGCCGCCGAGCGGCGCGCGGCGATGGACGCGATCGATGCGAAGGACGGCGCGGCGCTGCGCGCGATCCTCGCAAGGTCGGGCGCGATCGAAGCCGCGCGCGAGCGCGCGCTCGCGCTCGTCGCCGAGGCGAAGGAGATCCTGCCCGCGACCCGCCGCGCGGGCTCGCGCGAACTCCTCCTCGAGCTCGCCGACCGCGTGGTCGCGCGCGAGCACTGAGCCGGCGCGCCGGCCGAGGCCGACCGAGGCGCCTCTCGCCCGCACCGGGTCGGAGACCCCGACCGCCGCCACGCGGGCGTCGCTACGCCCGGCTCAGGCGGGCATGCTCGACGATGAGGGTCTTCAGCCCGACCGAGCGGAAGGCGATGCGTGCGCGCGTCCCGCCGAAGCCGCGCGCGAGGTACTCGATCTTCCCGACGCCGAAGATCGGATGCCGCACCATCGAGCCGATCGGAAACATCTCGCCGACATCGAGATCGGCGAAGGCCTCGGGATCGTCGTACTCGACATGCCCGCCCGCGAAGCGCTCGGTGAGGTCGGTGCGGTCGAACTCCTCGCGGGGGATCTCGCGGAGGAACTCGCTCTCGATCGAGGCCTGCCGCACGCCGCGGACGGTGCGCACCGCCGCCGAACTCACCATCAGCGCGCGCTCGGCGCGCGTGAGCCCGACGAAGAGGAGGCGGCGCTCCTCCTCGACCGAGTCCTCGCCGTCGCTCGCGCGGCTGTGCGGCAGGATCCCGTGCTCGACGCCGATCACCGCGACCGAGTCGTACTCGAGCCCCTTCGCCGCATGGAGGGTCATGAGGGTGACGCTCCCCTGCTCGGGGTCGATCGCGTCGGCGTCGGCGACGAGCGAGACCTGCTCGAGCCAGAGCCGGAGGGCGTCGCCGAGCGTCGGGCGCTCGGGCAGCTCGGGCGCGAGGAAGCCGGCGGGCATGTCGTCGCCCGCTTCGGCGCCTCCATCCGTCGTGGCGGGCGCGGGCTCGTCGGGCAGGCGATAGTCGGCCGCCGCCGAGACGAGCTCCTCGAGATTCGCGACGCGCTCGCGCTCCTCGATCGTCGAGTGGTCGTCGAGCCGGTCGAGACCGCTCGCGGCGAGCACCTCGGAGACGAAGGACGCGAGGTCGCCAGGCAGCCGCTCCTCGAGCGCCTGCGCGAAGTCGCGCACCATGTGGACGAACCCATCGACCGCCTTCGCCGTCTTCCCCGACACGACGCCCGCCGACGAGGCCTGCGCGAACGCCGAGACGAGCGGCACGCCGTTCGAGACGGCGTACGCCTCGACCTTGCGCACCGTCACATCGCCGATGCCCCGCGCGGGCACGTTCACGATGCGGCGCAACGACACCTCGTCGCGCGGATTCGCGGCGACGCGGAGATACGCGATCGCGTCCTTGATCTCCTTCCGGTCGAAGAACGCCGTGCCGCGCGCGATCTGCGAGGGGATTCCCTTCCGCCGCAGCGCGTCCTCGATCACGCGCGAGAGCGCGTTCATCCGGTAGAGGACCGCCATCGAGCGCCACGGCACCCCGCCGCGCGCGCGCTCCTCGAGGAACGCGGCGACGCGATCGGCCTCCTCGTACTCGTCGTTCGCCTTGAGGACGCGCACGCGTTCGCCGTCGCCGAGCGAGGTGCTGAGCTCCTTGTGCTTGCGCCTGCGGTTGTTCCCGATGAGTCCCGCGGCCGCGCGCACGATGTGCCCCGTCGAGCGGAAGTTCTCGCCGAGCGGGATGACGCGCGCTCCCGGGAACTGCTCCTCGAACTCGAGGATGTTCGAGATGTCGGCGCCGCGCCATCCGTAGATCGACTGGTCGGGATCGCCGACGACGAAGAGGTTCCGCGAGCGCTCGGCGAGCGCGTGCGCGATCACGAACTGCGCGTGGTTCGTGTCCTGGTACTCGTCGACGAGGACCCACTGGTGGCGCGCCTGCAGCGTCTCGCGCACTTCGGCGTCGTTCCGCAGGAGGAGCGCGACCTTGAGGAGGAGGTCGTCGAAGTCGACCGCGTTCGAGCGGGTGAGCGCGTCCTCGTAGGCCTTGTAGGCGCGCGCGACCGAACGGGACCAGAAGTCGTTCGCGTTCGCGAGGTAGGCGGCGCTGTCCTCGAGGCGGTTCTTCGCATCGGAGATGGCGGCGAGGACGCTGGCGGGCGTCCACTGCGAGCTCGACAGGCCGGCCTCGACGAGCGCGCCCTTCAGCGCCTCCTTCTGGTCGCCCGAGTCGTAGATCGAGAAGCCCGCCTCGAGGCCGATGCGGTCGCCGAAGCGGCGCAGGATCGCGGCGCAGTGCGAGTGGAAGGTCGAGACGACGAGCCCCGTGCGCGAACCGTCGTCGCGCGCGACGAGCCTCGCGACGCGCTCGCGCATCTCGCCGGCGGCCTTGTTGGTGAAGGTGAGGGCGAGGATCCGCCACGGCGGGACGCCGCGCGCGATGAGCGCCGCGATCCGCCGCGTGATGACGCGCGTCTTTCCTGAGCCTGGTCCGGCGAGGACGAGCGCCGGCCCCTCGCCGTGCGCGGCGGCCTCGCGCTGCGCGGCGGTGAGGTCGCGGAAGAGGTCGTGCGCGGGATCCTCGGAATGGTGATCGGAACCATCGGGACGGTCGGCGGAGTCGGCGTCGGTCACGCGGCGATCCTACGGGTTTCGGGAGGGGCGCTCGGGCGGTGGAACGCCTCTCGCGCGGGTCGGAGGATGGGCCTGCGCCAGGGGCGCGCCTCGCGCGGTGGCGATTTGGGATTCGTCGCGCAAAACCGTCGCAGTGGACGATGTTCGTATTTTGTACGGTATCATGGCGACATGAACCGAACGCGACACAGTTTCTCCACAGTCGGTACGGGCAGTTCTGTCGGTTCCCATTCAGCGGTAGCCTCGGGGCCGCCAGCGGTCGCCCCCCGTGGGACCGCCGGCGGCGATCCGCGTTGGGCGCGCGTTCTCCAGAGATGGTCGCAACGACCTTTTTCCAATCTTCGAAAAAGGCGAAAAACAACCACCGCTTGGGGTATTCCCTCCTTGCGACCCCAACAGGTTGGGGTAGGATGGCTCCGTCCTTGAAGGCAGGTGGTGCTTCTCGGACCCCTTTCCGCGCAGACGGTGTGAGATGGCATCCCCCACGACGCATCGCGTCCTGAGGGCTGTCTCAGCCGCCTGCAAGTCCGTTCGGGCGCCTGGATGGCGCCCTTCCAATCGAACAACCTCCCCCCGAGGCGCATGGTGGCGCGCGGAGGGAGGACCGAGCAGACCGGTGGGGTCTGCCTGCGGTGCGTTCCGATGCCTGTCCCGAAGTCCGATCTGAACGATCAGCCGAGCGTTTCGCGGTCTCGCGCGCGCCTGCCACTTTCGCGTGCGACCCCGACTGCTCCTCGCGTCGGTCGAGCGATCGGGCTCGCGCCCTTCACGGTCGGCGGCTCGGAAGGCCGCGTGCGTGCGATGAGCCGCCGAACGCCCCCTCGCCCCCAGACGCTCATTCCCGACAGCTGGCACTGACCGTGTCGCGCGGGCGCGCGGACGGGTTCGGCACCCCTGAGGTGCCGCGCCGTGGTCCTCGCGCTTTGCTCCGGGCGCTGCGACGACGACACGCGCGCCAGCCCGACCCACCTTCTCCAGACTCTGATTCTCCGACAGCCACTCCGACCGACCCTCCGACCGACCCTTCACGACAGGACGCATTCATGAAGATCTCCCGACGATTCACCAAGGCCGGCCAGAACGTCTACGACACCGTCGAGTGGTCGAGGCGCTCAAGCCGCATCGGCAACTCCGACGGCTCGACCGTCTTCGAGATGAAGGACGCGGAGATCCCCGCGTCGTGGAGCCAGCTGGCGACCGACATCGTCGTGAGCAAGTACTTCCGCAAGGCGGGCGTCCCGCAGCTCGCGGCCGACGGCTCGCCCCTCGTCGACGAGGCGGGCCAGCCCGTCCTCGGCCCCGAGCGCTCGGTGCGCCAGGTCGTCCACCGTCTCGCCGGCTGCTGGACCCACTGGGGCGAGAAGTACGGCTACTTCTCGACGAAGCGCGACGCCGAGGCGTTCTACGACGAGCTCGCGTACATGCTGCTCCACCAGATGGCGGCGCCGAACAGCCCGCAGTGGTTCAACACCGGCCTCCACTACGCCTACGGCATCACCGGTCCGGCGCAGGGCCACTGGATCGCCGACCACCGCACCGGCGCCACCAGGCGCGCGCCCGACGCCTACAGCCACCCGCAGCCGCACGCCTGCTTCATCCAGGCGGTGAGCGACGACCTCGTCGGCGAGGGCGGCATCATGGACCTCTGGCTGCGCGAGGCGCGCCTCTTCAAGTACGGCTCGGGAACGGGCACCAACTTCTCGCAGCTCCGCGGTGAGAACGAGCCGCTCTCGGGCGGCGGCAAGAGCTCGGGCCTCATGAGCTTCCTCAAGATCGGCGACCGCGCGGCGGGCGCGATCAAGTCGGGCGGCACGACGCGGCGCGCGGCGAAGATGGTCTGCCTCGATCTCGACCACCCCGACATCGAGAAGTTCGTCACCTGGAAGGCGCGCGAGGAGATCAAGGTCGCCGCGCTCGTCGAGGGTCTCAAGCAACTCTCCGACGAGCAGCAGGCGCTCGCCAAGAAGCTCGACCTCAAGCTCGACTACGACTTCAACGGCGAGGCGTACTACACGGTCAGCGGCCAGAACTCGAACAACTCGGTGCGCATCCCCGATGCGTTCTTCGACGCGCTCGACGCCGACTCCGAGTGGTCGCTCCTCCGCCGCACCGACGGCAAGGTCGCGAAGACGGTGAAGGCGCGCGAGCTCTGGGACGAGATCAACTTCGCGGCCTGGCGCTGCGCCGACCCGGGCGTCCAGTACGACGGCACGATCAACGCCTGGCACACCTGCCCCGCGGGCGGGCGCATCAACGCCAGCAACCCGTGCTCCGAGTACATGTTCCTCGACAACACGGCGTGCAACCTCGCGTCGATCAACCTGCTGAAGTTCTACGACGCCGAGACCCGCGCCTTCGACCTCGAGGGCTACGAGCACGCGATCTGCCTCTGGACGATCGTGCTCGAGGTCTCGGTGCTGATGGCGGCGTTCCCCTCGAAGGAGATCGCCGACCTCTCCTGGCGCTACCGCACGCTCGGCCTCGGCTACGCGAACCTCGGCGCCATGCTCATGCAGGCGGGCATTCCCTACGACAGCGAGGAGGGGCGCGCGGTCTGCGGCATGCTCACCTCGATCCTCACCGGTCGTTCGTACGCGGAGAGCGCGCTGCTCGCCGCCGAGCACGGGCCGTTCGCCGGCTACGCCGAGAACCGCGAGAACATGCTGCGCGTCGTGCGCAACCACCGTCGCGCCGCGATGGGCGTCTCGCGCGAGAGCGATGAGTACGAGGCGCTGCGCATCCGTCCCGTGCCGATCGACCACGGCATCGTCGCGGGTGGACGCGTGAACCTCGCGAACGCCGAGGAGATGCTCGCCCGCGCGACCGCCGCGTGGGACGACGCGCTCGACTACGGCGAGAAGTTCGGCTACCGCAACGCGCAGACCACCGTCATCGCGCCGACGGGCACGATCGGTCTTCTCATGGACTGCGACACGACGGGCGTCGAGCCCGACTTCGCGCTCGTCAAGTTCAAGAAGCTCGCGGGCGGCGGCTACTTCAAGATCGCCAACCAGTCGCTGCGGCCGGCGCTGAAGGCGCTCGGCTACACGGCCGACCAGTCGGACGACATCGTCGCCCACGTCATGGGGCGTCTCAGCCTCGATGTGGCGATGCCCGCGGCCGACGGCTCGGTTCCCGCCGGCAAGGCGCAGAGCTTCCGCGACTTCCTCCTCGGCAAGGGCTTCAGCCACGAGGAGCTCGACAAGGTCGAGAATGGCCTGCCCACGGTGTTCGAGATCGCCTTCGCCTTCAGCGCGTGGTCGATGCCCGAGCAGGTCCTCGCGGCGCTCGGCGTCGACGCCGAGGCGGCGCGCAACGACTTCTCGTTCAACGGCCTCAAGGCGCTCGGCCTCTCGAAGGCGCAGATCGAGTCGCTCAACCGCGCGATCTGCGGCACGCAGACGATCGAGGGCGCTCCGCACCTGAAGGACGAGCACCTCGCCGTCTTCGACTGCGCGAACCGCTGCGGCCCGACCGGCCAGCGCTTCATCAAGCCCGAGGGACACATCCGCATGATGGCGGCGTCGCAGCCCTTCATCACGGGCGCGATCTCGAAGACGATCAACCTGCCCGCCGAGGCGTCGGTCGAGGAGATCGGCGCGTGCTACCGGCTCAGCTGGGAGCTCGGCCTGAAGGCGAACGCCCTCTACCGCGACGGCTGCAAGCTCAGCCAGCCGCTCTCGACCAAGAGCGACAAGAGCGATGAGAAGGACGAGAAGACCGAGACGGTGTCCGTCGAGGCCATCGCGGTCGCCGAGGTCGCGATCACCGACGCCGACGAGCAGCAGGCGCTCGTGACCGAAGCGCTCACCGACATCGCCCTCGCGGGCGAGCCCGCGCCGGCCCCCGAGGTGCGCGAGATCGTCGTCGAGCGCGTCGTCGAGCGGATCATCGAGCGTCCGATGCGTCGCCGTCTCTCGGACACCCGCGAGTCGATCACGCACAAGTTCAATGTGGCGGGCCACGAGGGCTACCTCATCGTGGGCCTCTACGAGGACGGTCGGCCGGGTGAACTCTTCATCACCATGGCGAAGGAGGGTTCGACGATCGGCGGCCTGATGGACTCGCTCGGAACCGCGATCTCGGTCGCGCTCCAGTACGGCGTGCCCGTCGAGAGCCTCGTCAACAAGTTCGCGCACCAGCGCTTCGAGCCGATGGGCATGACGACGAACGCCGACATTCCGTTCGCGAAGAGCCTCGTCGACTACATCTTCCGGTGGCTGGGCATGCAGTTCATCCCGGGCTACCGCGAGCTCAACTCGCCGCGCCGTCCCGCGGCGCAGCCCGCACCCGCCGCGGCTTCCGCGCGCACGGAGGACATCGCATGCAAGGATGGCACTGCGAAGGATGGCAATGCGAAGGATGGCAATGCGAAGGATTCACCGCGCATCGAGACGGACGGCTGGGCCGTGCGTCGCGAGGAGGCCATCGAGGCCGCTCGCGCGGAGCGCGTCTCGACGCCGACGGGCCAGTCGAGCACCGACACGACCGCGCGCGTGAGCACCTCGCGCTCGGTGACGCTCGAGGCCGGCGCCGTCACGACGGAGACGCGCACGATCGCCGCGGTCGAGACGGTCGAGCGGACGGCGCGCACGGTCGCGGCCAATGCGCTCGACGCTTCGAACGCCGCGATGATGGGCGATGCGCCGGCCTGCGACGGCTGCGGATCGATCACCGTGCGCAACGGCACCTGCTACCGCTGCCTGAACTGCGGCAACTCGATGGGTTGCAGCTGAACGCGACGCGTCGCGCCGCCGCGGCCCCGTGCCGCGGCGGCCGGCGCGATGTAGGCCCCACGCGTCCCGGCCTGCCGGTCGGGGGCGTCGGCGGGCGGGTTTCCCGCGAGTCGACGGGCGGGGCCGTGTGATCAAGACCTTCCGTTCCCCGGGCTCCTTGCGGAGTCCGACGGGGCGGAGGCGAGAAGGATGAACGGCGAAAGCCCCTGCGCGCGCTCCGCACGGCGCGCGCAGGTCACCAGACGTGTGCGGACTGGAACACGCCGGCAGGCGGGGCAGCATCCCCCCTGCACCGACCGATCGCCCGCCACAGGAAGTGGCAAGGAACGAAGATCCCGCGCGCGGACCCATGGAACCACGCGCGGGAGACGCGAGGAACGGAAGCCGAAATCTGGAGCGATCGCTTGATCGGGTGTCTGCTGAGGACTCCGACACACCCGACGGCATGCAAGGCAGGAACCGTGGCGCGCACGCGCCGCGCGGCGACGACTGGCGGATGGAAGGACCCGATCCGCACCGGAATGGCTCGCAAGGAGTTCGCAGCGCCTCCGTCTTCCAACCGGGCCTCACCGGAAGGATGAAGTCACGCCGCACACGATCCCGCCCGACC
>JBJOHC010000193.1:0-4601 GCA_046047955.1 Planctomycetota bacterium
CGCGATCGTCGACGCGATCTCATCGAACTTTCCGCAGAACCGACAAATCCGAGCGGTCGTGACCGCCGCACCCCCATGATGGCGGCGCGGACAACGGCTGTCCGCCCGATCGAATCGGCGAAGGCACCAAAGAAGGCTCCAGAGAAGGCTCCCGCGAAGAGGTGCAGTCGAGTGGCGCGGCGAGTCCGCGCGACGGCGATGGACGGGAGCGATGGGGGTGGAAGGGAGCGATGGGGAAGACGGAGGGAGAAGTCGGGAAGGCGAGGCACGGAAGCGCGCGTGCAAATCCGCTCGGGGGGAGGCCGTGCGGCCATCACGCCCCCCGAGACCTCGGCTCGCGCAGCTTCGTCCATGACGGCCTCGACGCGCTCGGAGTCACGAGTCGGTCGGAATCGGAAATGGGTCGCAATCTAAGAAGGGAAAGGACACCACATGGAACGGTTGAATGTCGAAGGGACCGGCTGTGGCCGGTCGGAGCTGTCGCACGCCTCCGCGTGCTCGCCGACGAAGACGGGTTCGACCGCGGGAAGCCGCGGTGGGGCACGCGGCGGCGGCGGATCCCGTCCGCGCGCACGACGCGCGCCGAGCCTCTGGCGCGCACGGATCGCCGCGGGCACGCTTCTCCTCGGTGCGGGCGCGGTGGCGACGACGCTCCCCGGCTGCCAGTCGATGCCCGTCGTCGCACCCATCATCGCGGATGGCGCGATTCGGCTCTGCTCGGTCCTCATCAAGTCGATCCTCGGCCTTCCGAAGGACTCGCTTCCCGAGGGCTACGGGCGGGCGCAGCGGCACGATTGGACGGTCGACGGCCATGTCGTGACGCTCTGTCTCTACGCGTCGCCGACGCCGGGGCGGCCCGTCTACCTCCAGATCGACTGCGAGGGTCCCTACCACGAGATCCGCGCACGACGCCTCGAGACGCCGTCACTTCCGCCCGGCAAGGTCGAGCAGGCGCCGATCGACGACTCCACCGCGTCGATCGACGGCGGCATCTCGCTCGACAAGCTCGACTGCGCCGAGCGGCTCCTCATCGCCGCCTCGCTCGCGATCATCGAGGAGGGCCTTCGCGCCGAGACGACCTTCCTCGTCACCAACGCGCGAACGCTCCCGCGGGCGCTCGACTTCCCGGGCGTGACCACCGCCCTCGACGGCGTCGAACTCGCACCCGAGCTCGACCACGAGGTCCGCTACGGCGACGCGGTCACGCTCTCGGGTCCGCCCATGGCCGTCGCGGCCTACGCGCACGCGTGCGGCGTCCGCGAGGTCTCCTTCACCGCGGGCGATTCCAACTGGCGGCTCGTCGCCCACGAGGAACTCCCGGTCGGCGCGCTCTTCCGAGACGGCGTCTTCGAGGGTGCGCGCGTGCTGACCGCGCACGGAGGCTGAGTGGCGCGGTTCGCGACACGAGACGGTCGCAGAGGTCGGGACGGCCGCGCCGCACGCACGGCGCGGCCGCCCCGCCCCGCGGACGCCGCACGGCCCTCCATCGCGACGCCGCGCGCGCCGCCCGTAGGATGCACGCGTGCCCCAGCGCGTCTGCGTCCTCGACATCGTCGGCCTCTCGCCGAACCTGCTCGGCAAGGCGACGCCACGCCTTCTCGCGTTCGCGCGCGAGACGGGCGGCGTGCGCACGCTCCGCCCGCCGCTCCCGGCGGTCACCTGCACCGCGCAGTCGACGATGCTCACGGGGCTCGATCCCGCGGGTCACGGCATCGTCGGGAACGGCTGGCACGACCGCGCGCTCGGCGAGGTCCACTTCTGGAAGCAGTCGAACCGCCTCGTCGCGGGCGAGAAGGTGTGGGAGACCGCGCGCCGCATCGACCCGTCGTTCACCTGCGCGAACGCGTTCTGGTGGTACGCGATGCACGCGACCACCGACGCGATGGCGACGCCGCGTCCCGTCTACAAGGCGGACGGGCGCAAGCTGCCCGACTGCCTCACCCGCCCCCCGGCGCTGCGCGACGAGCTGCAGGCGCGTCTCGGCGCGTTCCCGCTCTTCAAGTTCTGGGGTCCCGCCGCGGACATCGAGTCGACCGACTGGATCGCCGCCGCGACGGCCGAGCTCCTCGAGCGCCGCCGCGACACGCTCACGCTGTGCTACCTGCCGCACCTCGACTACGCGCTGCAGAAGTTCGGTCCCGAGTCGCGCTTCATCGAGCGCGAGCTCCGCGAGATCGACCGGGTCGCGGGCGGTCTCATCGACCGCTGCCGCGCGCTCGGCGTGAAGCCCCTCGTCGTCAGCGAGTACGGCATCGTCCCCGTCCGCGACGCGGCGTGGCCGAACCGCGTCCTCCGCGACGCGGGCTATCTCGCCGTCCGCCGCGAGGATGGCCGCGAGATCCTCGACCTCGAGGAGAGCCGCGCCTTCGCCGTCTGCGACCACCAGGTCGCGCATGTCTCCGTCCGCGATCCGCGCGATCTCGCGGCGGTCGAGGCGATCCTCGCGAAGGCGGACGGCGTCGCGCGCACGCTCTCGGGCGACGCCCGCCGCGAGGCCGGTCTCGACCACGCGCGCGCGGGCGACATCGTCTGCACCAGCGCACCCGACCGCTGGTTCGCCTACGGGTGGTGGTTCGACGACGCGCGCGCGCCCGACTACGCGCGCACCGTCGACATCCACCGGAAGCCGGGCTACGACCCCTGCGAACTCTTCCTCGATCCTCGGCTCCTCTGGCCGAAGGGTCGGGTCCTGCGCAAACTCCTCCTTCGGAAGCTCGGATTCCGCACGCTTCTCGACGTCATCCCGCTCGACGCCTCGCTCGTGCGCGGCTCGCACGGACTCGTCGAGGTGGCGAAGGGCTTCGACCCCGTCCTCCTCGGCGATCTCCCCGATCCCTTCCTCGCGCCCGAGCTCCCGATGACGGCCGTCCGCGATGCGATCCTCGTCGCGACGCTCGGCGAGAGGCATGCGAGTGCCCTTCGCGACGAACTGACCCCCGCCACGCGCGCGCTCCTCGGAGGCGCGGGACGACGATGAAGTGGTTCTGGGCGTTCGTCGCGCTGCTGGCGATCGTCGGAGGCACGGTGCTCGTCACGAGCGGTCGCGCACCGTCGCCGGCACGCGTCGATGGCGGCCCGACTCCCGATCAGGCGTCGCGCGTCGGTGTGGACGAGAGCGCCGCGAACGACGCACCACAGCCGCGCGGAGCCAACGGAAGCACGGACGGCACGCCTCCCTCCTCGAACGAACCGAGCGTCGACGACCAGCCGCCCGCCACCGTCGGGACGACTTCCGCCGCCGACACCCCATCCGCACCGCCGTCCACACTCCTGTCCACACCACTGTCCACACGACCGCCCGCCGAGCCGGCACCGCTCACCGCCATCCTCGGCATCGACCTCCCTGGCCTCGGCCCATCCGACGGGATGGCGGACACGACGGGCACCGCCGCAGTCCCGCGCCCCGACGACCGCTCGCCCGACGAGATCGTTCGCCGCCTCGACCCGCGCACGCTCGAACTCGACGGCCGCTTCCGCGTCATCGGCAACGGCAGCCCCGACGACCCGTACCGGATCAGCTGGGAGCTCCTCACCTCGGCGACCGCGACGATCGACCCGAAGCGCGACCTCCTCCGCGCCCCGCCCTGGGTGCGACTCCTCGACGGCACGACGATCGAGATCTCGGGCTACTACTCGACCCCCGTCCGCGTCCCCGAGGCGAAGAACCTCCTCCTCACGCTCAACCGCTGGGACGGCTGCTGCATCGGCCTCCCACCGACCCCCTTCGACGCGATCGATGTCGCCATGCGCGAGCCGCTCGCCTTCAAGGGCCTCCACGTGATCCGCTTCGGCACCTTCCGCGGCCGCCTCGTCGTCGAGCCGATCGCCGCCGCGGGCTTCCTTCTCGCCCTCTACCGCCTCGAGGACGCGACCTTCGAGACGAAGTGAACGCCCGCGCACGCGAGCGCCGATGGTCCGCGCGACCAACCGCGCGTCCTCCACACGATGCCGCTCCTCGACGAATTTCCCTCGACCGCGCGCACCGAGCTCTTCACGCTCCTCGAGGAGTCGCGCATCGACGAGGCGCAGCGCCGCGTTCTCGAACACGCCTACCTCCCCCTCTGTCTCTACGCCGAACGCTCGAGCCTCCGCCGGATCGCGGAACCCGACGACCTCGTCGCGGGATTCCTCGCCTCGCGCTTCGGCCGCGACGGCTACCTCGCGCGATGGCGCGCGGCCAATCCGCCCATCCCGCTCCGGCGGTGGCTCGTGAACGGACTCCTCTTCCACGCCCGCGAACGGATCGACGACGACCGCCGCGCACGCCGCGCGAGCGACCTCGCCGCCCCCGCGCGCGTCGAACCCGAACCCTGGCGCGCCCTCGAGCGCGCCTGGCGCGACGGCGTCCTGCAGACCGCCTGCGACCGCGTCGCCAGCCGCTATCGCGACGAATCGCGCGACGACGCGTGGCGGCTCTTCACGCGCCACATCCTCGAGGGCGCCAGCTACCCCGCGCTCGAGCGCGAACTCGGGATCGACGCCCGGAGCGCACCGATGATCACCCGCACCGCGCTTCGCCGCCTGCGAAGCGAGATCGAGTCGATCCTCGCCGACGAGTTCCCCGACGACGCCGACCGCGCCCGCGAACTCGAGGCGATCCT
>JBJOHC010000194.1:0-8168 GCA_046047955.1 Planctomycetota bacterium
GGCGCGTGCAGCCCGAAGAAGAACCCGCTCCACGCGAAGTTGAGGACCCACTGGACGGCGAAGAGCGCGAGCGCCGCCCGGTCGCGCGCGAAGCCGCCCCGCCGCCAGACGCGCCAGGCCGAGACGCCGATGAGGATGTAGAGCGTCGTCCAGACGGGGCCGAAGAGCCAGTTCGGCGGATTCCACGCGGGTTTCGCGAGCGTCGCGTACCAGCCGTCGACCGGCCAGAACGCCGCCGCGAGCCCCGCGGCCATCGACCAGGCGATCCAGCCCGCGCAGGCGAAGGCACTGGCGGTGCGTGTCGGCGCGGCACTCATCCGACGAGCCCCTCGACGACCTTCCCGTGCACATCGGTCAGACGGAACTGCCGTCCCTGGTGGCGGAAGGTCAGCCGCTCGTGGTCGATCCCGCAGAGCCGCAGGACCGTCGCCTGCAGGTCGTGGACATGCACAGGATCGCGCGCCACGTTCCAGCCGAAGTCGTCGGTCGCGCCGTGCACATGGCCCGCGCGCGCGCCGCCGCCCGCCATCCACATCGAGTACGCGCGGCCGAAGTGGTCGCGCCCCGTCGGGTTCGCGCTGTCGCCCTGCCCGAACGGCGTCCGCCCGAACTCGCCCATCCAGAGGACGAGCGTGTCGTCAAGAAGCCCCCGCTGCCGAAGGTCGCGCACGAGCGCCGCGCTCGGCTGGTCGGTGTCGCGGCACTGGACCTCGAGGTGGTGGAAGAGGTTCGAGTGCTGGTCCCAGCCCGAGTGCATGAGCTGCACGAATCGCACGCCCCGCTCGGCGAGCCGCCGCGCGACGAGGCAGTTGTTCGCGAACGATCCGGGCACGAGCGCATCGGGGCCGTACATCTCGACGACCGACTCCGGCTCGTCGGAGAAGTCGAGGAGCCCGGGCACGCTCGCCTGCATGCGGAACGCCGTCTCGTACTGCGCGAGCCGCGTGTCGAGCGCGGGATCGACGAAGCCGTCGACGGCCCGCGCCTCGCCGCGCGCGCGGTTCAGCGCCGCGAGATCGTCGAGGAGCGACCGCCGCCCGTCGCGCGTCACGCCTTCGGGGTCGGCGAGGTACGGCACGGGCTCCGCACCCGGCCGGAAGCGCACGCCCGCGTGGCGCCCGGGCAGGAAGCCGCTCGACCAGTAGTGCTCGTAGAAGAGCTGACCGCACGACTTCTCGCGGTCGGACGAGGTCATGACGACGAAGGTCGGCAGGTCGTCCGTCTCGCGGCCGAGCCCGTACGAAAGCCACGCGCCCATCGAGGGCCGCCCCGGCTGCTGCGAACCCGTCATGAAGAAGGTCACGCCCGGCGAGTGGTTCACCGCCTCGGTGTGCATCGATCGCACGAGGCAGAGTTCGTCGGCGATCCCGCCGATGTGCGGCAGGAGCTCGCTGATCTCGATGCCCGCGCGCCCGCGCCGCGCGAACGGACGGATCGCGGGCAGCGCGGGCCAGCGGCCATAGCCCGACGACATCGTCGAGAGCCGCGTGTCGCCGCGCACGCTTTCGGGCACATCCTCGCCCGCGCGCCGCGCGAGCTCGGGCTTCGGATCGAAGAGGTCGACATGCGACGGCCCGCCACCCTGCCAGAGGCAGATGATCCGCTTCGCCTTCGGCGCGAAGTGCGGCGCGGGCAGCACGCCCCGTGCGGCGAGACCCGCGAGGTCACCCGCCCCGCCACCGGTGGCCTCGCCCGCGAGCCCCCACGCGTCGCGTCCCGCGAGCGACGCGAGCGCGACGCCGCCGATCCCGTGCAGCGCCGAGCCGAGGAAGTGCCGCCTCGTGAGATGGATGCGGGAATCGTCGGTCATTCGTGCATCATCGCCTCGTCGAGATTGAGGAGCGCGAGGCACGCCTCGGTGAGGGCGCGGCCTTGATCGCCGCCCGACGCGTCGCGCTGCCTCGCGAGCAATCCGCCGAGGATCGCCGTCTCGCGCGCCGTCGCCTCTCGCCCCGTCACGCGGAGAAACGCCGCGCGCAGCGCCGCGCCTTCGTCGCCACCCGCCTCCGCGAGCGAGCGCGCGGCGAGCGCGCGCGCCGCCTCCGTCCAGGTCGGGTCGTTCAGCATCGTGAGCGCGATCAGTGGCGAATCGGTGCGCGCGACGCGCACGCGGCAGGTCTGCCGGTCGGACATGTCGAACATGTTCGCGGGCGCGATCGTGCGCCGCCAGAAGGTGTAGAGGCTGCGCCGCCAGAGGTCGGCGCCCGACGACATCGGATAGGTGAAGTCGCGCTCCTTCGTGATCGCGAGCGGCTCCCAGATCCCGTCGGGCTGGTGCGGGTAGACGGGCGCGCCGCCGAGGCGCCGGTCGAGGAGCCCGCTCCACGCGAGCGCCGCGTCGCGAAGGACGGGCGCCGCATGCCGGAATCGCGCCCCGCGCGCGAGCAGACGGTTGTCGGGGTCGCGGCGCGCGAGCGCTTCCGACATCGCGCTCGACTGCCGGTAGGTGCGGCTCGTCGCGATCAGGCGGTGGAGGCGCTTCATGCTCCAGCCGTCCTCGCGGAGGAGGACCGCGAGATGGTCGAGAAGTTCGCCATGCGCGGGCCGCTCGCCCTGCACCCCGAAGTCCTCCGCGGTGCGCACGAGCCCTTCGCCGAAGAAGACCTGCCACGCGCGGTTCACCGCGACGCGCGCGACGAGCGGATGCGCGGGATCGAAGAGCCAGCGCGCGAGCCCGAGCCGGTCGCGCGAAAGACCGTCGGCCATCGGCGGCAGGAACGCGGGTGTCGCGAACGAGACGGTCTCGCCAGGCGCCGTGTAGACGCCGCGCGAAAGGACGGGCGTCTCGCGCGCGACCTCGTCGCGCATCACCATGACGCGCGGCCACTCGTCGAGCAGGAAGCGGTCGAGTGCGCCACGCGCCGACTTCGCCGCGTCCGAGCCCTCGTCGCCCGTCGCGGCGACCGCGTCCGCGACCGCCTGCTCGAGCGCGGCGCGCCGCGCGCGCATCGCGTCATCGGCGTACTCGAGGACGGGCGGCGCGACGCGGATCCTGCTCGGCGCGCCGTCGACGATCCCCTTCTCGGGCACGCGGTTGAACGCGTCGAGCATCGCGTAGTAGTCGCGCTGCGTGACGGGGTCGTACTTGTGGTCGTGGCACTGCGCGCACGACATCGTCAGGCCCATCCAGGTCGTCGCCACCGCGTCGACGCGGTCGAAGAGCGACACCCAGCGGTTCTCCTCGGGAATCGCGCCGCCCTCGCCGTTCAGGAGGTGATTGCGCAGGAACGCGGTCGCGAGCCGCGTCCCGTCGGTCGCGTCGGGCAGGAGGTCGCCCGCGAGCATCTCGGTCGAGAGCCGGTCGAACGGCGTGTCGTCGTTGAGCCGCGCGACGAGCCAGTCGCGCCAGAGCCACTGGAAGGTGTCGCCGTCCTGCTGAAAGCCGTTCGAATCGGCGTAGCGCGCGGCGTCGAGCCACGGCAGCGCCATCCGCTCGCCGTAGGCGGGCGACGCGAGGAGTCGATCGACGACGCGCTCCCACGCACCCGGCGTGTCGTCGGCGACGAATGCGGCGACCTCCTCGGGCGTCGGCGGAAGTCCCGTGAAGTCGAGGGTCGCGCGTCGGATGAGCGTCGCGCGGTCGGCCTCGGGCGCGATCGCGAGCCCCTCGCGCGCGAGTCGCCTCGCGACGAGCGCGTCGATCGGATGCGCGTCCACGGGCACCTCGGCCGCGCGCGGCGCGACGAACGCCCAGTGCGCCTCGTAGGGCGCGCCCGCGGCGATCCAGCGCCGCAGCACCTCGCGCTGCGACTCGTCGAGCGGCCGGTGCGACTCGGGCGGCGGCATCACGCGATCGGGATCGGCCGACGCGATCCGCGCGAGGAGCGACTCGGTCGAAGCGCCGGACGCGAGCACCCCCGACGCATGCGCCGCGTCACCATCGTCAAGCCGCAATCCCGCCTTGCGCGCCGCCGCGTCGGGTCCGTGGCACTCGAAGCAGTGCTCGGCGAGGATCGGCCGCACCTCGCTCGAGAAGCCGGGCGCCGCGCGATCGCTCGCGGAGCGGTCCCGCCCCGTCGACCGAAGGTGCGACGATGACGGCGTCTCCGCCACCTTCGACGCCCGCCCCGACCCATCCCGAAGAACGAGCGCCGCGCCCGCCATCGCGAGCACTCCAAGCGCCGCCAGAGAGACCGTCCCACGCGCCATGCGCCGCATGATGGCAGAAGTCGCCGCCCGCCAAAGCCCGAAAAACCCACAATCCAAGCGTGAACTTTGCACGGCCGAGTCGATGCATCGCGATTCGGCGGCAGAATGGGCGCATGTCGTCGTCCCACGCCTTCCCGCGCTCGCGCGCGTCCCTCCACGCCGCCCCCCTCCGCGCCGCCTCCCTCGCCCTCGCGATCCTCGCCGCGGGCTCGACCAGCGCCGCCCACGCGCACGACGGACTCGAGGAACGCGGCATCCGCCGCCACATGCCGCGCTTCGCCGTCCTCGGCGACGACCGCGTCTACGGCGCGGGTGGCGAAGGCGGCCGCGCCGACGAGCGCCCCTTCCACGCGTTCCGGATCGGCGGCGGACAGTTCTCGATCATCGGACTCCCCGACACGCAGAACTACTCGGAGCTCTACCCCGAGATCTTCACCGCGCAGACGGAGTGGGTCACCAACAACGCCGCCGCGCTCGGGATCGAGTTCGTCTCCCACTACGGCGACATCGTGCAGAACGGCGACCGTCTGCCCGAATGGGCGAACGCCGACACCTCGATGAGCCGCCTCGACAAGGCGGGCCTCCGCTACGGCGTCGTGCCCGGCAACCACGACATCACGCCCTCGGGCACGCCGGGGCAGCCGTACATCCCGCAGAACTACCTCGACTTCTTCGGTCCCGCGCGCTTCGACGGCGCGCCCTGGTTCGGCGGCGCCTCGCCGTCCGGGATGAGCACCTGGCAGACCTTCTCGTCGGGCGGCGTCGACTTCCTCCTGCTCCACCTCGACTGCGAGACGCCCGTCGCCGAACTCGCGTGGGCGCAGGGCGTCCTCGACGCACACAAGTCGATGCCCGTCATGGTCACGACCCACCGCTACCTGCAGGACGCGGAGGACTACACGAGCGGCGTCCCCATCGTGCCGTCGGGCCGCTACCCCGCCATCTGGTACGCCGCCGAGGGCCTCTACAACCCGAACGGCATCCAGTCCGAGGACTTCTACCAGTGGTTCCTCCGGAAGAACACGAACGTCTTCTGGGTGAACTGCGGCCACTTCCACGAGGAGTTCCGCCAGTCGAGCCCGAATGTCGCGGGGAAGCCGATCCATGAGGTGCTCGCCGATTTCCAGGACGATCCGAACGGCGGCGACGGCTGGCTGCGCATCATGAAGTTCGACACGCTCGCGGGCACGATCGATGTCGACACCTACTCGCCGACCCTCGGCGCGATCCGCACGGCGCCCGAGAGCGACTTCACCATCGCGCTCGACTTCGACGACTACCGCCTCCCCGCGGGCACCGCGTTCAAGGCCTTCCAGGAGGGAATCGGCGGCTACATCGGCACCCAGGACACCTGGGTCAGCCAGCAGAACCCGAACACGAGCTACGGCGAGAACGACACGCGCGTCTCCGACGACGACACCGCGAACTCGTTCTTCTCGGATTTCCGCGGCCAGGCGCTGATCCGCTTCGACGGCATCGTCGGCGCGGGCATGGTGCCCGAGGGCGCGCAGGTCCTCTCCGCGACGCTCGTCCTCGACATCCCCGACGACATCGACACGCCGTTCGCGAACCCGGGCTTCTTCCTCCACAAGGTCATGCGCGCGTGGAGCGAGTCGTCGACCTGGAATTCACTCGGCGGCGGACTCTCGGTCGGCGAGGACCTCGAACCCGCGTTCGCCTTCATGGCCGGCGACAACGAGCCCGACAGCGACACGATGCGGCGGATCGACCTCACGGCGCTCGTCCAGTCGTGGGTCGATGGCGCGCCCAACTGGGGCATCGCGATCCTGCCCGAGATCATCTCGGGGAACGACGACGGCATCGAGATCCGCGCGAGCGAGAACGGCAACGCGATTCTCCGCCCGCGACTCGAGGTCACCTTCGTGCCGCCCGCGACCTCGAACCCCGCCGATCTCGATCGCGATGGCGTCGTCGGTGGCGCCGACCTGGCGATCCTCCTGAGCGCATGGGGCGGCGCGGGCGCGGCCGACCTCGACGGCGACGGCACGGTCGGCGGCGCCGACCTCGCGATTCTCCTCAGCGCGTGGGGCTGAGCGGCGCGACGGACCGGCCACGCGCGGTCCGTCCCCACTTCGAGCGACACGATGCGCGCGCCCGACCCGCGGGTCGCTGCGCGATCGCAAGAACTTCGTCGATTCCCGCGCACGCCGCATCCGATCGCCCCCCTCGCGTCGAAGACGGACCAGCGCGGAATCTCCGCGCGCCAATCAACCGTTGAATCCTGGATGAGCGGGATCTCGCTGCGGAAGCGGGAGCGCTGTCCCTTGGATGTCACGGAGTGCAGGAATGAACATGCTCTCGACCATCGCCTCGATTCTCCTCGCCGGAACCCCCGCTCCCATCGTCGCCCCCGCCCCCATCGCCGAGCAGACCATCGTCGAGACCGCGATCGCCGCGGGCTCCTTCAAGACGCTCGTCGCCGCCGTCGGCGCCGCGGAGCTCGTCGACACGCTCAACGGCAAGGGCCCGTTCACCGTGTTCGCCCCGACCGACGAGGCGTTCGCGAAGCTCCCGAAGGAGAAGCTCGATTGGCTCCTCAAGCCTGAGAACAAGGCGACGCTCGCCGCGATCCTCACCTACCACGTCGTCCCGGGTGCGGTGAAGGCGGCCGATGTCGTGAAGCTCTCGAACGCGACCACCGTGCAGGGCCAGCGCGTCGACATCAAGGTCGACGGCGGCAAGGTCACCGTCGACGGCGCGAATGTCGTCAAGACCGACATCGCCTGCTCGAACGGCGTCATCCATGTGATCGACACCGTCATCCTCCCGGTCGACGGCACCATCGTCGATGTCGCCGCGAAGAACGGCTCGTTCAACACGCTCGTCGCCGCCGTGAAGGCCGCGGGCCTCGTCGAGACGCTCTCGGGCAAGGGTCCGTTCACCGTGCTCGCGCCGACCGACGCCGCCTTCGCGAAGCTCCCGGCGGGCACGCTCGAGATGCTCCTCAAGCCGGAGAACAAGCAGCAGCTCGTCGACATCCTCACCTACCACGTCGTTCCCGGCGTCGCCGCCTACAGCGATCAGGTCGTGAAGATGAGCGAGGTCCCCACCGTCCTCGGCAGCACGGTTCCCGTGATGGTGAAGGATGGCAAGGTCATGCTCGGTGGCGCGACCGTCGTCGCGGCCGATGTCGAGGCGTCGAACGGCGTGATCCACGTCGTCGACACCGTCATCCTGCCGAAGCCCGCCGCCAAGAAGACCGCGCAGGCCGAGTCGAAGGAGTAAGCCCACGGCGCGCGGCTCGATGGGCGGAAACGCTCCGCCTCTCAAGTCGCGCCCGACTTCTCCGACGACGCCCGTTGTACGACACGGCCCCGCCTCGCGCGGGGCCGTGTCGCGTTCCAGGCTCTCGTGAAGGCGCTCGTGGAGGCTCACGTTGATGCGCTCGTTGATGCGCTTGGGGATGCGCTCGTGGATGCGCTCGTCGAGGCACACGGCTCGATCGCGCCTCGGTCCGGCCCGCGCGGACACTCCGCATGACGCGAATTCGACGGCGATCGCGCGAGGCACGCGTCCGAACCGCACCGAACCTTTCGCCTCTCGCGAAGCGCCGTCAGAACGCGGCGCGCAGGCCGATCCAGGCCGCGGCGCGCGTCTCGCCCGTCGCATCGGCGTCGCCCGACCAGGGCATGTCGAGTCCGCGCATCACCCCCACGCCGAGCTCGAGTTGCCACGCCCGATCGAGCGCCGTCCGGTAGACCGCGCGAGCGCCGACTCCTCCGTCGAAGGGCGTCGCATCGAGATCGATCGCGACGCCGCCGCGCGGCCCGACCGGGATCGCCGCGCGGACTCCAGCGAGCGGTTGCACCTCGAGATCGCCGAGGGGCTCGGGAGTCGACGCGCCGAACGGCGCCTGCGCCCGTGCGCCACCGACGAGCGCGACTTCGTCGCCGAGGGCCGCGAGCGCGTCGACGCGCACGCCTCCGGGAACCTCGCGGAGGACGCCTTCCCGAGCGATCGCGGCGACCGACTCGACCCGCGCGCTCCACGGCGTGCCG
>JBJOHC010000195.1:0-6105 GCA_046047955.1 Planctomycetota bacterium
GGGGCCGCAGCTCGTCGCCCACCTCCTGATGATCGCCCTGATCCTGCTCGGGAACCTGTCGATGTTCGCGGCGCGCGGACTGAACGGAGGCCGACGATGAACGCGGATTCGACCACGCGCGGCGGCGGCAGCACCGCCATCTGGGTCGCGCTGATGATCGCGGGTGCGGCGGGGCTCCTCTTCAACGCCTTCCTCCGCGAAGGCGGGATGGCGCGGAAGTTCGTCGAGGTCGAGCGGCTCGAGCGGGTCGAGGCGCGTCCGGCCGCCGATGAGAAGACGGACGGGAAGACGGATGGGAGGATGGACGGCGAGACGGACGGCACGACGGAGCCCGCGGGCGACGCCGGCGAGGCGACCGCCTCCGCCGACGGCACGACCCTCTGGGTCGCGCCCGACGATCCACGCCTCGCCTCGGGCGAGCTCGAGCGCATGTCGACCGACGCCCCGATCGCCTGGGAGGTGCGCACGCCCGTCACCGCGAAGGAGGCGCTCGCCCACGCCGACGCCGTCGCCGCGGGCGAGCCCGGCACCGCGCCGCGCGACATCCGTCCGAGCCCCCTCGACAGCCTCGGCGTCTGGGTCGCGGCGTTCCTGACGCTCGCCATCTTCTCGTTCCTGTACCGCGACAACCCCGCGTACAAGGTCGCCGAGAGCGTCCTCGTCGGCGTGTCGGCCGCGTACTGGATGGTGAACGGGTTCTGGTCGACGGTCGTGCCGAACCTCTTCGCGAAGCTCGCGCCCGACCTCGTGCGCGCGTACGCGATGCCGGGCCTCGAGGCGCCGAAGGACCCGACCGCCGAGATGGCGCTCGCCTTCGTTCCGCTCGCCCTCGGCTTCATGCTCCTCATGCGCCTCGCTCCGAAGGGGGGCTGGATCTCGGTCTGGCCGCTGGCCTTCATCATCGGGACGACCGCGGGGCTCAAGCTCGTCGCGAGCATCGAGGCGGACCTCATCGCCCAGGCCGCCGCCACGATGAAGCCGCTCGTCGCCTTCGAGGCGGGCGATGGCGGCGGCGCGGCGCGCGCATTCGACTTCTGGTCGACCGTGGGCGGCATCGTGGGCGTCGTCGGCGTCCTGTCGGTGCTCTCGTACTTCTTCTTCTCGGTCGAGCACCGCGGAGCGATCGGGAAGTCGGCTCGGCTCGGCATCTGGTTCCTCATGGTGACCTTCGGTTCGGCGTTCGGGCTGACGGTGATGGGCCGCATCACGCTTCTCGCGCAGCGGCTCGAGTTCCTCTTCAACGACTGGCTCAACCTCGGGTGAGCCGGACGCCCCGCCGGCGACGAGTGCGACGAAGTGCGCGCTCCCGCCGCCGACCCACTTGATCGCGCGCGGCAAAGAGCCGATGATGCGCGCACACGACCACCACGGTCGCGGTTCCTCCGACAACCGTGACCGACTCCGCAGGACCCGCGCGCCTCTCGGCGCGCGGGTCCTGCGCGTTGATGCGGGCCTTCGCATGCATCTCCTCGGATCACGGCGGATGCCCGCGCGCGAACGCCGCGGCGCATCGCGCGCCATTCGCGAATCGCGCGACGAAACCGCTTGCATGCACGGGCATTCCGCTCATCGCCGGCGACGCGAGGCGAGTCCGAGCCCCGCGATCGCGAGCACCGCCGCACCGGGCGCGGGCACCATCGATCCACTCACGACGACATTGTCGAAGCGGATGCTGCCCGAGCCGCTCGTCGCACCGTCGACGACGAAGCGCAGCGACGCGCCGCCGTCCTCGAGCCCGCCGTACTTCGAGAGGTCGACCGTTCGGACCTCCCAGCCCGTCGTCGCGGCGTCGAAGAAGTCGACCGCCGACCAGGTGAAGCCCGTCCAGTACTCGATCCGGCTCTGCGCGAAGCCCGTCGACGAGCGGCGCACCGCGAAGCTCAGCGAGAGGTCGCGGTAGCCCGTCGTGTCGAACGCGAAGACGAGCGCCGACCCGTTGTGGGTGCTGCCCGCGAGCGAGAGCGACTCGCCCGCCGCCTCGCCCTCGAGCGCGCCGAGCGTCGTTCCGAGGAGGGCCGACGCCCCCGTGCCGAACGCGCGGTGGTCGCACCAGCCGTTGCCGACCGACGCGCCGATCGTGCCGTCGCCCGCGGCCGGGTCGATCGCGTTCATGTTCCAGCCCGCGACCACCGACGGCAGCATCGCCGCCGACGCCGTGGCGGCACCCCCATGCGCCGCCACGACCTCCGCCGCGACCGCCGCGAGGACCGCGAGGGCGGAACCCGAGACGCCATGCGAAGGCAGCGCGCCCGCCTCCGCTCCCGACTTCAACCCCGACTTCAACCCCGACTTCAACCCCGACTTCGACCCCGACTTCGACACGGTCGGCCCCCGCCCGTCGACCGGGCCCGCACCTCCCGACATGGCGCCGCGCGCCCCCATTCCGAAATCCCCGATTCCACGAGACATCCTGCAGGACATCGTCCCTCTCCTTCCCGGGCCACCGCCCGACATCGTTCTCTCCCGACCCGCCGCACGGCGCGCCCCATGCGCACCGTCGACGCCGCGAACCTACCACGCCCGCGGACCCGACCCTCCACTTCACGCAGTTCTGCGGAAACTTCGCGAGAATCACCCGCGCGCCCACCGCGCGGCGAAATCTCCGCCGCGCGGAACGGAACGAGCGCGCCCGCCCCGCAGGGCCGGAAGGAGCGATGCGATGTCGGAAGGTCGTGACGAGTGGTTCTGGTCGCAGAAGGGAAGCACGATGGGGCCGGTCCCCTTCAGCGAGATCCGGCGGCTGTACGCCGCGGGCTCGATCGATCACGCGACCTGGATCTACGACCCGACGCGCGGCGCCTGGGTGGTCGCGGGCGCGATTCCCGAGATCGCCGCGCCCGAGCCCGCACCTGCGGTCGGCGCCGCGCCCGGTGCCCCCGTCGCGCCGCCGCCCGACGCCGCCGAGCGCTTCCTGTACTGCCGCTTCTGCGGCTCGCGCAACACCGCGACCGCCGCGCGCTGCACCTCGTGCGGCCGCGAGACGGGCGTCGCGCCCCCCACGAGCTCGATCGATCCGAAGCTCGCGGCGGTCGTCTGCCGCGCGTGCCTCCTCGCGATGCCCGCGCTCAACGTCTTCGCCTTCATCGGCCCCGCGATCGCCTGGGCGCTCGGCTCGGGCGACCCGCGTGTCGTCGCCGAATCGAAGGCGGCGATCAACGCGATGCTCACGGTGTCGATCGTCTTCGTGGCGTCGCTCGTCGTCGGCATCGTCGGAGCCGTGGTCTTCGTCGGCCCCGTGCTCGCGGCGCTGGTCGCGGCGGCGCTCGCCGTCTACTGCATCGTCGTGGGTATCCAGGGGCTCATCGCGGCGGGGCAGAACGCGCCGTTCCGCTATCCGATGACGCTCGCGCTCGTGAAATAGAGCGCCTTCGCGCGCGTGAAGTAGAGCGCCTTCGCACGCCTGACATCGCGCGCCTCAGCGCGTGTGAAGTCGCGCCTTCGCGCTCACGGCGTCCCGTCCGACCCGCACGCGCCCCACGCCCCGAGCACGCGCGCGAGATCGCCCGCGTCGGTCGCGCCCGAACGGTCGAGATCGGACGGCCCCGGCATCCCCCACGCCGACAGCAGCGCCGCGAGATCCGCCGCGCCGACCGTGCCGTCGTGATCGAGATCCTCGGGGCAGGCGAGCCATCCCTCGCAGTCGGGGTAGAGGAAGACGGTGTCCTCGGCGCGCAGCCCGCCCTCGTCGGTCACCTCGAGGTGGATCGCGAAGAAGTAGGTCTCGGTGTCGCAGCCGAGCGGCGAGATCACCGTCGTCGTCTCGCAGGCGGCGTCGGGGGGCTCGCTGTGGGTGTGCGTGTTGTGGTGGAGCGTCGTCGTCCACGCGCAGGCGAGTCCGTCGCCGCTCGACTCCGCGTCCTCGATGTTCGCGCGTAGCGGGAAGACCGTGTCGCCCGTCATCGGGTAGAGCTGCCCGTCGTAGAGGCTCGTGATCGCGACCGACGGCGGCGTGTTGTTCACGCTCACGACGACCGTCGCCGAACGCTCGTTGCCCGCGGGATCATGGACCGTCACCGTCGCGTCGAACCGCGTCGGCGCGCCGCGCGGCGCCAGGGAGGAATGCTCGATGACGGCGGGCCCGTGGAACGGCGGCGTGCCGTCGCCGAGATCCCAGTGGTACTCGAGCTTCTCCCCCTCGGGGTCGAAGCTGCCCGCCGCCGACAGCGTGGTCGCGAGCGGCGACGGACCGTACGCGGGCGTCGCCTCGAGCGCGGCCACGGGCGGAAGCCCCGCTTCGGGTGCGTAGCGGTAGCGGACGACGGTCGAGGGCCAGCGCGTCATCCAGAGCGTCGAGTCGTGGTGGTTGAAGGCGAGGCTCGTGAGGAGCGGGGTCGCGGTCTCGAAGAGCGCGACGCCCGTCACTTCACCCGTCGCCGAGAGCGTCGCCGCGCGGATCCAGCCGCCGCCGTAGTCACCGAAGAAGAGCGCGTCGCCCCAGGGTTCGGGCCAGTCGTGCGCATGGACGAGCGGTCCGCCGATCGAGCACGAGCCGTCGAAGGGCGCACCCGTCGCGCCGCCCGCCGCACCGACCTGCGCGGTCGTCGCCGCACCCGCGGTGAAGGTCGGCGTCCGCGTGACGCCGCCCGAGCGGCCCCAGTCGAGGATCGGGCGGTGGTGCGCGTTCGAGGCGCCCGCGCCCGGGATCAGCGGGATCGGCGCGCCTTCCGCGAGAAGCGTCGCGGCGTCGATGTTCGGACCGCTCGCGCCCGTCGTCTCGAGACGGATCGTGCGCGTCCCCGCCGCGAGGACGAGCGGAATCTCGACGAGCCGCCATTCGGTCCAGGCGCCCGTCGGCGGGAAGTCGACCGCGCCCGTCGCGACCGCGCCGTCGACGCGCACGCGGAGCGGACGGCTCGAGGCGCCGCCGTTCGCGTGGCGCACGACGAGCCGATGCGGCCCCGCCGTCGCGACCGTGAAGGTGAAGTCGATCCACTCTCCCGAGTTCGCCACGAAGTCGCGGAAGCCGCTGCCGTGGAATCCACCCATGTTCGTCGCGACGGGCGCGCCGCTCGCGCTCGCCGACTCCGCCTGCGTGAAGCGCGATGCGTCGATCGGCAGCGATCCCGTCGGATCGAGCGACGCCTCGAAGACGAGTTCGTGGAAGCGGCGGAACGCGGGCGAGACGAGGCCCGTGGGCGAGTCGAAGTTGACGGGCGCGGCCGCGAGGTAGTTCGTGCGCGCGGTGAGGCCCTCGAACGCGGGCCATCCGCAGTTCCGCGCGGGCGCGTCGACGGTCTGGATGTCCTCGAACGAGTTCCATCCCACATCGCCGATGTGGAGCGTGCCGGGGTCCGCGTCGCCGGGCGCGTGCGAGCCCGTGCCCTCGACGACCGACATGCGGTAGGGGTTCCGCAGTCCCATCGCCCACACGCGGCTGCGCGCGGCGCGCGGCGCGGTCGCGTCGAAGAAGGGATTGCCGGGGACGCCGTCGCCCGTCGCGGGATCGAGCCGCAGCACCTTGCCGCAGAGGCAGTCGACGAGCTGCGAGCGCCACGCGCCGACGTTCTCCTTCGCGCGCAGGATGCCGCGCGCGAGCGCGTCGTCGATGTAGCCGTCGGCCACCTGTCCGCCGACATCGACCTGGAGGTAGCTCGCCGAATCGCCCGTCGCGAGAAGGAGCGTGCCGTCGGTGCCGAACGCCATCGAGCCGATGCCGTGCGACTGGTGGAGGATCGGAATGCCGCTCGCCGCGTCGGCGCCGAGGATCACGGTCCGGCTCGCCGGATCGGTCGCGGTGAAGTCGGTGTCGGCGCGCGCGGTGTAGCGCGTGATGCGCGCGATCGTCGCGGCGTAGTAGGCGTTCGCGCCCGCGTCGTACTGCGCGGTGCCCGCGAAGTCGAGGTGATGGCGGTCGACCACGTAGAGGCAGAAGTACCAGCCGTTCGTTGCGAACTCGGGATGGAGGACGACGCCGAGGAGGCCGTAGTCGCGCCACGCGCCCACCTCGTCGCGGATGTCGAGGAGCGGCGTCGGCAGCTTCACGCCCGCTTCGGTGACGACCCAGATGCGGCCGCCGCGCTCCCAGACGAGCGCCTTGCCGTCGGGCATGAAGGTCGTGCCGACGACCTCGCTCCAGCCCGAGGCGACGGGCTCGGCGATGAAGTC
>JBJOHC010000196.1:0-4593 GCA_046047955.1 Planctomycetota bacterium
GCGAGCGCGACGACCGCGCGCAGCTCGCGCGCATGCAGCGCTGGTGGCTCGGCCGCATGATCGAGACGGGCCGCCCGCTCGAGGAGAAGCTCACGCTCTTCTGGCACGGCCACTTCGCGACGGGCTACCGCACGATCGAGAACAGCTGGCACATGCTCGCGCAGAACGGGTTCTTCCGATCGAACTGCGCGGGCAGCTTCGCCGACCTCGCGCACGGGATCATCCGCGATCCCGCGATGCTCAAGTACCTCGACAACGACGAGAACAGGCGGCGCAGCCCGAACGAGAACCTCGCGCGCGAACTGCTCGAGCTCTTCACGCTCGGCGAGGGCGCGGGCTACACGGAATCGGACATCAAGGAGGGCGCGCGCGCGCTCACCGGCCTCACCTTCCGCGACAACGAGTTCGTCTTCGACACGCGCGAGCACGACGCGGGGCCGAAGTCGATCCTCGGCCGGACGGGGAACTTCTCGGGCGACGAGTTCGTCGCGATCATCCTGGGGAAGCCGCAGTGCGCGCGCTTCCTCGCGACGAAGCTCTACCGCTTCTTCGTGAACGACGCACCCACCGTCTCGCGCGACGGCGTCGAGACGATCGAGCGCCTCGCGAAGGAGCTGCGCGACCGGAAGTACGCGATCCGCCCCGTCCTGCGCACGCTCTTCCGCTCGCAGCACTTCCACGCCCCCGAGAACCGCCAGGCCGTCGTCAAGAGTCCCGTGCAGCTCGTGGTGCAGACGGTGCGGAGCCTCGGCACGCCCGTCCGCGACCTCTCGGCGCTCTCGGCCGCGTGCGACCTGATGGGGCAGCAGCTCTTCCAGCCGCCGAGCGTGAAGGGCTGGGACGGCGGGCGTTCGTGGATCAACACCGCGACCCTCTACGTCCGGCAGAACGTCGCGGTCTACCTCGTGACGGGACGCCGGCCGCAGGCCTTCGACTGGGATCCGTCGGACGCCGCGTACGACGCCGCGCACCTCCTCGACGGCCTGCGCGACGCGGCGGGTTCGGTCGACGGGCGCGAGGCGGTGCGGAACCTCTCGACCTTCGTCCTCGGCGCGCCGCCATCGCCCGCGCGCCTCGCGCAGCTCGAGTCGTTCCTCGAGGAGCTCGGCGGCACGGTCACGGCCGACCGGGTGAAGGCGCTCCTCTGCCTCCTCTGCGCGACACCCGAGTACCAGCTCTGCTGAGGACCGCGACCTCCCGCCCCGACGAGCATCACGAGCCACCGCCATGCACGACACGACCCCCGACCTCTCCGGCGAACGGCAGCCCTTCACGCGGCGACTCTTCCTGCAGCGCGGCCTCGCGCTCGCGTCGCTCGCCTCGACCGTGCCCCTCTTCATCGAGGAGAGCGCGCACGGACTCCTCGGGAATCCGCTCCTCTCGTCGAACCCGGGCGTGCCCGACGAGCGCGTCCTGGTGATCGTCCAGCTCGGAGGCGGCAACGACGGACTGAACACGGTCGTCCCCTACGGCGACGACCAGTACTTCCGCGCGCGGCCGACGATCGCGCTGCGCGCGCCGGGCGCGGCGGCGCAGGGTGGACAGCAGGCGTCGCTCGAGCTGTCGCGGGAGCGCGGGATCGGACTCCACCCGAACCTGACCGGCTTCAAGGAGCTCCTCGACGCGGGCGAGCTGTCGGTCGTCCAGGGCGTGGGCTACCCGAATCCGAACCGCTCGCACTTCACCTCGATGGATGTCTGGCAGACGGGCCGCCTCGACGCGAAGGGCTCGGGCTGGATCGGCCGCTACTTCGACCACACCTGCAACGGCACGCCCGTTCCCGAGGGTGCGGTCGCGATCGGACGCACCGCGCCGCTCGCGATGCAGGGCGACATCCAGAAGCCCGTCGCGTTCGAGAATCCCGCGCTCTTCCGCTGGGTGGGCGAGGATCTCTCGGAGAAGCTGAAGGACCCCTACGACGCCATCACGCGCGCGGGCGTCCTCGACGACGCGGGCGAGGGCACGCAGAAGGCGTTCCTCATGCGCACCGCGCTCGACGCGCAGGTCGCGAGCGACAAGATCCGCGCGGCGGTCGCGAAGCGCCCGCTCGTCACCTATCCCGGGACGCCACTCGCGCGGCAGCTCCAGACGATCGGCGCGATGATCCGCGACGGCATGCCGACGCGCGTCTACTACGCGTCGATGGGCGGATTCGACACGCACGGCGGCCAGCTCGGGACGCACGGGAACCTCATGCGACAGCTCGGCGACGCGGTCCTCGCGTTCCAGCGCGACCTGCGCGAGCAGCGCAACGAGGGGCGCGTCCTCACGATGGTCTTCAGCGAATTCGGCCGGCGCGTGAAGCAGAACGCCTCGGGCGGTACCGATCACGGGACGGCGGCGCCGATGTTCCTCGTCGGGCCCGCGGCGCGGGCGGGCGTCTTCGGCCGGCATCCGTCGCTCATCGACCTCGACCAGGGCGACCTCAAGTACGGGGTCGACTTCCGCTCGGTCTACACGGCGATCCTCGAGGACTGGATGAAGGCGCCCGCCGAGCGGATCCTGCGCGGGCGGTTCGAGAAGCCGCCGCTGGTTCGCACGGCCTGACCGGTGGAACGCGCGGAGGCCCGAGGCGTCGCGGCGGCGTGCTATCGTGACCGCATGCTGCGCACCGCCCTCCGCTCCGCGACGACCGCCGCCCTCCTCCTCGTCTCCACGGGCTGCGACGGCAAGTCGCCCGCGCCCGATGCGGCGAGGCAGGTCGCGCTCTCGGCGCCCGTCCCGATCCATCTCTCGGTGAAGGGCATGCACTGCGAGGGCTGCGAGGGCGCGATCTGCGCGAAGGTCGGGAAGATCGAGGGCGTCGGCGAGTGCGTCGCGAGCCATGCGGCGGAGCGTGTCGATCTCGTCGCACCGCCCGAGCAGCGGGCGGCGATCGTGCAGGCGATCGAGAAGCTCGGGTACACGGTCGCGGGCGATGCGGCGGCGCCGTCGACGGACGAACCGGAAGCCGACGCTGCGGAGGGCGCGGCGGAAGGCGCCGCGGCGGGTGATTCCGCGGGCTGAGCGAGGTGGCTTCGAAACCCGCTGTGACGGGAGTCGTCGCGGGAGTCGTCGCGCGAGTCGTCGCGCGAGTCGTCACGAGAATCATCGCGAAGGGAGACATCGCGATGCGCGCCGCACGACGCGCTGCGGTCGCTGCATTCGCGCGCGACGCTCAGCGCACCGCGAGCGCCGCCTCGACGGCGGCGACGACCTCGTCGAGCGGCTTCGCCTGCCGCGCGCCCGCCGCGTGCACATGGCCGCCGCCGCCGAAGCGCGCGGCGAGCTGGTTCACATCGACGAAGGTGCCCGACTCGTCGGCGGGCTTCGAGCGGAAGCTGAGCTTCACGAGCCCCGCGGCCTGGTCCTCGACCGCGAGCACCGAGACGCGAACCGCCGAGATCTCCATCGGCATGTTGACGAGGCCCGAGGTCTCCTCGAGGAGCGCGCCCGTCTCGTCGAAGTCGGCGGCCGAGAGGCGCATCATCGCGGCGGTGCCGCCCGCGACGAGATGCAGGCTCGAGAGCGCGCGCGCCTGCAGGTCGACGCGCTCGGCGCGGCTCGACTGCTCGAGCTGCTGGTACATCGCGTCCTTGTCGACGCCCGCCTCGAGGAGCCGCGCCGCGAGGGCGAATTCGCGGGCGCGCGCGTTCGGGAAACGGAACCAGCCCGTGTCGGTCGCGAGTCCCATGTAGAGGGCCTCGGCGATCGAGCCGCGGCCGCGGTCGTCGGCGCCGTACCCGAGCGGCACGCCCATCGCGTCGACGAGGCCCGCGAGGAGCGCCGTACAGGAGCCGCACGAGACGTCGACGACGCGCCGCGCCGCGACCTCGTCGCCGCGCGCGTGGTGGTCGAGGCCGATGACGCGAGGCGCCATGGCGCGGAGCCACGGACCGAACAGTTCGAGCTGGGTCCACGCGCCCGTGTCGACGACGACCGCGAGGTCGAAGCCGTCGCCGGGAACCTCGGGGCGGCGCGGGTCGACATGGCGGACGGGCGTCTCGGCCTCGAAGGTGCGCAGGTTCCCCTCGCAGGGATCGACGACCCACCCCTCCGCGTGCACGCCCGCCGCCTGGCACGCGCGCACGACGGCGAGGACGCTTCCCATCGCATCGCCGTCGGGCTTCTGGTGGGTCGTGACGAGGATGCGCGCGGCCGCACGGAGTTCGGCGGCCAGCGATTCGATGGAGGCGTTCGTCTGGTACGGCATGGGTGGTGCGGCATGCCGCAAGGGGCGAGTTATACCCTGACGCGCGGCGCCCCGACGCCCGCGCCCCCCGCTCCCGCGACCGCGGCGACGATGGCCGCGCGGTCGAGCTCCATCCGCTCGAGGAGCGCTTCGACGCCGTCGAAGCGGATCTGCGCGCGGATGAAGCGGTGGAAGCGGAGTCGGAGCGTCCAGCCGTACCAGTCGAGTGGAAGTTCGAGGGGAACGCCGTTCGGCGCGAGGAGCGTCGTCTCGCAGGTTCGCGCGGATTCGCCGAAGGTCGGCTTCGTTCCCACCGAGATCGCGGCGATCGCGACGGTTCCGTCGGGAAGGGTCGCCTCGCCCGCGTAGACGCCGTCGGCGGGCAGGATCCACCCCGCCGCATCGAGGTTCGCGGTCGGCCA
>JBJOHC010000197.1:0-3285 GCA_046047955.1 Planctomycetota bacterium
CGGCGCGTCGGTCGGCTGGTTGGTCGGCGCGGTTGTCGGCGGCTCGATCGCGAGTCCGCTCGAGTGGCTCGCGAGGAGTGCCGCGAGAAGCGCCGCGATCGTCGCCGGTTGCAGTGCCAGGGTCATGGGCCGCGCATCGTACGCGAGCCCGCGGCGTTTCACGACGCGATCGACGGTCTTGCGGCGGTTCCGCCCGAAAGAACGGCGTGCCGCCCTCGCCACGAACCGAGGATCGGTGGTAGTTTCCGGCCCTGCGCGGCCGCTCGGCCTGCGCGCGTTCGACACGCAGAGCCGCGCCCGCGGGGCGCCGACGGAGGATCGCATGAAGCTCGGAGTGATGGCAGCCCTGTTCGCCGGCCGCAAGCTCGAGGATGTCGCCGCGTACTGCGCCGAGATCCGCCTCGACGCGATCGAGCTCCCCGTCGGCGCGTATCCCGGCAAGCCCTTCTTCGATCCGGCGAAGGTGCTCGCCTCGAAGCAGGAGCAGGACCGCATCAAGGGCATCCTCAAGGACCACGGCCTGACGCTCTCGGGCCTCGCGGGCCACGGACACCCCGTGCCTCCCGCCAAGACGCACGCCGCGAACGACCACCGCGACTTCGTGAACGCCGTGAAGCTCGCGCCCGCGCTCGGGACCGATGTCGTCATCACCTTCTCGGGTTGCCCCGGCGGCTCGAAGACCGACAAGACGCCCAACTGGGTCACCTGCGCGTGGCCGCCCGACTACCTCGCGATCCTCGAGTACCAGTGGAAGCATGTGCTCGTGCCGTACTGGTCGACGCAGGCCCGCCTCTGCGCGCAGCACGGCGTGAGGGTCGCGTGGGAAGCGCACCCTGGCTTCTGCGTCTACAACCCGGACACGCTCATCCGCCTGAGCCAGCTCGCGATGAAGGCGTCGGGCCTGAAGGGCAAGCCCGTCCTCGGCGCGAACCTCGACCCGAGCCACTTCTTCTGGCAGGGCATCGACCCGATCGAGAGCGCGCGCGTCCTCGGCGAGGCGGGGCTCCTCTTCTACTGCCACGCGAAGGACACCGAGCTGCATCCCTGGGAAGGCCGCGTGAACGGCTACAACGACGCGCGTCCGTACACCGACCTCAAGTCGCGCGCGTGGAACTTCCGCACCTGCGGCTACGGCCACGGGCACGAGTTCTGGAAGCCCTTCGTCTCGATGCTGCGCCGCTACGGCTACGACCATGTCCTCTCGATCGAGCACGAGGATTCGCTCATGTCGGTCGAGGAGGGGCTCGAGCGCGCGGCGGCGTTCCTCTCCGAGGCGATCATCGAGGAGCCCGCGGGCAAGGCCTGGTGGTGCTGAGCCGCGGGGCGTGACGGGAAGTCGTGACATCGCCATGCGGCGCAGCCGCGGGTGGATGTCGGGCGCGATCCGCGTCGCCGCGAGGCGGCGGCGGATCGCGCCGTTCGAGGTGTCGCGAGGTGATGAAAGCGGGCGCCGTTCCGGCGCCGAGGTGTTTCGATGGGTCTGAGTCCCGAGGAATCGCGGGCGCTTCTCGGTGATCCCGCGTCGTCGCGGCGCGGTGGTCGCGGCGGGGCGCTCGCGGCCGCGGTCGTGGTCGCGCTCGGCGCGATGGCGGTGGCGGGTTGGTCGTTCACGCGCGCCGACCGCGCGTTCTCCGAGCGCGATCTCGCGCGCGAGGAGGCCGCGTCGCTCGCGAGCCGGCTCGCGGGGCGCGAGACCGAGGTCGAGGCGCTCCAGGAGATGGTCGCCTTCGCTGAGCGCGAGGTGGTCGCGCGCGACGGGCGGCTCGCCGAGGCGGCGGAGTCGCTCGCCGCGCGGACGCGCGAACTCGACGGACTCCGCGCGGGGCTCGAGGCGGCGGTCGCCGCGGGCGACGCGTTCGCGGCGGCGTACCTCCGCGCGAGCGCGCCCTCGCTCGCGGGACGGCGCGGCTCGATGGCGCTCGAACTCCTCGCGACCGATCCCTCGACGGGGGCGTCGCCGCTCGAGGTGCTCGCCTCGAGCCTTCCGCGCGACAAGACGATCGCGATCCTCCTCGCGACCATCGAGTCGCTCGCGTCCGACGCGCCGTTCGCGACGGCGGGCGAGGCGAACGCGGCGCTCGTCCTCGCGGGCGGACTCGTCGCCGACGCGCGCCGCGCGTTCCCGACGACGGGCCCCGACGCGGTCGCGTCGCAGGCATCGCTCCTCGACGACGCGCTCGCCGCGGTGGCGCGGCTCGCCTGGACCGTGCATGCGCGGAGCTTCACCGATCTCGAGGCGCGCGCGGGGCTGCGCGGCGACGCGCGGCGCTTCGCGCAGGAGGCGCTGCTTCTCCGGCGCGCCGAGGGCGGTCGCGTCGCGGCCGAGTGCCTCGCGATCCTCGGCGCGGTCGCGCGCGAGGAGGGCGATCTCGCCGAGGCGGCGTCGCATCTCGAGGACGCGCGGCGCGAGGTTCTCAAGGATGGCGACCCGGCCGAGGTGGCCGCGATCGAGGTCGAGCTCGCGACCGCATGGTTCGAACTCGAGCGCGCCGACGAGGCGCTCGCGCTCCTCGACGCGCGCGCCGCGGCCCTCGCTGCAAGGCGCGGCGCGGCGACGGCGGCGGAGCGCGGCGCGCGCCTCCGCGCCGAACAGGTCCGCGGCCGCATGCTCGACGCGCGCGGCGTCCGCGAGGGCGATCCCGACGCCTTCTTCGCCGCGCGCCTCGCGCTCGGCGAGGCCGCCGCCGACGCGGGTCGCGCGGAGCTCGCCTACAGCCTGCTCCCCGAGGTCCTCGCCCACTTCGCCCGCGACGAATCGCGCTTCACCGAGCGCGTGGCGGCCACCCTCGCCCTCGCGCGCGCCCTCGACGGCCTCGGCTCGACCCGCGAGGCCCTCCGCCTCCTCGCCGACCCGCGCTTCGCCGCCGACCTCCGCGTCCTCGGCGACACGCACCCCCTCGCCCGCGACCACGCGACCCTCGCGGCGCGACTGCGTGCGAGGTGAGCGGCGGCGAGGCCGTCATCGACTCGTGGTGTGAGGGTGTCGTGATGTCGTCGTGTCGGCGCAGCCGCTCGGCCTACGGCAAATGCAACGAGCCGCCCGTGCGTCCGTCAGATCCCGCGCGAACTCCGCCGCGCGCGTGACTTCCCGACGGCCTCCCCGCGGTCGCCCCGCCCGCGCGGCCGTCAGATCCCCGCGCGCGCGCCGCCGCGCTCGAGGAGTTCCGCGATGTGCTCGCGGTCCTCGAGATTCGACGAGCGGACCTTCGCGACGATCGCGCGGTTCGCGAGGTCGCTCTTCATGTAGCGGCGCGCGAGCTCGGAGATCTCCGCGGGGCTGCAGCC
>JBJOHC010000198.1:0-12040 GCA_046047955.1 Planctomycetota bacterium
CCGCCGCGAGCGGCGAGGTTCGCGGGACTGGTCCGCTCGACGCGGCCCTTGCCGCCCACCACCGTCTGCGCGAGCGTGCGGCGCGCGTACTCGCGAACTTCGGGATCGCCGCGCAGGTCGCGCCGCTTCCCGAATGGGCCGCGCGGCTCGCCGACGCGCGCGCGCCCCTTCCGCCCGGCACCGAGCACTCGCGCCCGAAGATGGCCGCCGTCCGCGACCTTCGGCTCGAGGATGCGGCCGTCCGCGTCGCCCTCGAGGCGCTCGGCTACAACGGCCTCCCCTCCGAGGAGAAGCTCGAGCGGCTCCTCGCCGAGGCCGACGCCTCCGCCGCCGCGCTCGCCGCCTGGGATGGCCTGAGCGCCGGCGCCGACTCGGACGCCATCCTCCGCCGCGCCGCCGATCTCCTCGTCGCGAACGACGCGCAGGCCGAGCGCCTCCTCGAGACCCTCACCCGCCGCGACCTCGGCCGACTCCTCGACGCGGGCGAACGCCGCGAGCGCGCGGTCGCCGCGTGCCGTGCCGCGCTCGGCGTCGGCTGACGCGAGCGCCGCCACCCCTCCTGAGGCCGCGATTCGCCCTCGAACCGCGAAATAGCCGACCTACACTCCCACCATGGCCATTCTCACCTCGTCCAATCCCGTCCTGTCCGACTCGTCCCTCGGCCGGATCTTCAATGAAGCCGGCGGCGCCGTCCGCACCAACACCGCCACCGTCCAGGGCGTCATGGCGAAGACGAGCCTCTGCACCATGCTCGCGATCGGAGCGGGCGCGGTCGGCTACACCGTCGTCGCCTCCTACCCCGGCCTCGCGATGGTCGCCTGGATCGCGGCGCTCGTCGTCTCGCTCGTCGCCTACTTCGCGATCTGGGCCTCGCCGAAGGCCGCGATGGTGATGACGCCCCTCTACTCGATCGCGCAGGGGCTCTTCCTCGGCTGCCTCAGCTTCGCGCTCGAAGGCGTCCTCGCCGCACAGCAGATCGCGGTCCCCGGCGGCCTCGCGCTGCAGGCCTTCCTCATCACGGGAAGCCTCATGGCCGCGATGCTCGCGCTCCACACCTTCGGGATCGTGCGCGCGGGTCCGCGCTTCACCTCGGTCCTCTCGATCATGACGCTCGGCGTCGCGATCATGTACCTCGTCGCGTTCGTCCTCTCCCTCTTCGGAACGCAGGTCCCCTTCCTGAGCCTCGGTTCCGCGCTCCAGGGCGGCACCCCCGCCCTCGTCGGCCTCGGCATCAACCTCGCGATCCTTCTCCTCGCGTCGCTCTGGCTTCTCGTCGACCTCGCGCAGATCGACAACGCCGTCGCCGCGGGCGCGCCCAAGTCGATGGAGTGGATGCTCGCCTTCGGCCTCGTCGTGACGCTCGCGTGGGTCTACCTCGAAGCGCTCAAGCTCGCGTTCCGCCTCGCGGCGATGTTCAACAGCCGCGACTGATACGCGGGCACCGCTTCCGCGAACCTCGAAAAACACCAGCGCCCTCCTCGCGGAGGGCGCTGGCGTTTCCTTTCCGCCGCGAAGCCCGAAGGCGACGCTGGCGGTTCCACGTGTTCCGTGCGACGAGTGACGCGACCTGGGCCAACGGCACGCCAGGACGACTCTCTCGACGGGATGTGACGCGACTGTCGGGAGACCCGACCTCGGGAGAATAGCACGGAATCAGAGAATCTCCGCGGCCAGACTCGCGAGATTCGAGCGTTCGGTCCGGGAAAGCGACACATGGCCCGCGATCCGCTGCCCCTTCATCCGCTCGATGCAGTGGGCGAGCCCGTTCGAGGCGGCGTCGAGGTAGGGGTTGTCGATCTGGAGGACATCGCCGCAGAGGACGATCTTGGTCCCGTCCCCGACCCGCGAGACGATGGTCTTGATCTCGTGGGGCGACAGGTTCTGGGCCTCGTCGACGATCATGAACTGATTCGGGATGGAACGTCCGCGAATGTAGGTGAGGGGCTCGAGGACGACCCGCCCCGTCGCCATGAGCTGGTCCATCCGCTGCTCGGCGGTGCGGCTCTCGGGGCGCTCGTCGGCGTGGCTTCCGCGGGTCGAGAGGAGGTAGGCGATGTTGTCGAAGATCGGCTGCATCCACATCGCGAGCTTCTCGTCCTTGTCGCCCGGGAGGTAGCCGATGTCGCGGCCGAGCGGCATGATCGGGCGCGCCGTGAGGAGCTTGTCGAAGCGCTCCTCCTTGAGCGTCTTGTGGAGCCCCGCCGCGAGCGCGAGGAGCGTCTTGCCCGTGCCCGCGGGACCCGTCAGCGTGACGATCTTCACGTCGTCGTCGAGGAGGAGTTCGAGCGCCATCGTCTGCTGGACATTGCGTCCCATGACGCCGTAGACGGGCTTGCGCGGCCCCGTCACGGGGATCGCCGCGCCCGTGTCGGCGAGGATGCGCGCGAGTCCCGTGTGGTGCGGGTCGTTCTCGTCGACGAGATGGAGGAACTGGTTCGCGACCGCGGTCACCTCGACGCGGCGACCGTCGGGCGTCTCGCCCTCGACCTTCCCGAGGAGTTCCGACAGCCGGTCGAGCCGCAGCTGCCGCTCGTCGTAGAGCTCGTCGATGATCTCGCCGGGCACCGTGAGGACGAGGTAGCCGGGATGCAGGAAGTCGCTCGCGATGTGGTCGTGCTCGAAGTCCTCGGCGGGGATTCCGAGCGCGTCGCTCTTGACCCGCGCGTTGATGTCCTTCGAGATGAAGACCGTGCGCTTCCCCGAGGCGTGCAGCGCGTGCGCGACGCCGAGAATGCGGTTGTCGGCCTTGTCGAGGTCGAGCGAGATGTCCTGCGAGCGGTCGCAGCGGGCGACGCGGATCGAGCCGCCCTGCTCGTTCCAGACGACGCCCTCGAAGAGCGCCCCCTGCGCGCGCAGGCGGTCGAGCGCGCGCGTGACGGCGCGGGCGTTGCGGCCCGTCTCGTCGTTGTTCTTCTTGAAGGTGTCGAGCTCCTCGATCACCGAGAGCGGGATCACCACCTCGTGCTCGGCGAACTTGAAGATCGACTGCGAGTTGTGGAGGAGCACGTTCGTGTCGAGGACGAAGTGCTTGCGGGTTCCCGCGCGCCTGCCCGCCGGAGCGGTCGCGGCGAAGGGGAGGCCATCCGCCGTGTCGGCGGCACGCGGCGCATCGGTGCGCGGAACATCCTGCATGGGAGCCCTCCTATGGCTCGGGCGCGTGGGAACCTGGTTGTGTCCGACGGACGGTCGTCGCCGGGATGTGTTCGCAGCCCGGACCCGAAGGTTCGACCCGCTGCGGGAATACTCGGACGGTCGCCGCCCGCTTTCAACGGGATTCCGAGAAGATGGGATGAAATCGCGAGGTTCGCGCGGGCTGGCGCGGAGGGGTGGCGCGCGACCGTCAGACGGCGACCGCGTCGCGGACGATGGGGTCGCGGTCGCGCGCCGACACGACGACCTCGACGCCGGGATGCCGCGCGCGGATCGACGCGGCGAGCCGCGGCAGGTAGCCGCGCTCGGTGTTCGTGTGGCCGGCGAGGAGGACCTCGAGTCCGAGCGCATGCGCGCGCAGCACATCGTGATGCGAGAGTTCACCCGTCAGGAAGAGGGTCGCGCCCGCGCGCGCCGCGGCGTCGAGGAGGCTGCCGCCACTTCCCGCGCAGACCGCGACGCGTGCATGCGTGCGTGCGGAGTCGCCGCGCGAACGGTCGAGCGGGCCTCCGCCGAGCGCTGGCGCGACGCGCGCGGCGATCGCGGCGGCGGTCGCAGGCTCGGCGAGCGTCGCGACGCGACCCGCGCCCGTGCGCGCATCGGTCGCGGGCGGCGGCGTCAGGGCGACGAGGTCGAACGCGGGCTCCTCGTAGGGATGCGCGGCGCGCAGTCCGTCGACGACGCGCGCGAGATCGCGCGCGTGGAACGGCATCTCGAGCCGCACCTCGCGCACGCGCTCGAGGTGGCCCGCGGTGCCGACGGCCGGATTCGAACCCTCCTGCCCGAAGAAGGTCCCCTCGCCCGGGGAGAGGAACGAGCAGTGCGTGTAGGCGCCGATCGTGCCCGCGTTCGCCTCGGCGAGCGCGGCGCGCACGGCGTCGACCTCGCCCTCGGGGACGAAGGTGACGATCTTGTGGGTGTGGCCCGCGCGCGCCGCCGCGGGAACGAGGGCGCGCACGGCGGTCGCCCGTGGATCGATCGCCTCGACGAGCCAGTCGTTCACGCCGCCCGCGACCGCGTCGAGCGCGGTGTGCGGCGAGTGGACGGCGATGCCCGCGCGCACGGCGTCGATCGCGACGCGCCCCTGCCAGGTCGAGCCGTCGAGCCGCTCGAGCGGCTTGAAGAGGAGCGGGTGGTAGGCGACGACGAGGTCGGCGGACATCGCGCGGGCCTCGGCGAGGACCGCGGGCTCGAGGTCGATGGCGAGGAGGATGCGCGCGATGGCGCGGCCGTCGCCCTCGACGAGGAGGCCGACGCGATCCCAGGATTCCGCGAGATGGAGCGGCGCGATCGCGTCGAGCGCGCGCACGATCTCGGCGAGCGGGGCCGGGGCTTTCGTCGAGGTCGTCATCGAGTCCTCCGTCAGGCGGGAAGCGCGCGGCAGGCGAGCATCGCCGCGCCGAGAAGGCCCGCGTCGTCGCCGAGCGCGCTCGCGCGGAACTCGGCCTTCGCGAGGGCGGGCGGGAACACGGCGCGCTCGAACCCGCGGCGCACGCGCGCGAGGTAGGGCTCGCCGAGCGCCTCGGTCACGCCGCCGCCGAGGACGACGCAGTCGAGCGAGAGGACCGTGACGAGGTTCGCGATCGCCCCGCCGAGGAGTTCGGCGGCGCGGTCGACGACCTTCCGCGCGAGAAGGTCGTCCTTGAGGTACGCCTTCGCGATCATCGACGAGCCGATCGCGCCCGCGTCGTCGGACTTCTCCGCGAGCAGGCGATGGAGGTGGCTCTCGGGATGCAGCGGCAGCAGCCGGCGGATCGCGTTCACCATCCCGCTGCGCGAGCACACATCCTCGACGGTCATGAAGCCGGGCTGTCCGCCTGGGAAGAGGACGGCGTAGCCGATCTCGCCCGCCGTGTGGCAGGGACCATGCCAGACCGCGCCGTCGAGGATGAGCGCGCCGCCCACGCCCGTGCCGACCCAGACCGCGAGCGCGCTCCTGCGTCCGCGCGCCGCGCCGAGCGCGACCTCGCCGTAGGCCGCCGCGTTCACATCGTTGTCGAGGACGACGGGCCGGCCGATCGCGTTGGCGAGGATGTCGCGCAGCGGCACATCCTCCCAGCCGAGGTTGCCCGCCTTCCGGACGACGCCCTTCGCCGCGTCCACGATCGCGGGCGCGCCGACGCCGACCGCGGCGAGCCTCTCGGGCGCGATGCCGCCGTCCTCGAGCGCGCGCGTCACGCTCTCGACGAGCCGCCGCACCACCGTGTCGCGGCCCTCATGCGCCTTGGTCTTGCGCTTCGAGCGGCCGACGACGCGTCCGCCCGCGTCGACCGCGCCGGCGTGGATGTTCGTGCCGCCGAAGTCGATGCCGACGACGACCTGGCCTTCGGGGATGGTGAGCGCGCCCTTCATGCGTGTGGTCCGTCGCGGGCGGCGAGTGTAGCGCCGGCGGGTTCAGGATCCATGCGGGCGCGCGTCGGGCGTCTCGTCGAATTCGGGCGTCATCGCCGCCTCGCCGGGGTCGACGCCGTTCCACGCCTTCAGGAAGAGGCGGCGGAGGTCGTCGAAGACGACGAGGATCGCCGGCAGCGCGAGAAGCGTGAGGACGGTCGCGCTCATCAGGCCGAAGACGAGCGAGATCGCCATCGGGATGAGGAACCGCGCCTGGAAGCTCTGCTCGAGCATGAGCGGCGTGAGGCCCGCGAGGGTCGTGATCGTCGTGAGCGTGACGGGCACGAGGCGCAGCCGTCCCGCGCGCGCGAGCGACTCGAGGAGCGGCATGCCCTTCTCGCGCATCCCGTTCGAGAACTCGACGAGGATGAGCGAGTTGTTGACGACGACGCCCGCGAGCGCGACGAATCCGATGATCGAGAGGAAGGTGAGGTCGTAGCCGAGGAGGAGGTGGCCCCACACGATCCCGATGATGCCGAACGGGATCGCGAGCATCACCGCGATCGGCTGCGCGTAGCTCTCGAAGAGCCAGGCGAGGATCACGTAGATCCCGAGGAATGCGGCCGCGAGCGCGAGCGGGAAGTTCGAGAACGCGTCGACGAGGTCCTTCTGCCGTCCCGCCGCGTCGATGACGGTGCCGGGCGCGGCGGCCGCGATGCGCGCGATCTCGGGCGCCATCGCCGAGGCGACCATCTCGGGGTTCGTGAGATCGTCGCAGTCGGCGCTCACGGTGACGGTGCGCTCGCGGTCGACGCGGCGGATCGTCGCGTAGCCTCGGCCCTCGGAGATGTCGGCGACCTCGACGAGCGGGACGAGCGCGCCCGCGGGGCTCACGAGCCAGAGGTCCTCGAGTTCGGCGAGGGTGCGGCGCGCGGCGCGCGAGAACTGGACGCGCACGTCGACATCCTCGCGCTCCTCGCTGAAGGTGTGCGCCTCGACGCCGAAGATCGCCGCGCGCAGCTGCCGCGCGACCTCGCCGGTCGTGAAGCCCATCGAGAGCGCCTGCGGCGTCAGCGCGATGCGGAGCTCGCGCTGCGCGTCGTCGGCGTCGTCGGCGATGTCCTTGACGCCCGCGAAACCCGCGAGCGCGGCCTTGATCTCGGCGACCACCGCGTCGACCGCGCGGTCGTCGCCGCCGCGCACCTCGTACGAGAGGTCGGCGCCCGCGGGACCGCCCGAGACCTCCTTGAACTGGAGGATCTCCGCCTCGTCGAGCCGACCCGCGGCGGCGCGGATCGAGTCGATGACCTCGGCGCTGCGGCGCGTGCGCATCTCGACGGGCGAGAGCTCGATGAAGATCTGCCCGATGTGGGTGGCGGCGGCGTTCGTCGCGCCCGTCTCGAAGTCGACCGAGCTGCCGAGGCTCGCGGTGAGCGCCTGCACCTCGGGCTGCGCGCGCGCGGCGTCCTCGACCTTGCGGGCGACGGCGCTCGTCTGCTCCATCGTCGACCCGATCGGAAGCTGGAAGTCGACGATCACCGTCTCGGTGTCGTCGGCGGGAAGGAAGACGAACGCGAGGCGTCCGCCGAGCACCATGCCGACCGAACCGACGAGGACCATCACCGTCGCCGCGAGCACGATGTAGCGTTCGCGCAGGCACCAGCGCACGACGCGGTCGTAGCGCGCGAGGACGCGCTCGATGATCCGCTCGCGGAACGCGGCCGCGGGGCCGCCGATCCGGTCGAGCCACGAGCCGCCGCGCGCGGCGCGACGCTCGTCGCGCGCGAGGGCGTGCGCCATGTGGTTGGGCATCATGAACGCCGCCTCGAAGAGGCTCGCGGCGAGCGCGATGAGGACGACCGTCGGCAGGTTTCCCAGGAGTTCGCCGATGTTTCCCTTGATGAAGACGAGGGGGACGAAGGCGACGATCGTCGTCGTCACGCTGCCGACGACCGGCCAGAAGACCTGGTCGACGCCGTTCACCGCCGCGACGAGCGGCGGCTCGCCGTAGAGCTTGTGGCGCTTCAGGATGTTCTCGCTCATCACGATCGCGTCGTCGGCGAGCATGCCGAGGACGATCAGGAGCCCGAACATCGTGATGAGGTTGAGCGTGACGCCCGTCGCCTTCATGAACATGAGCGTGCAGGCGACCGCGATCACGATGCCGACCATGACCCAGGTGCTCGTCGTCCGGTTGAGGCCGAGGAGAAGGACGAGGAAGACGAGGACCGCGCCCTGCACCGCGTTCTTCGAGAGGAGTTCGAAGCGGCCCTCGATGATGCGCGCGAGGTCGTTGTGGCAGGCGAGGATGCCGTCGACCGGCGGACGCGAGCGGCCGAGCTCGAAGCCGCGCTCCCACGCCGTCGTGAGGACGCGCTCGGCGATGCCGTCGCGCGCGGGATCGCCGTTCCGGCCCGCGACGTAGCCGCGCACCATCTCGGCGATCATGACCGCGTCCTGGTCGCCCTCCTTGAAGGCGACGAGCGTGCCCGCGGGCTTGCCCGCGAAGCGGCGGACCTGCGGGATGTCCTCGAACTCCTCGCGGATCTCGGCGATCTCGTCGAGGCGCAGCGACGAGCCGTCGAGCGCGCTCTTCACGACGATCCCGCGGATCGCCTCGACATTCTCCGCGCTGCCGACGGTGCGCAGGCTCAGGTTCGCGGCGCCCGTGCGCACCGTGCCGCCCGGAACCTCGGCCATCGCCGCGGTCACGAGGTCGGCGATCTGCGAGAGCCGCAGGCCGTGGCGAAGGAGCGCCGCGGGATCGGCGTCGACATGGATCTCCCGCGGGCGGAGGCCGATCTCGACGAGCGTTCCCATGCCGTCGAGCGACTTCAGGTCGTCGCGGATCGCGCGGAGCTCGCGCTTGATCGCGTCCTCGCCCGCATCGGACGCGACCGTGACCATGATGGTCGGGAAGTTCGGCTTGAAGTCGAAGACGCGCACGCGCTCGGCTTCGGGCGGCAGGTCGGTGATCTGCTCGATGGCGAGGCGGATGTCCTCGATCGCCCTGTCGCTGTCGAAGCCGGCGAAGAGCTTGACGGTGATGCCGCCGGTTCCCTCGGAGAGCCGGGTCTCGATGCGGTCGACGCCCTCGACATCGATGACGCGGTCCTCGATCTTCCGCGCCATCGACTCCTCGATCTCCTTCGGCGAGGCGCCGGGGTAGACGAGGACGATGCGCGCGGCCTGCGGCGCGGTCTCGGGGAAGAATTCGCGGCGCATGGTCGCGAGCGCGACCGCGCCGCCGATCAGGAGCGTCCACATCAGGAGCGTGACGGGCACGCTGCGGCGCACGCAGAAGCCGACGATCGCGCGGATCACGACGCGCCGCCCTCTCGGGCGTCCGCGGCGCCGGGCGCGACGGGCGTGAGTTCCTGACCCTCGGTCAGGCTGCGCGAGCCGTCGACGACGACGAGCGCGCCCGCGGCGAGGCCGCCGTCGGGCGCGAGGACGGCCCAGTCCTCGTCCTCGAGGCCGGTCGCGGGCAGGAGGCCGCGATGGGAGAACTCGGCCGAGATCCTGCGGAAGCGCGCGCGGCCGTCCTCGACGACGACGACCTGCTCGTCGCGGATCGAGCGGCGCGGCACGACGAGCCGCGCCGCGCGGGCGCCGCTCGCGATCGTCGCCTCGAGGAAGGTGCCGGGCGCGATGAAGTCGGGGCTCGCGGGATCCTGCATGAACTCGACGAAGACGGTCGCGGTGCGGGTCGCGGGATCGTCCTCGGGAAGCGCGCGGACGACGGTGCCGAGCCAGTCGCGCTGCGCGGCGCGGCTGCGGAGGACGGCCGTCGCGCCTGGCGCGGCGAAGACGCGCTGCGACGAGGGGATGCGCACGGGAACCTCGATCCGCGAGAGGTCGACGATGCGCGCGATCGTCTGCGAGGGATTGACCGATTCGCCGAGGCGGAGCGGCGCCTGCTGGACGACCCCCGCGATCGGCGCGCGCACGGTGCAGCGCTCGGCGGAGAGCCTCGCGAGCTCGAGGCGCGCCTCCTCGGCCGCGCGCTGCGCGAGGAGCGCGGCGCGCCGCGGCGCGATCTGGGCGAGCGCGTCGTCGGCGGCGACGAGCGCGCGGTCGACCGCGACGAGCGCCTGCCGCGCGCGGTCGACCTCGCGGTCGACGGCGGCGCCCTCGGCGCGCGCGGACTCGACGCGGGCGAGGTCGGCGGCGGCGAGGTCGCGGTCGGTGCCCGCGAGTTCGCGCGCGCGGCTCGCGGCGCGCTGCTGGCTGTCGAGGATCGCGATCTGCGCGTCGGTCGCGCGGATCGCCTGCTCGCCGACCGCGACCTGCTCGAGGAAGTCGCTCGGATCGAGTTCGAGGAGGACCTCGCCGGCGACGACGGTGGCGCCCGGCGAGTAGCCCTCGCCGAGCCGCGCGATCACCGCTCCGACGCGCGCGGGCACATCGGCGGTCGCGAGCGCGCGGGCGCTCCCGAAGCCGCGCACGAGGCGCTCGATCTCGACCGGCGCGAGCGCGAGCGCGGCGACGCGCGGCGGCGGCGCCTTCGTGGCGTTCCGGTCGGCGGCGGGCTTCGTCGCGAACAGCGCGCCCGCGATCGCGACGCCCGTTCCCGCGAGCCCGAGGCAGATGACGGCGCGGAAGACCTTCGAACCGAAGGGAAGTGGGCGGGTCGGGGCGGCGGTCTCGGTCATGCGGAGGCTCGGTGCGGGGCGGCGGCGAAGGCGGCAAGTATAGGTGTGCGGCCGATGGCCCCCGTGCGTGCGGGCCGGTCCCGTCGGCGGCCGCGGCGCGCGAGGGCGTCGGCGACGGCCGCGGTTCGACCGCGCACGGACGACCGATGCGCACGCGGCAACCGCGCGCGGCGCCTCTGCTACCCTCGCGCCATGTCCGACGCACACCGTCACGCCGCCGAAACGCTCGGCGAGAAGGAAGTCCGGCACATCGCCCGGCTCTCCCGCCTGAAGCTCGCCGATTCGCAGGTCGGGCCGATCGGGACGCAGCTCACCTCGATCCTCGGGCACATCGCGAAGCTCCGCGCGGTCGATGTCGACGGCGTCGAGCCGATGGCGCATCCGCTTCCGCTCGTGAACCGCCTCGACGCCGACGAGCCGAAGGCGACCATGCCCGTCGAGGACTTCCTGCGGAACGCACCCGCGACCGAGGGCCGCTTCCTCGCGGTGCCGAAGGTGCTCGGCGACGGAGGTGGCGCGTGAACGCGACCGCCCACCGGCCTTCGAAGCCGCTCGCCGAGATCTGCGCCGAGGTGCGCGGGGGCGCCCTGACGGCGCGCAGCCGCGTCGAGGCGTTCCTTGCCGCGGTCGCGGCACGCGAGCCCGAGATTCACGCCTTCAACGAGGTCCTCGCCGACGAGGCCCTTGCCGCCGCCGACCGGATCGACGCCGAGGTCGCCGCGGGTCGTGGCGCGGCGCTCGGGCCGCTCGCGGGCGCGGTGATCGCGGTCAAGGACAACATCGCGACCACCTTCGGGCGCACGACCTGCTCGTCGCGGATGCTCGCGAACTACCGCTCGCCGTTCGACGCGACCGCGATCGTGCGCCTCCGCGAGGCGGGCGCGGTCTTCATCGGGAAGACGAACCTCGACGAGTTCGCCATGGGCTCGTCGACCGAGAACAGCGCGTTCGGCGTGACGCGCAATCCGCACGACGCGACGCGCGTCGCGGGCGGCAGCTCGGGCGGCAGCGCGGCCGCGGTCGCCGCGGGCTTCTGCGACGCGGCGCTCGGCTCGGACACGGGCGGCTCGATCCGCCAGCCCGCGTCCCTTTGCGGCTGCGTCGGCTTCAAGCCCACCTACGGCCGCGTCTCGCGCTACGGCCTCGTCGCGTTCGGCTCGAGCCTCGACCAGATCGGCCCCTTCGCGCGCACCGTCGCCGACGCCGCGCTCGTCTACGACGCGATGGCCGGCCGCGACGCGTCCGACTCGACGACCGCCGACGCGCCCGCGACGCCCGTCGCGCCGCGCGTCGGCGAACCGCTCGCGGGGCTCCGCGTCGGCATTCCGCGCGAGTACCGCTCCGACGCGAACGCCCCCGCCGTCGCCCGCATGTACGAGCGCGCGATCGACGCCGCGCGCGCGATGGGCGCCGAGATCGTCGAGGTCGAGCTCCCGCTCACCGACCTCGGCATCTCGACCTACTACGTGATCGCGCCCGCCGAGGCGTCGAGCAACCTCGCGCGCTTCGACGGCATCCGCTACGGCCACCGCGCGACGCTCGCCGCGGGCGAGGACCTCGAGGACCTCTACTCGAAGTCGCGCGCCGAGGGCTTCGGCCCCGAGGTGCAGCGGCGCATCATGCTCGGCACCTACGTGCTGAGCTCGGGCTACTACGACGCGTACTACAAGCGCGCGCTCCAGGTGCGCCGCCTGATCGCCGCCGAGTTCGCGCGCGCCTTCGAGCGCTGCGACGTGATCCTCGGGCCGACCTCGCCGATCCCCGCCTTCCCGATCGGCGGCATGAAGGACCCGCTCTCGATGTACCTCTGCGATGTCTACACGGTGAACACGAACATCGCGGGCATCCCCGGGATCTCGATCAACGGCGGGTTCACGGGCGCGGACGACGCCGATGGCGGCGCG